>NZ_JAQLOI010000001.1:975903-1301204 GCF_028204155.1 Vibrio algarum | reverse complement strand
ACCGTAGGCTGACTTAATAATGGTGACGTCTTCTGGATTAAGCTTTAACGTAATTGAGTGGCCAGAAATAGGCAGTGCTTCAACGGATTCTTTGATGGTATCCAAAATGATTTGAGGATTGGTTTGTACTTCAACATGCACAACTTCTTTGGTTAATGTCAGTACCATTTCAACAAGTTGTTTCTCTACCTGTGCATTCATTAGCTCTAATGGCTGAGCAAACTGATTTGCAAGGTTCATGAAGTGCTCTACCTGTTGCTTTATAAACGCCTGACCTTCTTGAATGCCTTCGGTTTTACCAAGGTCCAAACCTTCGGCATGACCGTCATTTAAACCTTGTTCTTTGCCTTTTTCATACCCAGCATTAAAGCCGGCTTCTTGCCCCTGAAGATAACCTTCTTGATGAGCATTTTTCTTTATCTCTTCAATCGCAGATTCTGTGAGTTCAATTGGCGCTTCTGCGCTTGGCTCATCAAAGTTAGGAATCCAGCCTGGGTCATAATTAAATGCCGTCTCTTTGGCATCTTTATTCGTCTCTGAGGTGTAATCCGGCAAACCCCATTTCTCTGGTTTCACCTCTGCACCATCTTCGTCTGGACGCAAAAAACCTCTTTTCCGTTCAAGAGACATACATTACCTACTTTGTTTAATAACTATTATAAGAAATCGTCGGCACCGCCAGACAGCATAATTTCTCCGCTGTCGGCCAGTTTTCTTGCCACACCCAAGATCTCTTTCTGAGCCGCTTCCACATCCGCAACACGTACAGGAGGCATAGCTTCGATATCGTCGCGCATCATCTCTGCAGCACGTTTTGACATGTTGTTGAATATTTTCTCTCGTAACCCTTCGTCTGCACCTTTCAATGCTTTCTGCAGTACATCTTGTGGCACATCGCGCAACAGTTTCTGAACACCTTGGTCGTCTACTTCGATCAAGTTTTCGAATACGAACATCAAATCTTGGATCTGAGTAGCCATATCTTCGTCTTGATCTCGAATTTGGTCTATCAAAACACCTTCGACGCTGTTGTCCATGTAGTTCATAATTTCTGCCGCTGCTTTTAGACCACCAATCTTCGCAGCTTGAGCACCAGCTTGACCAGCAAACTGTTTCTCCATAATTTCATTCAATTCCGCTAGCGCTGACGGTTGGACTTCTTCAAGGTTGGCAATACGCATCATAAGATCAAGCCTAACTCGCTCTGGGAATTGAGATAAAATTTCTGCAGACTGATCCGCATCTAGATAGGAGAGCACAATAGTTTGAATCTGCGGGTGTTCATTAATAATGATGGTAGCAACCTGACGTGGATCCATCCATTTCAACGAATCTAGACCTTTAGAACCTGTGCCCAACAAAATTTGGTCAACTAAGTTTCCGGCTTTATCTTCACCCAAAGCAGCAACGAGTGCTTTACGCATAAAGTCTTCGCTACCCATACCAATATTGGTGTACTTTTGAATATCCTCTAGAAACGCTCGGTGCACAGCCGTTACTTTATCGTTGTTTAAGTCAGTTGCTCTCGCCATTGCACTACCAACGCGTTGCACCTGCTTCGGCTCTAAATGACGAATAATACCTGCCGCATCCTCTTCACTAAGACTCAATAACAGTATCGCTGCTCGCTCATCACCAACAATATTGGCTATATCAACAGCATCCGTTGTTGCTAGAGGTCCACCCTCTTCACTTTTTACAATTTCATCAGGCATCTTGTAACCAATTCTTCACAACCTGAGCCGCTAACTCAGGTTCATTCGCAACCAATGCTCTCACTGCTTTGAGCACATCTTCATCTTTATGTAGGTTAGGTAAATCGATACCAGACCCAAATTCAAATGCTTCACCACTTTCAATATCACTACCGATTAAACTGGTTTCGCTATTCGCATTAATTGGTAATCCATCTGGGCCATATTCCACTGCTTCTTCTTCATCATGTGGATTGAGAAGTTTCTTCATCGCAGGGCGTATCAGCACAACAATCACAATAATGATAACTAGAGCGCTGGCAGCCCAACGAACCCAGTCATTAAAGTTAGGATGATCCCAAATAGCCGTTTCTGTTACTTCTGCAAATTCAGGTTCAGCAAATTTAACACTTAACACATTCAACAAATCACCACGGGCTTCACTAAACCCAATTGTACCTATAAGTACTTGTTTAATTGCGTCAATTTCACCTTGTGACAAAGGTTGGTAGGTAACTTCGCCAGTATCTGGATTCGTAATAGCGCGATTTTTAATGGCAACTGAAACCGTTTGACGGTCGATAACACCCGTTTGTCGACGCTCGTGGCTAATGGTGGTATCTAACTCAAAGTTTCTAGTTGCTTCTTTATGTACGGAGCCTTGTCCGAGCATAGAGCCATCTTTCATTTGAGCAACGTCTTGTGGAATAGAAGCGTCTGCTGGGGGTTGATTACTCAATGCGCCCGGTACCCCAGCCACAACACTTCCGTTGTTGTAATCTTCTAAAGTATATTCACTTCTTGTCGCAGGTGTTTGTGGATCGTATTTTCTTTGCGTTTGCTCTATTGCACTAAAGTCGAGTTGAACATCCACTTGCGCTGTATAATTTCCAATCCCTAAAATAGGCATTAATACCGAATCTATTTTATCTCTAAGCGACTGTTCTTGTTTTCTTTCGATGTCTTGCTCTTTACGACGTGCCGTCGATAACGGGTCTTGAGACCCTGAACTTAACAAACGGCCATATTGATCGGTTACGGTAACGCGAGTTGGCTTCATACCTGGAACTGCACTTCCAACCATATCAACAATAGAATCCACTTCTTCTTGTTTTAAACTAGAACCAGTAGCTAAAGTCAAAAATACCGTTGCGGAAGCATCTTGATTATGGCGTACAAAAACACTTTGTTGTGGCAAGGCGAGTAAAACAGAAGCCTTACGTACTTGGCGCATCTGTTCAATAGCTTTAGCTAACTGCCTTTCTCGACTGAGTTTTAATCTTTCTTTTTCTAGACGCTGTGAGACACCAAAACCCATATCATTTAGAAGTATATCGTCTCCAGCTGCCGTCGTTTGATTCAAACCTGCTCGTGACAGATTTAGTTTTAACTGACTATATTCACTCACTGGCACAGAAATCGTATTGCCATTCAGTGTGTAATCTTGTTTTTGTTGATCGAGATAATCTAAAATCGGAATAAGTTCTTCGGTTTCGTATGAACCTAAAGGTCGTAATTCGGGCTCTTTTACCCAAAAGAAAAGCATCACAATTAAAGCTACGCAAATAGAAATAGATAGAACTAATACAACCTGACGAAGCAGATCAAGATCACCCATTCCGAAGTCAGTTTTTGCAGAACTTTTCTCATGTAAATCTGGATCTTGTATGGCGCTATCAAGGCCATCTGCGCCAGCCATAAGTGCGCTGCCACTAGAATCACTTACTGCCAAATCTGTTGATTGTTTATCGTCAGCCACTATTCTTCACCCAACCTAAACTGGCATATTCATTAATTCTTTATAAGATTCGACAAGCTTGTTTCTAACTTGGATGGTTGCGTCAAACGCGACACTTGATTTATTTTTCGCAATCATGACATCCGATAGAGACACATTTTCGTCTCCTCTATCGAAACGCATCTGAATATCGCTGGATGCTTTTTGGAGAGAGTTCACGTTGTTAATTGCAGAGCTTAGCATTTTACTAAAATCAGCGCTGACAGTTTGACCCGTAGCGGTTGCTTTAGTATTTGATGCTTCAAGCATCATTGCCTGCATTTCACCTTGAATTCCACTAATATTCATTTCATCCCCACAAGCCAATTTTTTGACTTTTTATTCTGACCTAATGTTAATTTTGCAATTAGCATGCCAGTAGAGCAATGTAATGAAAAACGCTAAGTCATTTCTATCAAAATGGCTTAGCGTTTCAATATAACTTAATGATTAACTAGGAAGTTCTATGCCTGCATCGCGCATTTTTGCAAGTTTATACCTGAGTGTTCTAGGGCTTATACCTAATTTTTCTGCTATCTCCTTTCGTCGACCATTACACTCAACTAAGGTTTCTAAAATTATCGCGAACTCTTGATCTCTTAACTCGTTTCCGAGTCCTTCTCCTGATAGAGAGGGCTTAGACACTGATGCTGCTACAGGAACGTCTGGATTTACTTCAGCGATTGGACGAACAGATGGTACTACTTCGCCCGCCTCTACAACACTTTGTAGGCTGGTAGCATCATGCCAATCGACGCCTTCAAGTAAAATATGGTCGTCTTGAATATCTCCGTGCTCACTTAGGATAAGCGCACGTTGAATAACATTATCTAACTCCCTCACATTACCCGGCCATGGATAACTCAACAACTTGACCATTGCGCTATTAGACATTGAGGGCACGGGCATACCGAGCTTTTGACAATGTCGCTCCGCCAAATGTTTGGCAAGTGGTTCAATATCGCCTTTTCTTTGTGTCAGTGGAGGCCAAGAGATTGGAAATACGTTTAGTCGGTAGTATAAATCCTCACGGAAATTACCTTCCGATACATACTGTTTTAAATCTCGATTACTGGTAGCAAGTACACGAACATCAAGCTTAATACTTTTTCGACTCCCAAGACGTTCAACTTCTCTTTCTTGCAACACTCGTAAGAGTTTTGCTTGTAGGCTTAGATCCATCTCACTGATTTCATCAAGCAGTATTGTTCCGCCTTGGGCTTGTTCGAATTTTCCCGGACAGGCTTGAATTGCACCTGTAAATGCGCCTTTTTCGTAACCGAACAAGGTTGCTTCTAACATATTGTCAGGGATAGCTGCACAGTTGATCGCAACAAATGGCCCATTTTTTCGATTGGAAGCGTTGTGAATATAACGAGACATGACTTCTTTGCCTGACCCACTCGGACCAAGAACCATCACATTAGCATCGGTTTTCGCAACCTTGTCTGCTAAAGATAGGAGTTTTAAACTTTTTTCATCCGCTACAATAGCGTCGCCATTATCATCATTTTTCACCGGAGCATATCGAGAGACCATATTTAGCAAAACTTCTGGTGCAAAAGGTTTCGCCATATAATCAATTGCACCTTCTTTCATCGCAGCAACAGCGTCTTCAATATTGGCATAAGCCGTCATAAGAAGAACCGGAAGATTAGGTCGCTGCTGTTTAATGTTTCTTAATAGCGCTAAACCACCCATGCCAGCCATCTGTACATCTGAAACGACAATATCAACTTCTTGAGATTTTAATTTTACAAGTGCATCTTCCGCACTATCAGCCTCTATCCACTCATAACCAGCTAAGGCTAAAGTATCTACTAACGCTTCGCGTAGACCTTCATCGTCTTCAACGATTAACACTTTGCTTTGAGCCATTATTCTTCTCCAGAGTTTATTTCAATAGGAAGGCACATTGTGAAGCATGCACCATCCCCTGCTTCTGATATTAATTCTAAGCGACCCTTGTGGGCACGACATACCATCTGAACAACAGCCAAACCAAGACCAGTGCCTTGAGAGCGAGTAGTAAAAAATGGTTCCATGATCTTTGCTTGTAGCTCTGCAGGGACGCCTGGGCCACTGTCTTGAACTGAAATTTTTAGTTCATTATTGACTGGCCGCAGAAATACATCGACTTGAGATTCTTTACCTGCAATTTGAATTGCATTGATGACGAGATTGCTTAACGCTGACGCCATCGCATTGACGTTACCAAGTAATTGGGTATCTTCGCTTTCAACTTCTAAAAAATAATCGATTTGGTTATTCTTTACTGCGGTTTCTATCATTGGTTGAAATTCAGAGACAAGATCACTCACTGTAAATGCATTCACCACTTTATTGTCACCGCCTTTTGCAAACAGCAACATGTCATTTACTTGCTTTTCTAGATCATGCAAACGATCCATTAACTTAGTCTGAAATCTTTCTCTTGTTGGGACGGGGAGATTGGCAGCACCGAGGTTTGATGCGTATAACATTGCGCTAGAAAGTGGCGTTCGAACTTGATGAGCTAATGAAGCGACCATGCGGCCTAGCGATGAAAGCCTTTGTAAATCACCCACTCTCGATTGCAGAAGGCGAGTTTCTGTCAGGTCGGTAATAAGAATAAGTTGCCCTGTCGATGACGCTGAAATAGCCAATCTAACCTTGCGGCCGTTTCTTAATGAAATCTCGTGTCCATCATCGTCTCTTGGTGCAAAGGCGTTTTGAATTACCGCGAACCACTTCTGTCCTACTAAAGGAACTTCCAGTAGTTTTTGCGCTTCAGGATTGGCCTCTTTCACTTCACCTTGAGTATCTAACAGAATCACTCCGGCAGGCATGACATCTAATACTTGCTTGTATCTTGTAACCTGATCTTCAAGTGAGCCTAAGTGAGTTTCGTTTTCCCCAATGGAAAGTGATGCCATGTTTATATCTCTTGTAAATAGAACAATAGCAAAGAATGCAATTAGCAGGCCAATGAATTACTCTATAATATCAAGATGTTATGGTTTATTTTGTGTGTCATATTATTGACGATAGCGAAAGACGTTATATCTAGTTCATTATCTCTGTAAATTGTATTTTTTCATTTTCTCTACCAAAGTGGTTCGCCTGATTTCCAACATATCCGCCGCCCTTGCAACCACACCATCGTGTTTATTTAGTGCCTGGCTAATAAGGTCGACCTCTAGATCAGCAAGATACTCTTTCAGGTTTAACCCTTCTTCAGGCAAACTGTAAGCATCCGACCCGTTCTTGGCACTTTCTTCTTCAGCAGAAAAGTTCGGAGAAAAAATACTGCTTAAAACATCACGTTCTTGTTCTTCAATACTATCGGAACTTGAAGTGTACTCTGGCTGAAATTCAGGAATATCACTATAGCGATACTTGGTCGGTAGATTCGTCACATCGACCAGTTTATTTGGGTAGAGAATGACCATACGCTCGACTAGATTCGCTAACTCACGAACGTTGCCAGGCCATGTATGATCCATAAGGGAATCAACCGCTCTCGGTGCAAATCGAATTGCAGGGCTTCCTTCCGCTTCCATTCTAGACATCAACTCAGTCAGCAATAATGGGATATCTTCGCTTCGCTCTCTCAACGCGGGCATTTCAATTGGAAAAACATTTAAACGATAGTATAAGTCTTCTCTAAAACCACCGTCTGTTATCATGTCGTCTAGATTTCGGTGAGTTGCCGCAATAATCCTAACGTTAACCTTAATCGTGCTATTACCACCTACGCGTTCAAAGCATCTTTCCTGCAACACACGTAACAGTTTAACCTGCATTGGCATTGGCATATCACCAATTTCATCAAGGAAGATAGTTCCGCCTTCCGCTAATTCAAATCGCCCTTTTCTAGCGGTAATTGCACCGGTAAAAGCGCCTTTTTCATGACCAAAGAGTTCACTCTCTAAAAGGTCTGCTGGTATAGCCCCACAGTTAATTGGTACAAACGGCCCTTTTCTTCTTGAAGAGTGATAATGCACGTTTCTCGCAACAACTTCTTTACCCGTACCGGATTCACCGAGGATTAACACATTTGCCTCGGTATTTGCGACTTGCTCAATGAGGTGGCGAACTTCTTTGATACCGGCACTTTCTCCAACCAAGCTTCTAAACAGCGTGCTTTTGCGTCCACTAACAAATTCACTGCTCTGTTTTCCTAAAAATACGGAACAATGATGAAGCGCATCGGTGAGTTGAGTGTAATTTAGAGGGGTACAAAGTTCGCCAATGAAATGTGGGAACTCGCACATTGTTCCCGTTTTTTTCCCTAAGGTAAGCGTTGGGATATGAATCGAATTCTGAATATGTTTTGCTACATTAGCCTCAGCTATTTCATCACTGATAGACCCCCAAATACAAGCAGACCATTCGGTGGTCCATTTTACCGAATCTAATTGTTCTGAATGTATAACGAGAGCTTGTTCCCCAATGAATTCCAGAATTATCGCTAACTGAAGTTGCAATTTTTCATCATCTTCAATTATCAACAGTTTGGCTAATCTATCCATAGCTTAATAAGGTGCCTTATGTATGTTCTTGTGTTTTATCAGCTTAGTCATTTAAACAACGTTAATTTAACGATAGCTAATTAGGGGAGAACAGCAACAAAAAAAGCCCACTAGGTAAGCGAACTTTTGTCTAATGGGCGTTATTTTATGGCATCTGTGAAATAAGGCAACTATCTATTATGACAGCAATGCCCGTATTTAAGGTAAAAACATCAAATTGATCACTGACCTAGCTCTGCAGCCGTAAGGTTATGATACTCATTGGGTATCTGATCCCACGCTGACTTTATCTCTCTTAAGATATCAATAACATCATCTATGGCTTGAGGGTTATTCTCCATATTTGCCACAGATATCTGGCTTATCATGAACTCATATAACTGGTCTAGATTCTGAGCGACGTCTCCGCCTTCATCCATAGAAAGACATGTTCTTAAACTGATAACAATATCGAGTGCTTTACCTAAACGCTCACCTTTAACGGCTATGTTACCTTGGGCCATCGCAGCTTTGCCTTGCACCAAGCGTTCAATCGCACCTGCCATCAGCATCTGAATCACTTTATGCGGAGAAGCCGCACTCAATTGACTATCTACAGATACCTTTTTATATGCTTGTAATGAACCGCGCATGGTATTCCTCTTCTTATAAAAACTGTTGGTAACGTTGAACCGATTTGTTACCGTGACGATACTTCTTAAGCTGTTCACCCAACTGATTAGATTCTGTTTGAAGCAATTTAACGAGCTGTTTCGTTCGTATAATCGCGTCTTGCCACTCTTGTGAACTTTCAAAACCGGGAACAGACTTAAATTCTGAATTAATTTCCTGCAATATTTGTTCCCTTTCATCTATACATGAAAGGATTTTTTCACTATCTACTTCATTTTGTTGAAATAGTTCTAACATTTTTTGATCTAACGCTTTCAAATTGTCTAATAATTGACTCAATGTATTATCCCAATGCGTTCATCATGCCAGATAGTTGACCCTGCATTTTGGCGGTTGCATCTTGCATCGCCATAAATTTATTTTTCGTTCTATCTTCTAAACTCACCATCCGACGGTCAAGTTCAGATTGTTGGTCGCTCAGTCTAAAATTTTGTTCTCTCAATGAATTTTCTCGGGTCCTAATGGTTCCCGTTACTCCTGTCATTGACTGAATAGCATCTTCTACCTTCTTGGCAAAACCATTATTGCCACCGAAGAACTCTTCAAGTTTAGTAAAGTTCTTGTTAAGTTGCCTATCGAGCATTTTATCATTAATTTCTAGTGTACCTTGTCTGGTACTAGTAATCCCGAACTCAGTCAAAGTTTTGAGATCTTCCGGTGCTTGTTCTACTGCCGTAGAAAAAGCCGTTTTTAACCGCGATTGAGCAGAACGGACAATACTGTCACCAGCTAACGGACCCGCGGCTCCCGTCTGTGGGTCGACAGCAGACAGGTCGCTAGAAATTTGGTGAAACTGGTTATATGCAGATACAAACTGTTCGATATCCTCTCTTACACTCTGCCTGTCATACTCAACACCAATCTCAGTTTTCTTTTCAGTTGGGTCTGTAACCCCTTTCACTGTAATATCAATTCCATCGATGGCATTTTCAATGACATTATTTTCGCTACTCAATTGAGCAATACCGTCAAGCATAACAACCGAATCTTGTGCCGTTTGTACTTCAGCCATACCGCTATAAGCAGCCATTGATTCTTGAGCGCTTTGCAGCGCGGCTTGTGTATTGTCGATATTTACTCTGCGCTCACGCTCTTCGGGTGGTAACAAGTCAAGCTTGGCTTGATAAGCCTGCTCTTCTGTTAAAGTCCCTTTAGCGACAGCGTCATCAATCTCTGCTCTTTTGTCTGCCAATTCAGCATCTTGTGCCGCTATCAGAGCGCTTGCTTCCGCATCTAATTGAGCAATCCTTTGTTCTTCAGCTGCCTGAGCCTCGCTAGGGGTAACAAAGGAGTCGGTTAATGTGCCAGAGGCGGTATTATTCCACCCTGGAACATCGCCCATTTTATTTAACGCTTTTTCATCCAATTCAGGTTCAGGTGGTTCATATGAATCAAGTAATGTACCCGATGCTGTTTCTGACCAACCAGGTATTGAATCTTCCGGCTTTGCAAAAGATGGGACAACGTTACCGTCTGCATCTTTTGTGGTTAACAGCGTTTCCGCGGCGGCCTGACCACGTGCTTGGTCTATTAAATCATCTTTAGACTTTTCTTTTTCTCCATCCAGCAAGTCTGAGCCCATTTGATTGGCAATTTCTTGCCCTAAAATTGGAACGGCAAGCGCTTTTTCTGCCGCGCTCCTTGCCACTTCGAGCGCTTTTACTCGTTCTTCAAGTGTTTTGTATTCGAAATTTTTGAGGGGATTACCAACTTCAGATTCAACCGATATTTTGATGTTATTTTCTGCACCAGATCTATCTGATGCAACAATCAACCGTTTGCCATTGGTATCATTAATAATCGAGGCTCTTACTCCAGGATTATTAGTAGTGCCATTGATGCCTCGCACAATATCGACCATGCTTGAGCGATCTTTTACATCAACAGTAAAATTTTCTTTTCCTAATGAAACTTGCAGCTTGCCCGGTCCAAATTCTACCTCTTCAGACATCGCTTCAGAGGCCACTTTATGGCTTTGAGCAAGCTGCAGCACATCGATAGCATACCTACCAGCGATAGCTTCTGTTGTCGCTGAGGCAGACACAACATCGTCATCGGTAGATTCTACGGTTCTCACCGCAAACGCTTTCTCTTGACGAAAGTTTGCCATCAGATTTTTCATCGTATCCAGTGACTCTCTGAGCCGACCGTATGCACTGATATCAGTACCAATTTGCGCACGATCATTGTCGATCCGAGCTTGCTTAGGCACACGCTCGGAATCAACAATTTTGCTGACCATGGAATTGATATCCATACCAGATGACATACCCAAAGGGCCTAAACTCATTCAACTCACCTATAAGACAGTTAAACTGATTCTTCTATAAAAAATCCAGAAGAAGCAGCAGCAGCTAAGCGCCTAAGTATAATTAGCATCTCTTCATCAGGGATCTGTCGTATTATGTCGCCAGTACTGGCTTCATAAATAGTAACGACATCTCTACCTAACTCCTCATCGACTCGAAACGAAAGTCCTTTATTTATAGAGTTAACGAATTCATCCATTTTCTCTACCATCTTTTCAAGCTGTACCTTGTTGAGATCAATTCGTTTTTGAACTAAATCCTCAACTGCTTTCGTTTTTTCCGCCATGTCGGATTCATTTAAAACTTTACCGACATCTTTTTGAGTAGACACTGATTTTTCAGTCGCGCCTGTACCATCAGAAGCAAGATTTATGCCACCAGCTTTACCGTCGGTATTACCAAACTTTCCGTAAGGTTCACCATACGGTTGGATGTTCGATGTGTATGCGGATATATCCATACCGATCTCCCTTCCACCTTGTTAGCAAGTGATTAATCACTTAACAGTAGACATAGGCTATTAGCCTAGCCTACTTATCCCAACAAACTTAACGCTGCTGATGGAGATTGCTTAGCCTGGGCTAACACAGATGTACTCGCATTTTGAAGTATTTGAGATTTAGTCATCTGAGTTGTCTCTTTAGCAAAGTCGGTATCCATAATGCGACTTTTAGACGCATTAACGTTTTCGTTAATATTATCTAGGTTACTAATAGCGTGGTTAAATCGGTTTTGGAATGCACCAAGACCTGCACGATGACTATCTACATTTTTCAATGCACCATCTAAAATAGCCACAGCTTGCTGCGATCCAGCCACTGTCGTTACGTCAATATCATTAACGCTTTGTACTTCTCCAGCACCAAGATTCAATTCGCCCGCTAGAGAGCCGCTAAAGCTCACATCACCATTTTGCACACTTTGGTTTGACGCAAAAACTTGAAGCTTACCTTCATCACCAACAGAGGCTTTAACGTCGCTGCTTTGACCATTGATATATGTGGCTAGTTCTTCTAAGTCGTCACCAGCTTTCGCATTAATAGTAATCTCTTTTGCTTCACCTGATTTATCATTATAGGAGATAACAAAATCATTTGAGCCTTCTTGTACAGCCCAATCACTACCTTTTCCCTCTGTTGCAGAATAGCTCTTGCCAGCCATATCGGTATCATCAGATCGCATGTTGCCCATAGACAAGCTAACAGCTTCACCAGAATCAGCCCCAATTTGGAACGATTTAGTACCGTATGAACCATTTAGCAGTTTGTTGCCACCGAATGAGGTCGTTTCCGCGATACGATTAAGCTCATCATTAAGAGCAGAGACTTCCTCTTGAATAGCGACACGCTCAGAACGAGAGTTTGAACCGTTAGAAGATTGTAAAGAAAGGTCACGCATACGCTGCATGATATTGGTTGTTTCTTTCATCGCACCTTCAGCGGTTTGAGCAATAGAAATACCATCATTTGCGTTTCGTACAGCGACATCTAAGCCGCGGCTTTGGGCACTGAGTCGGTTAGAGATTTGAAGACCAGCAGCATCGTCTTTCGCGCCATTGATCTTATAGCCTGAGGACAGGCGTTCCATTGATTTGTTTAGACCTTCAGCAGCACCCGACAGGTGTCGTTGAGCGGTCATTGCAGACACGTTAGTGTTTACATTAATTGCCATAATTGATCTCCTTAGGCATATGGGGTGATGGCCGTCGCGTCTCTCACCTCGCTAAAGCACATCAAATTTTATTTCTCTCGTCCCTTGTAACGGCTATTAGAGAAATACCTTTAGGAAATTTTTTATTATTTTTCTGAAAAGAACTGAGACGTGAAATCGATCACAAAGTGAACGATTTATGGAAAATATAAAAATACGTCGCTTTAAAACAACAAAACCCAGCCATAAAGGCTGGGTTATATTATTCAGCTAGGTAGCTGTCTGTATTAGCCTAGAAGGCTAAGTGCTGTATTCGGCGCTTGCTTCGCTTGTGCAAGTACTGATGTAGACGCCTGCTGTAGGATTTGAGACTTAGTCATCGCTGTTGTTTCTTTCGCGAAATCTGTATCCTTGATGCGGCTGTTAGACGCATTTACATTCTCGTTAATGTTATCTAAGTTATTGATTGCATGGTCGAAACGATTCTGGAATGCACCAAGTTCACTTCGGTGACTATCAACATATTTCATCGCTGCATCAACAACAGATACGGCTTCTTGTGCTCCACCTACTGACGTTACGTCGATAGTATCTACCGTAACCGCTGTCGCTGGGCCCATTCCAAGCTCGCCTGCTAGGCTGCCGCTAAAGGCTACTTCGCCATCAACACTATTGTTGCCTGCAAATACCTGTAAACGGCCTTCTTCGTCTACTGAAGCACTAACATCGCTTTGTTGACCATTGATATAAGTCGCTAACTCTTCTATGTCATCACCCGCTTTAGCATTGATAACATACTCTTGTGCGTCACCAAACTTATCCGTCAAGCTGATGGTCATACTCGCATCCTGAGCAACGGACCAATCTTTACCTTGACCATTTTCCGCTTTGTAAGCACTGCCACCCATCATAGCGTTATCTGAGCGCATATTTTTCAGGTCAAGCATCACCGCTTCACCGCTATCCGCGCCGATTTGGAATGATTTCGTACCGTGTGTGCCGTTAAGCAGTTTGTTACCACCAAAAGAGGTTGTTTCCGCTATTCGGTTTAATTCATCGTTAAGTGCCGTTACTTCTTCTTGAATCGCAACACGCTCTTGTTTTGAGTTAGAGCCATTCGCTGATTGTAGTGACAAGTCACGTACACGTTGAAGAATGTTCGACGTTTCTTTCATTGCGCCTTCAGCAGTTTGGGCAATCGAAATACCATCATTTGCATTTCGTACTGCTACGTCTAAGCCACGGCTTTGTGCATTCAAACGATTCGAGATTTGTAGACCTGCTGCATCGTCTTTTGCGTTGTTGATTTTAAAGCCAGAAGATAGGCGTTCCATTGAGCTGTTTAGGTCGCTCGCTGCGCTAGACAAATGACGTTGTGCTGTCATTGCTGCTACGTTTGTATTTACATTAACTGCCATGGTGATTCTCCAATTGATTTTTCGTTAAAGCGGTTTTCGACGTCTCGAAAAACCAAGTAGTTCTCTCAAAGTTACTTTCATTAACGGCTCGGTAGAAAAATCCTTTAGGGATTATTTGGTTTTTTTTATAAATATTTTTCATCAACTAAAAAAACGTGACCTCGCTCTTAGGTATAAAGACTCAAAGTACAAATTACTAAAGATTTCGTCAGGGCGGTCGAGGATATTTGGTTTGTCTATATTTGCGGTCAATCGATTTTAGCACTAAGGAAAGGAAGTTGTGCAGCGATAAGTCTCCGTTATATACAGCATTTTTATGACTGTGCCTCGTTATATTCCGACAGCGTTATTTCTCTTAAAAGCTTACAACGCACATTCGCTCGTTTTCTAGATAACATATTTTTATCTCTGCTCTAATAATTTTTGTGCGCTAGTGATATATATGGTTAGTAGACATCACTCGTTTCCCTTTGTACCAGAACGGTTGAATTTTATTGCATAGTAAAACAGTAATCCCATTTTTCAATTTTCCACGACAATTGCCACTTTGCTCAGTGTCTTATTTTTGATACAGTGCGCGTCGTTGGTTTCTCTCAAAGGTCACTAACACATAGCCCTGAACCGTTAATTCGGTTCGGGGCTTTTCATTTTCGGTCATAAATAGCCCCATATATTTGCATTTTCTCTTTAGATGAAATGTGTTCGATAGAACGAACATTAAAATAACCCCATGACTAAGCGTATATAGATGTTTTGACCAGTTTATGGAATCGAAAGATACCAATGCAACATCCTTCGCAAAAGTAACGATAGCGAAGCAGAGACGATGAAAGCATTAACGGATTTCAGAAAGGAAAAAGCCCCATTTCCTTTGAGAGAACTGGGGCCGGTTGCAAGCCAGATTGCCTATGTGGAGATCGAGAGAAATAACACATAACCGGCTTAGCGGTGCACTTTAAACTTCGGTCCTTTGGCAGTGAGAGTGAGAGAGCCGCCAGACTTCTATTTAAAACACGATTGCCAATATAACTTTACTCAACGTCGGTTCACGTCTGCGCCAACTAATGCAGAGTAAGGCCATATCTACAATATCGACTACTGAAGTAGTGACAATGCAGAGTTTGGCAATTGTTTTGCTTGGGCAAGTATGGAAGTACCTGCCTGTTGCAAAATTTGGTTTTTAGTAAGTTGCGTCGTTTCTTTCGCAAAATCAGTATCTTTGATTCGGCTCTTAGACGATTCAACATTTTCTTGAATATTAGACAAGTTATTAATGCTGTGACTTAGTCTGTTTTGCTTCGCTCCCAAATCAGCTCGCTGACTGTCTACATAGGTAAGAGCTGAGTCAATAACACCCACTGCGTTTTGAGAACCTTTAACAGTTGTCACATCAATATCTTGCGTAGTAGTAACTTGAGCCTCTGCGCCGGCAATACCTATCTCAGAAGCGAGTGAACCAGATACATCCAATCCACCAGCAATCTTCGGATTAGCAACGAAGAGTTGTAAGTTGCCGCCTTCACCGACAGATGCTGACAATCTGTCTGTTTGACCATTGATGTAAGTGGCTAATTCTTCTATGTCGTCACCGGCTTTTGCTTGGATATCGATAACAAGCTCTTCGTTCTTATCGTCCGCAGCAAAGGTGAATTTCAGATCAAGTTTATCCGCTGGAACACCCCAGTCGCTGCCTATTACTTTCCCTTCAGGAAGTTCAGCGTTAAAGGTTGCGCCTCCCATTCGAAAGTCATCAGCACGAATACTGGTTAGTCCCATAATCATCGCCTCACCCGAATTAGCACCTATTTGGAAGGCGGCTTCTCCGAACGAACCATTGAGGAGTCGGCGTCCACCAAAAGATGTTGTCTCAGCGATACGATTAAGCTCATCTTGTAACGCGGACACTTCTTCGTTTATGGCCACACGTTCTGACAAGGAGTTAGAACCATTCGCAGATTGAAGTGACAAATCACGCATACGGGTTAGAATTGCCGATGATTCATTCATCGCGCCTTCAGCCGTTTGAGCAATGGAAATACCATCGTTGGCATTACGCATCGCAACATCAAGACCGCGAGATTGTGAGTTCAATCGGTTTGAAATTTGTAGGCCCGCTGCATCATCTTTAGCACTATTAATTTTGTGCCCTGATGACAAACGTTCCATGGACGTATTTAGATTTTCAGTCGCTTTGTTTAAGTAGCGCTGGGACGTCATCGCCGCGACGTTAGTACTTACTGTTACAGCCATTTTTCTGCTCTCCTATTGAGTTCGCAAGCTTTCTGCGAAGCGGTCAGCTTTAGTCTCATTTGGATAAGCACTGACCGTATATTTACTTGCCGAACTAAGTTCCATTTTCACCGCTTAGTTCATTACGTATTCACTTCGTCTAATTACATACATTCAAGTAGTGTGCCACTTTTATATAATATTTGTATTAATTGTTTATATACTTAAAAAACAATTAGTTAATAATACTCATGGCTTTCTATCAATTCAACTTCTTACATTGAAGCTTTAACAAACGGCAATAATTTTCTGTCTATTTATAGTGTGACAACAATTGCCGCTTTCACTCATGTCAAATAACTGTTCACGCTGTCCGCACGTATGGCTTTGGCACATACGGCAATGGAAACTTAGATATAGTTAAATAATGTGAGGTCTTTCGTTTTACCAAAGGCTTTTTGCGATGCCTCTAGTGCAAGCGAGTTCTCGTTAAAATCGATAACCGCTTGTGAATAATCAAGATCTTCGAAGGCACTTTTAGACTTCGCAAGAGTTAACTTAAAGTCTTCATGCAGATCTGTTTGAATATCAAGTGTATTCAAACGAGCACCTACATCCGTCCTAGCTTTGCCAAGATGAATAAATGCCGCGTTGAACTCTTTCGTTAACCGATGCAGTTCTGCAGTGGCTGATGCGTCCGATACAGAAGCGTCTGATAATTCAATCACTTGTTTAAAGCTATCAAAAATATTCACTGTATCTTGCGGTTCGAGCGTTATAGAATCGCCCGCCGTTATCTGACCACGTATCTGTATCGTTAAGCCTTCGTATTTAATGCCTTCTTTAGGATCAAATTCTTCCGTTAATACGGCACTGCCATCTTTATCGAGCTGGTAACCAAATTTTCCGGTTCCCATATCTACAAAAGTAATCTGATATTGAGCATCATCTGTACTATCCAAATTTACCGCGCGCTCTAACAATAATTCTGAGGCGGCCTGTAACTGGTAGTTCGGTTTGTAATTACCAAATGGATTATCAACTTCCATATACAGCTTGCTACCAGGGTCATTTAATGGCATTTCGAGCTGATTAGAAATTTTCATCTTGCGCTGGTAATCATCACCGGAATAGGTGACATTCCCTTCGTTGTCTCGAAAGAAAGGTTGGTTCTTAGGCTTTGTCCCAGCAAAAATATAATTGCCTGATTCATCTTGGCTGTTTGCTAAGTTAAGCAAGTTACTAAAGATCTCTTGCATCTCTCTAGTTTTAGCGATTCGGTCTTCCTTCGAATGCGAACCGTTGATCATTTCCATGACCGTTCTTTTTGCCTGATCAGCATATTCTTCTGAGTTTGCAACCAATACTTCATGATGCTCTAGGCGATTTCGAGTGAGTACGATCGCATCCATGTATTGTCGGAGTTGTTCAGACTGCTGACCCAAATTTTGAATATAATGCGTTGCAAGTGGATCATCACTCGCATTCAGTAATTTTTTACCTGACGCAAGTTGAGCCTGGTTGTGGACAATTTTTGCCTCTTGCCTGCGAAGGTCATTCTGAACCGACTGGTAATTATGAAAACTTGATATTCTTCCAACCATCTAATTACCCTCCTACCGCAATGCCAAAATGGTGTTAAACGTATCGTTTGCTGCTTGCATAATACGAGATGAGGCCATATAGGACTGTTGAAACTTCATCATATTGGCGGCTTCTTCATCTAGGTTTACACCTGATATTTCGGCAACACGTTCTTGAGCCGATTCATTTTCTAGGCGTGCGACTTCTGACAACCTAGAGGCGGTAGACATCTTCAATCCCATATCCGTGTTGAGATCATGGTAAAGCTGTAAAATAGTAGAATTATTATCGTTTTGGGTTTTTGCCGTTTGCATGTCCTGCATTTTGCGCAAATTGCCGTTATCACCTTCTGACGGGGTAAGGTTTGCCGCAAACTTGTCGTTAGCAATGGCACCTGCGGTTAGTTCAAAGGTGGTTCCTTGGACAGTAACGGGTCCAGTTGGTGGATAGTCTTGAGGTGTAAGCAATACTTTGCCATTCATATCTAATACGGCAAACTGATCACCTTGCGGAGAGACAACAACTTGAAATTCCTTCAGCTCGCCCGCAACTAAAACATGGAAGTCAGCATCTCCTTGCTCAAAAGTCATTGAACTCTCATAGCTTTGAGCGGCAATTTTTGCCGGGTCATTCATGACCACTTTCATCTGTTCCGCACCAAAACGTACTGGTCGTAAAATTATTTTTTCACCTGCACGAGGAGAGTTGTTCATCTCAACACGCATGCCATCAACATAAAGGGCAGAATTTTTCGGTTCGACTTGGACGACCTCTCCGGTCGGCTTTATAACGGTATAATCGCTGCCATCATATCTAAGGTGATAATCACCGGCTTTCAACTTAGACATATCATCAATATAAACAGCTAAATCGGCTTGTGAGTTTTTCTCTAACGCCACTCGCGATTTGGCAACACGTTCTGAATTCACATCGGTAAACACATTTGAACCAATGTCACCTCGTAAGTCTAAACCTTGTGCCTGAAGCTCATTAACACCATAGGAAATAGATGTCGCAACTCGTCCAAGTTCATCCTGCACATAAGGGATAAATTCATCACGCATTCTGAACAAAGACTCAAGTTTGCCATCAATTCCGGTATGATTAATCGCTTTTATACCCTGACCTTCTATCAGAGCAAGCTGGCGCTGTTGTGGGTCTGGTGAACCATCAATCATCGTTAATTTGCTCGATTCTACGCCAGAAACTAAGTTGTGCCCGCTACCAATGTGAATATTAAAGCCTTCATTATTGTTGCGAGGCGTAACTGTCACTTTGGTGTACTGTGACAGTTCCTTCACTAACTTTTCATGCTTATCCATTAAGTCATTATGTGGACCTGGAGTGCGCATCATTAACCTATGTAGCTCTTTTATATCACTACCAATTTGGTTAACTCTTTCTACAGCAAGATCAAGTTTACGATTAACATTTGAGGACTGTTGACGAACGGTTTCATAAAACGTATTGAGGTTCTGGCTGATTAAGCCAGCCTTCTCTAATACCACTTTACGAGCGCCCATATCATTAGGTGAATCGGATAGTGTTTTTACTGAATCAAACCATTCATTTATATTCTCTGGTATTTTTTTCGATGCGAGAGAAGAGAGCATACTTGTTAGTTTGCCTAGGTTCTCTTCATCATCTTCACGTAGTGCTTTACTTGTCGTGGAAACATTTAGTTCATTGACGGCAAACTGATCCCAAGAGCGGCGAACATTTTCCACATGAACACCCATACCGTACGTCTCACCACCGTATTGACGAGGCGAATTCGTTCCTTGGATTACCGACTGACGGCTATAGCCTTCGGTATTCGCATTCGATATGTTATGACCAGTGGTGTTGAGTTGTCTCTGAGCGGTCAATACGCTCTGAGTACCAACATTCAACAAGTCCGACGCCATAATGCCCCCAGTGAAACTACTTAAAATGGATGTTTTTAATTAACTTATTGAGTATGTAGCAAGGTGTGTGCCAAGTTGAGTGTTTGAATGGAGGTGACAATGAATACGAGGTCTGATTGTTGATTGTTGAGTCTTGAGTCTTGAGTCTTGAGTCTTGAGTCTTGAGTTTCTAGATTCTAGAATAAAAAAAGAAGCGTCGCCGCTTCCTCCTTGTTACATATTGTCGATTCGTTCTTTTACCTGCAGTACTTTATCCGCATATTTAGGGTCCGTTGCGTAGCCAGCTTTGTGAATGCCACGAATAAACGATTCCGAATTATTATTCTGAGAAAGCGTTGCTTCATATCTTGGGTTTTGGTTAAGGAATCGAACAAAGTCGTTAAAGCTCTCTTCATAGCTATTGTACGAACGAAACGCTGCTTTTTCTTTTACAGGCACGTTGTCATGAAATTCTAAAGTTTGAGTAGCGACTTTCTCACCCTTCCAGCTTCTGTCTGCTTTAATATTGAAAAGGTTATTACTACTACCCAATGAGTTTTGAATAACCTTTTTACCCCAACCAGTTTCCAATGCGGCTTGTGCAATAAGAATTGAAGGATCAACACCGAGTGCTTTGGCCGCTCTATCTGCGTATGGTTGTAAAGTTTGTACAAATTGCTCTGGGCTATCAAATCGACTATTGGATTGGACCTTATTAGCCGCCATAACGGATAGTGCCTCATCGGCAAATTCACCTGCTTTTGATTGATCAACGGGCAAACTGAGTGACGTATCTAACGCAGCATTTCGCATGATTAGCTCACTATCATCACTTTCCGAACCAGCACTTAATTGAGCGACGATCATATCTGCAAGACCCAAAGAACCAGAAGCACTGAGCTCACTGGCCATTTGTTCATCTTGCATTTGACGATAAAAATCTTGATTCTGACTTTTCATTAAATCAGATTCAAAAGCAGAATTTGCGTCTCGCATTGATTTAAAAAGCATTGTGGTAAAAATAGACTCAAACTGCTTTGCCGCTGCTTTTAGAGCCTCTTTGTTGTCACTTTCATCACTACTAACAGCACTTTGACGCAGCTTGTCTAGACTAGCGATATCGTGAACGAAACCGATGTCATTCGAATTATTTATCATCACATTACCCTTAAATAATTATCAACTGACCTTCGATAGCGCCCGCTTGCTTTAATGCTTGTAAGATAGCCATTAAATCTGATGGTGCAGCGCCCACTTCATTCACCGCTCGCACTAAATCATCGAGTGTAAGTCCCGGTTGAAAGTTAAACATCTTGCCTTGCTTCTCTGTTACTTCAATATCTGAATCAGGCGTCACCACAGTGTCACCACCGCCAAAGGCGTTTGGTTGACTTACATTTAGGTTTTCTTTAATTGCAACGGTCATCCCGCCATGTGTAACAGCTGCGGCTTTTAATCTTACGTGCTGCCCCACAACGATAGTACCTGTTCTAGAGTTGACGATAATTTTTGCTGAGCCATCCGCAGGGTTAAACTCAACATTCTCTATAGCCGATAAAAACGCTACCCGTTGGCTTACATCACGAGGGGCTCGAACTCGAACGGAAGTGGAATCGATCGCGGAAGCCATATCAGGACCTAAGAATCGGTTAACGGCATCAGCCATCCGTTGAGCGGTAGTAAAATCAGATTCAACAAGGTTAAAGGTGATAAAGTCGCCACGGCTAAATGGGCTTGGAATCTCACGCTCAACCGTCGCACCACTAGAAATTAAACCAACCGTTGGATTATTACCTACAATCTTAGATCCATCAGCGCCTTCAGCACTAAACCCACTAACAACAAGGTTGCCTTGAGCGATTGCATAAACCTCACCATCTAAACCCTTTAAAAACGTTTGAACTAATGTTCCACCACGTAAGCTCTTTGCAGAACCAATAGATGAAACCGTTACATCTACCTTTTGACCCTGCTTTGAAAATGCTTTTAGTTCAGCAGTTACAATAACGGCGGCGACATTCTTCGTTTTGGGTTTGGTACCAGGTGGCAATTGTATGCCAAAATTTTGCAACATGGCGTTGAAGCTTTGATCCGTAAATGGTGTAGATTCGCCGGTTCCCGGTAGGCCTGTTACTAGACCATACCCGACCAATTGGTTACTACGAACCCCTGCGACCTCTGCGACGTCCTTAATTCGTGCGGCATATGCAGATGTTGCCATCATTGCCATACCCACTATCATTACCATCAATTTTTTCATCGCATTAACCTTATTTTCTGTCAAAACTTCGACTATCCCGCTTGATTAGAGAGAGACATTAAAGAATCGTGCCAAGAATCCAGGTTCTTGCATATCTTGCTGGGTTCCCGTACCAGAATAGCGAATTCTAGCGTTAGAAATTCTATTCGATGCGATAGTATTATCGAAACTAATGTCATCCGGTCGAATTGTGCCGCTTAAACGGATATATTCGTCTCCAGCATTTAGTGTTAGCCACTTTTCGCCACGAATAACCAAATTGCCGTTTGCTAATACCTCAATAACTTCAACCGTAATTGAACCGCTTAAACTATTGCTTTGATTTGCGGTAGCTTCACCACTGAAATTATTGTCATTGCTCATCTCATAAGAGAAGTTGTAGTCACCGATAGTTAGCGGTTGTCCACCTACAGATAGTGGATCCATAGTTGAATCATTACTCTTTGATAGATCCGCATCAGCACTCTTTGCTGCTTTGGTTTGCTCTTCCATCATCACAGTGACAATGTCACCGATACCATGGGGTTTGGAGTCGTCATATAGATTAGTCGCAAAGCCGGTGTTAAATAACGATCCTGTTGCAGCCGCGTAATGTTCTGGCTTGTGCGTAGGATGTATAGGCGCCCAAGCTGGATCTCCCGCTATAGGGTCACTCCGGGTTCTCAAAGAATCAATCAGCCCTGAATCTTCCACGTCAGACTGATCGCCTTCAACCGCATCAACTAGCGTTGTACTCTGTTCAACATCTGTCCCTTCGTCGATTGGAGACATCATCGAACAACCCGACATTGTCATGATTAAAACTAATCCAAATATACGTTTCATAGCGACTTACTCATTTCAATTTATGGTTGACGTTATAACTGCTGATTCACGAAACTCTGCATTTTATCAACAGCAGAAATTACTTTTGAATTCATTTCGTAAACACGTTGAGCCTCTATCATGTTTACCAATTCTTCCGTCACATTCACGTTGGATGTTTCTAACATCGACTGTCTAATAGATCCTAAGCCATCTAACCCAGGCACACCCTCTGTAGGGTCACCACTTGCTCCTGTCGGTAGGTAAAGGTTTTGACCAATAGGTTCTAAACCGCCAGGATTAATAAAGTCTACCGTTGTTATCTGGCCAACTACTTGGTTATCTTGCTGGCCTCTAAGTCGAACCGAAACTTCGCCGTCATTACCAATGGTAATAGAGATAGAGTCATCTGGAATGATGATTTCTGGGTCCAACGAATAGCCAGAACCAGAAGTAACAATGGCACCTTCATCATTTAGAGTGAATTGACCGTTACGGCTATACCCAATGTTACCGTCTGGTAATACTATCTGGAAAAAACCATCACCTTCGATCATCATGTCTAGTGAGTTGGTTGTGGTCTGCGCGTTACCATTGGTATGAATTTTTTGAGTTGCGACAACTTTTGAGCCTGCACCCAACATAAGCCCACTTGGTAGCTCTGTATTTTGTGATGATTGGCCACCAGGTTGATTGATGTTTTGATAAAAAAGATCTTCAAAAACTGGGCGGCTCTTTTTATAACCAATGGTTGAGGCGTTCGCCAAGTTATTTGATATCGTTGAGATGTTCGTTTGCTGAGCATCTAAACCTGTTTTACTTACCCATAATGCCGGATGCATAACTTATCCCCTTTACTTAATCTGTTAGCTCATACGTAGCAGAGAGTCAGAAGCTTTATCCATTTCTTCTGCACTGCTCATCAGTTTTACTTGCATTTCAAACTGACGTTGTATATCGATTAAACTTGTCATTTCGCCAATGGCGCTGACGTTACTGCCTTCAACAGCACCAGTCATAATACTTACACCTGCATCGGCCTCGAAAAACTGATTTGGATCTTTAGCCTTGAACAGGCCATTCGAATCTTTGAAAAGGTCACGATTATTTGGACGAGACAACTTAATGCGGCCCACCTCTTCCATCGCATCTGCCGGTGCACCTTTGGGTAACACAGAAATCGTACCATCACGGCCAATCTCTACCTTTGCTAAAGGAACAGGCAAGGTAATAGGTGCGCCAGATTCATCCAACACTAAATGACCCGTACCGTTGGATAAGAGACCTGATTCATCAATATGCAAGTTGCCGTTGCGAGTTAAGCCTTCTTTTCCTGTTTTATCTAACACAGAGATCCAGCCATCACCTTCTATCGTGACATCGAGATCACGGCCTGTGGTAATCACACTGCCTTGAGAAAAATTTTGTCCTGGACGCTCTGTCATACTAAAAACGCGGGATGGCAAACCATCACCATAAGCTTGCATCGATCGTGCTTGTGCTAGATCGGCACGAAAACCTGTTGTACTCACGTTCGCAAGGTTGTTCGCTCTAAGCTGCATCTCTTGCATATTTTGTTTAGCGCCACTCATGGCAAGAAACAGTGCACGATCCATAATTTCGCTCCAAAATTCAGTTACTGAACCTAATAAAGCAATAGATGTGCCAACTAATTTATAACTTATATAACAATGAGATAAGATGAATTACATTGAATTTGCCAATATATGGCAATGTTAAGAAAGGAAATTTGCCGCCAAAGCGGCAACTATACCAAACCGTTTTAGACGGTTTGG
Source organism: Vibrio algarum (assembly GCF_028204155.1). Taxonomy (NCBI): domain Bacteria; kingdom Pseudomonadati; phylum Pseudomonadota; class Gammaproteobacteria; order Vibrionales; family Vibrionaceae; genus Vibrio; species Vibrio algarum. The sequence goes on along the minus strand of NZ_JAQLOI010000001.1, from coordinate 1,276,611 downwards.
TACCTCAGAGAATTGCGTTAACGAATTTGCAAGATAGTTTGTTGAGTCTGATTATGTACTTCTAGCGAACGGGAGTTTGCTTGGAAGTTACGTTGCGCAGAAATCAAGTCGACTAATTCTTGCGTCATATCAATGTTTGACTGCTCAAGCGTACCGTTAGAAATCGTACCGTAAGAACCTTTGTTAGATTCACCCCAAATTTTCTCACCAGAAAATTGAGTTGAGTCCCACTGAGTGCCACCCTTCTTATCTAGACCTTGTTCGTTTGCGACTCGCACTAGTGCCACGCGTCCTAAAGTGACATTCTCACCATTAGAATAAGTGCCTAAAATACTGCCATTTTCGTCAAAATCTAACTTCGTAAGGAAACCTGTTGTCGCACCATCTTCATCAAACTTAGTCAATTCAAATGGGGCAGCAAACTGTGTTGCACCGTCCAGTTTAAACGACATTAATTGAGTTGGATCTGCACCATTCAAGTCTATAGCGTTTGGTCCTACACCTAACTGCTCAGTAACAATATTATTACCGCTGTTAATACTAGAAAGCGTTCCATCTGTATTGAACTTCATGGTATGCCCCATGTGACCGGTCGCATTCTGAGCATCACCACCAGTAACATTCAACGGCTTTTCACCGACTTTGTCTGTCACTGTATAATACGTTTGCCATGTATTCGGTTGAGTCATATCTTTCAAATAGTACGTCGACAGTTTGTAAGACTGGCCCATCGAATCATATATGGTTGAAGAGGTTGATCGGTTATATGTTTCTTTATCATTGAAATCAAACAGCGCAGGATCTTTTAGGTCACCATTCGCTGGTAGATTCACACCTACATCGACGTTCGCCGTCTGCTTGGGCTTTCCAAACTCAGGTGGAACTTGAAGAGGTGACGGCTCATAAGACAATACATCACCTGTATCCTTGTTCACCTGATAACCCAACAGAAACTCTTCGTTAGAGGTAACCATATAATTATCTTTGTTAAGGTGAAAAGCACCGTTTCGAGTCATTTCATTTTGCTGTGGAACCATACGATCTTTAGACACAGCAAAGAAGCCAGTACCACCGATACGTAAATCCATAGGGTTATTAGTGTATACACTAGAACCTTCATGAAATTGTTGAGCAACTTTGCTAGGTTGAACACCACCACCAGGGGTTGTCTTCGCATTAGTAAATACTGAACTCGAATACACATCACCAAACTCTGCACGAGACTCTTTAAAGCCGAAAGTGTTTGCGTTCGCAATGTTATTACTGGTTGTATTTAGATCCAATTGAGCAGCGGATAAACCGCTTAAAGCTACATATGACATTTCAATTTCCTCTTATCTAGCTAGCGTTCTACGCTTTGCCAACTTCTAGTACTTCAGCAAGTTTAACTGGCGATTCAAAGCCAGCCAGATTAAGCAGTACATTCCCATCACCTTTGCCTAAAAGAACACTATTCACATTCGCATAAGTCGAAACTTCAAACTCTGTGCTTTGTCCTTCTAATAGGCCACCCGCTTTTACGTTGTATTTGCCGGCAGGCATAGGAACACCGTTTTCGTCTTTACCGTCCCATTCAACACGGCTATCTCCGGCAGGCTTAGCACCAACATCAAGTGTTCGTACTAGTTGACCAAGTTCATTCTCTACTCTGACGAAAAGATTATCGACAGATTGAGGTAACTTAACCATCGCCGCCATACCGGCGTTATCCGCTTTAATGCCCGCAGCACCAGGTACCAACACATCTCGCCCTACTAGCGTTGAAGCTTGTAATGCTTGATTAGATGTCATCGATGAATTTAAGTTTTCAAACTGTCCATTCATCTGATTGATGCCGTCAACGGTCGCAAATGAAGCCATTTGCGCAATCATCTGGTCATTGCTGACCGGCTTAAAGGGGTCTTGCTGAGCAAGTTGCTTAGTGAGCAGTGATAAGAAATCCTCTTGCTTGAGTTCTTGCTTACCTGTTGTCTCAGTAGGCTTATTTTGCTCTTGAAGTGCTTTAAGCTGGTCTACATAGGACAAGCCGCTCTGACCAACGTTGTTGATTGCCATTACGCTATCTCCTTATCCCTATTGACCCATCTGCAGCGTACGCAGCAGCATTTGTTTACTTGCATCTGCAACCTGAACATTCGTTTGATATGAACGGGAAGCAGAAATCATGTTTGCCATTTCTTCCATTACATTAACGTTCGGCTTGTATATATAGCCTTCGTCGTTAGCAAGTGGATGATCGGGGTTGTATTCCGCCTGAAGAGGCTTATCGCTCTCTACAATACCTAACACTTTAACAGGGACATTATGGTCACCGTTAAAACGTGCCTTACTCAACTCTGCGCCAAACACTGCATGACGAGCTTTATATGTTTCTTTAGCTGAGCCACTTATGCTATCTGCATTAGCAAGGTTACTTGAGGTTGTATTTAGACGAACAGATTCAGCACTCATCGCAGAACCAGTCACATTGAATACGTTAAATAAGCTCATCTAGTTATTCCCCTCTAATTGCCTTAGTTAAGTTCTTAAATTTACCACCTAAGAAGTCTAGCGACGCTTGGTGTCTGATCTGGTTTTGCATAAACAAGTTACGCTCCAAATCCACATCTACAGTATTGCCGTCACCAGTATCGGGCTGTGTAGGAACACGGTATTTCACATCCCCAGTCACGTTGGATGAGGCAGCAATATGCCGCTCATTAGTACGGTTAAGACCAAAGTTTGCCTCTGACGTTGCCGTCTGAAGTGCTCTTTGAAAATCCATTCCTTTCGACTTATAGCCCGGCGTGTTCGCTTGCGCAATATTAGTAGAGATAACCTCTGCATTGCGCTCACGTGTACCAACAGTATGTTGGTGAATGCCTAAAGCATTGTTAAAAGAAATAGTCATGCCGTACCTCTACCATCAAAATGACTTACTACTGAAATAAAAAGCAATCTTCATGCCAATAAATTACAACACGTTAATTTCTTCTCTTTCAGTGACACAACGAATTGTTGCATGTAAACATTTGCATAAATTGAGCCAAATAGTTTTTACTTGTTTTGAAATGTCGATTTAAGAATAGCGGAAATTTTTAGTAGGGGCGATTTTTATGAGGAGGGGGTCGCGGTTAAAGTCATTCTCACCATCCTAAAACAATAAAAAAGGGCTTACGCCCTTTTTTATTGTTTTAGGATGGTGTATTACTTCAATTTATAAATAATACCTGGGTTACATCGTACCATTTCAAAACGATCAGTCAGCCCAGTTAACGATTCCGAAGCACCCAGTAATAAATAACCACCGGGATTTAGAGAATTTGCAATTGAGTTAAGCACCTGAGACTTCATATCAGGTGAGAAATAGATCAATACATTTCTACAAAAAACAATATCGAATTTCCCTAATAACGCATAGCTTTCCATCAAGTTTTGAGGCCGAAAATTTACAAATCGCTTAACGTTATCTTTAACCTTCATTCTTCCATCACCAGCATCTTCAAAAAAAGTGCGCCTACGTTCAGGAGAAAGGCCTCGGCCAAGGGCAAGATTATCGTAGACACCATTACGACACATATCGAGCATACTGGCGGAAATATCCGTCGCGGTAATCGAAACGTTCGGAATTAAACCTGGTTTCTTCTGTTGAGTCTCCAATATCGTCATTGCCATTGAATAAGGTTCTTGCCCAGAGGAACTCGCTGCTGACCAGATCTTAATCGGTCTTTTACGCGCTGCTGCCTCTGGTAACAGCTTTTCCGCTAGCACGGTAAAAGGATAGCCATCACGAAACCATAACGTTTCATTCGTAGTCATCGCATCGACCGCAGCAATCCGCAACTCGCGATTTCTGCCTGTGACCACATTTTTCAATAAATCAGATAACGAACCGAGTTTAAATTTATTGACTAACGGGCTCAAGCGACTGCGCACAAGATATTGTTTGCTGTCGCCCAATACGATGCCGCATTGTGATTCCAAAAATCGGCTAAACTCCCGGTACTCTTGATCACTTATCGTAATAGCTGTCATTAATGTCTCTTTATTATTTTACTACTGCTGCTTTTACTGCTGCGCCTAACTCGTCAGGATTAAACTTAGCAATAAATTCATTTGCACCTACACGTTCTACCATAGCTTGGTTAAATACACCACTCAGAGAGGTATGCAAAATGATATGTAGATCTTTCAGATCTGGATGCCTACGAAGTTCCGCTGTTAGTGTGTAACCGTCCATTTCCGGCATTTCTATATCAGAAATAACCAAAGAAATCTGTTCGTATATGCTGCCTTCCGAGGCCATTTCTACGAGTTTATCATACGCCTCTTTACCATCTTTAACTGCAACGGCTTCAAACCCAATAGACTCAACGGCTCTTTGTACTTGTTTTCTCGCTACGGTAGAGTCATCAGCAATCAATATGCGACGCACAATCTGCTTTTGGGATTCTTGCTCTGCATCGGCAATTTCTTGCGCGATATCTGTACTCATTTCCTCTTCTACTGGGGATATCTCAGCTAAAATTTTCTCTACATCCAATATCTCGACAAGCTCATTGTCTATATTTGTCACCGCAGTTAGATAATTGGCACTACCAGCACCGTCCGGAGGAGGAAGAATCGACTCCCAGTGCATATTTATTATACGTTCAACAGAGGTAACCAAAAAGCCCTGAACCGTTCTGTTAAATTCAGAAATAACCACAAAACACTTTTCTGGATCTGCGGTTGGTCGTCCACCAATCGCTAAACTTAAATCTATTACCGAAATCGTATTACCACGGATATGTGCAACACCAATAACAAGTGGGTTTAAGTTAGGCATCGATGTCAATCGAGGACATTGGAGTACTTCTTTCACTTTAAAAACATTTATACCGTATCTTTGACGTCCCATTAGTCGAAACGTCAGTAATTCTAGCCTATTTTGACCTACTAATTGTGTACGTTGATTTACTGAATCCATAATACCGGTCATAAACTCAACTCCATTTAAAAACTTCTGAATAAAAAAATGTTAACCTAATTGAGCCATTTTACAATAAAGCACAATATGGATGCTGTTATAAGGGAATTCTAATATGTATTTTATCTCTATATGTAAAGCTTTATACAATTCTCTTGATAAATCTATCGGTTTTGTCGTGTTTTTCTTTAGTTTTATTTCATATGCTGCGACAACTGAGCAAATAGAGTTAATTCAAAAAGCCGCTGAAGATCACGTAATTAGCGTTATGCAAGTCCCCATCGACGGCGCTTTAGTCGTTTCGGCAGCGAATATCGACTCAAGAATAAGAGCCACTAACTGCCCTACGCCCCTCACCACGTCCTCGACATCTAAAGGTCACTCATCAAGTAACATAACGGTCTTAGTAGAATGTAAGGAAGACGCTTGGCGAATTTATGTTCCTGTACGCACTAAACTCTCTTTACCATTGGTTACCGCGAACCGTTCACTCATCCGAGGTGAAATCATAAATAAATCTGATCTGACTATATCAATGATAGAACTGAATTCTTATCGCCGACAGGGTTTTGATGCAATAAAAAATGTAGCGGGCGCAAAAATGAAAAAAATGTCCGAATTGGAGAAGTAATTGAACGAAATGATATTTGTGTCGTATGTAGAAATGAGAAAGTGATCATCAAAGCCCTAAAAGGTGAACTTACTATTACCACCAAAGGTACAGCACTCTCCGATGGTTCCACTGGTGACCAAATAAGAGTGAAAAACGACAAGTCTAAACGTATCGTTGAAGGCGTGGTTACTGGAATAGCTGAAATTACAGTGTATTTTTAGTTCACTTTCTCGCAAACTGGCCGATATTAAATATAATAAGAAAATAATGAGAAAAAGGGCAACAAATAGTTAAAGTTCATGCTAAGTTGGCCGATACTCCATATATGACATTTACTAAATACGCGAAAAGGCTTCTATTATGGCAGGTATAGATAATATTCGTTCGAGCCACACAATGACCACAGGTCGTAGTACTGCTCGTACTGAATCTGGATCTTCTAACTCTGACTCAGTGAAAGAATCTAGAGGCAGTAAAGATTCGGTTTCCCTAAGCCAACAAGGAAAAGCCATCGGACAACTTCATCAAGATATGGCTTCTCAGCCGAGCTTTGATAGTGCCAAGGTAGCGGCAATCAAAGAAGCAATTGCAAATGGCTCTTACCGTGTTGACCCGGAGAAGCTAGCTGATAATATGATGAAATTTGAAAATGAATTAGGTGGGCTGTAACACAGCCCGACTTATCCCATGGCAAAACTTGTTGATTTAGTTAATTACCAATTAGAAAACGCACAGCATCTTTCTCTGTTATTAGAGAAGGAGAAAATCGCGATCACCTCACGCACATCTTCTGACATTGAAACGCTAGCAAAAGAAAAGCTTCAACTGATTACTCAACTTCAGCAAAGCGATGAACGTATCGCAAGCCATACAGATATCGAGCAATTAAAAACGGATGAGACACTAAAATCTAAGGTCGAATTAATTCGGTCTGTAATACATGACTGTCAACAAGCAAACGAAGTTAACGGTGAGGCTCTCCAACGCGCGCAACTGAGTTACAATAAACTCAATAATTTGATGCAGCAGAGCCGAGGGAAAATAGGAATGACTTATACTTCCGGAGGCCAAACATCAACGGTTTCCACACTCGGAACTAATATTAAAGCGTGATTTTCTTGTTGCATCAGTTAAAGCGAGAATACTGAAATCAAAAAAACGGCAAAGTCTGCCGTTTTTTTTGTATCTGGAGTTTGTGCAATTGATCAATAGAAAATTAAAAGAGTGTTTGCTGGCGCTTTGAAGGCACCTGCTGAACTTCACCATAATTTTTTAATCTGTCCATTTTAGTAATGTCTAGTTCAAGCTCTGTCACATAACTATCACCAACAGGATAACTACGAACCACTTCCGCTCCGCGAATAACGCCATCTACAGCGCCAGAGGTCAGCTCTGTTCCCAACCTTTGGTCTTGCAAGTTTGCTCGGCCACTGACACGCATACCGTAGATTTGTTCTGCCAATTCACGATAAGCATCAATCTTAGAAGCACGCATTGCTCTAATGCGTTTCTCTTCATTATTCTGACCTTTTTGCTCGCTAACGCTAGCATAACCTACCGCTGTTAGCACGTTGTCTCCGTCCATATCTTGAAGCGGTTGACATCCCGCAGCAATCAGCACAGAGGCAATTAGTAATAATTTTTTCAAAAACATAATAAGCTCCTATGGACGCAAAATGATGGTATTTTTAGATGTTCGCGTCGGATCTGAACGAATAATTAAACCGTCTTCCGTCCGAATAGTATTCAAGGTATCTAAATCCCGGCCAATACGGTCCGCAGGAAGGAAGCCTTGTGCCGTTGCTACAACGATACGGCTACGCATTGCCACTACTCTCGCATTAACTAACACGCCACCTTCTTGACGCAACATTGTGCCCGTCAAAACATAGGTTACCTGCTGCTCTTGAGCCAAATCTTGCCAGTCACGACTTAACGCGAAGTCGCCTTGCTGCGTAACTCTTATAGAACCAGTGGTTTTAAAGTCCACTACCTGAAAGCCACGTTGTTGAAGCTGGTATATAAATGCTTCAGACACTGAATTGCCGAGCCAACTAGATGTGTCTAATTGCTGCAGATCCACAAACGAAGTCACTGCTATAGGAGTTCGTGCAGAAATACTGGTGTTGGTTACAACTAATTCATCTGTCAAGCTTTCCACAAAGAAGTCCATCGTATGACGAGGGTTTTCCATCAGCATAAACCGACTTCCTGCATAAGGTTCTTTACCATTGTAAATGGGTGCGTATGAACAGGATGCTATAAGCATACTCACTACTGCAATAAACCATTTTTTCATTATCTTGATCTCCAGATATACTTGATGCCGTATGTTCTTCAACAATGTTTAACTCTCTTAAGCCATTGTGGAACAATCTTTGCTTTTCAATATTTGCCTATAATGAAAATTGACATCTTAAATCAGCTACCAAAACATTAGTTAGCTTACAAAACAACAAGCAAGAACTATACCCAAATGGGAAAACATAAATGAAAAAAATAAAATTTAAGTCGCTGGTCGTTTTAATATCGCTATTTTTTAGCCAGTTAGTGTTTGCAGAGTGGTATGAAGTTAATGGCTCTTCAACCTATGTATCTTCAGAGGAAACAGCTCGGGTCCATGCATTAGAAGATGCCATATACCAAGCGATGAAATTCTCTGGCGCAGATATTGGTTCACTCAGTACGCTAAGGCCATTCTTAGAAGAAAAAAGAGTGAATATCAATTTACTAACCATGAAGTCCGGTACATTAGGGTTCTAAGCTCCAAGTCCGATAACGGCAATATGGTATTGCGTGTTCAGTTAGATATCTACCCTTCGGCAACAGGTTGCCATGTCGACCAATATAAAAAGACATTCTTAGTCGGGAATATCGACCTACTTTCTCCACAACAAGCCGTCATGGGACAGATATACGACATTGGAGACGACTTCAGTCATGTGGTTAACCGTCAGCTTAGCCAAGAGTCGATCAGTTTTGTCTCTGTAGGTACTACGGACTACGAAATCGATAAGCGCAACCCTTCGATGCTTCAGATGATCGCTCAAGATTCCAATGCACAATATATCATTGGTGGTAAAGTAACTGACTTAACGGCAACGGTTGACCAAAAGCTACTTAGAGATGACGTCATCAACCGTCAATTTGCCTTAGAAATGCAAATCTATGATGGTAAAACTGGCCAAGAAGTCTATAGCCGTGCTTATCGAGAAGTAGCAGTATGGGGGTTTCCAAAAACCAGTCAGGTTGATACGCGAAGTGCTAGATTCTGGGCTTCTACATATGGTCAAATGCTGTTACGTGTGAGTCGCAATATCATGCTCGATCTAGAATCTGAACTCTCTTGTAAAATCACATTACCTGAAGTGGTAGATATTCGCGCTGACAAAGTGACTATAAATTTAGGCCGAGTTCATGGTGTAGAAGTTGGGGATAAATTGCAGCTATGGCACACAGGCTCCTTTATCGATCAAGCAGGGCTGCCTAGAAACAGAGTATCTCAGAGTGAAATAACGCTAACGGTCAACCGAGTCTTTGACCAAGAAGCGGAGCTAATTATCGATCAGCCACAGTTAGTACAGAGTGTTCAGATCGGTGATGTCATGCATAAAGAGATTCGTTAAGTTAACGTTGATAGCATAAATACACCTTAGCGTTCAGTGAGCTAAAATCATGAATACTAATGTTAAAACATTAAGACCGAGAAGACGTTAACCTCTTCTCGGTCATTGAAGTTATTCGGTTTTAAATTGATTAGACAAACTTTGTAGCTTATCGGCAAGCATCGTCTGCTCTTTTGCCGCCAAGGCAATTTGTTCGCCGCTACTCACGCTTATATCGACACTGTTACTTATGCTTTGAACATTAGAGGAAATATCCGAGCTCACAACAACCTGCTGCTCTGCTGCTGTGGCAATTTCTGTTGCCATTTGGCGGATTCGATCAATCGAAGCAATGACAGAATTTAATGTTTCCTGGACCTCTGAGGATTTAGTTACGCTCGACAGCGCAAGCCCTTTTGTACTGTTAACCTTTTCAAAAGCACTGTCACTATCTTGCTGAAGCTTTTTAACCATCGCCTCAATTTCTTGTGTCGAGTCCTGTGTTCGTTTCGCAAGTGAACGTACTTCATCTGCAACGACTGCAAAGCCGCGACCATATTCACCAGCTCGTGCCGCTTCTATCGCGGCATTTAAAGCAAGAAGATTTGTCTGCTCTGCGATCCCTTGAATAACATCAACAACACCCGAAATATTGCTGCTGCTTTCATGAAGCTCACTTATCGTAGAAGACACACTGTCTATTTGAACCGATACCTGATTGATAGACTCCGTTGACTCTTCAACTATTCGACTGCTATCAGAAATCAAATGATTAGCGTGATTAGCTTCGTCAGATGTAACATTAATATTTCGAGCAACTTCTTTAATTGAAACACTCATTTCTTCTATTGCACTGACTACCTGTAGTACTTGTTTCTGCTCTTCTTTAAGGCTAGCCGCACTTTCATTTACGATAACTTCAGATTCTTCTGCCGCCGTCGCCAACTGCTCACTAGAACTCGCGATAACATGCACTGCATCGGTTAGCGAATCCAACATTGTATTTAAGTTGTTCGCAATAGCGCCTAACTCATCGTTACTGGTTACTTCACTACGCAAAACCAAGTTCTTATCTGCGGCATAAGACATCGTGTTATTCAAACACAAAACTTGTTTCGATAACCCCCTCATCAGAGCCAAACTAAAATAACTCGTCACAACCAACAGCACTGTAGACAAAATAAGAAAAAACCAAAATGCACGATCTTCTGTATTTACTATTTTTACAGAAACTTTGAGTATTTCCGAAGTTAGCTTTTCTTCTTGTTCTTTTAACAGGTTGATTCTATTTGTCGAAGCGGCAAACCATGATTCCGCATTCTGATTTAAATCATTCGCGTAAGCTTTGGTTCGATATTCTGAAACATCTTTAAATGGTTGTTGTTTTTCAAGTTGCTTAAACGAATTTATATGTTCGTCTGTGGCGTAGATTTGAAAAGTAGCCAAATAACTATTTTGTTCACTGACTAGTTGGATGAATTTTTTAAACAGTCCAGGAGCGAACTCTCCCTGTCCAAACGTATTGCTTAATACCGCTCTTTCTATGCCTGCTCGCTCTTTACCTTGAAGAAACTCGTAATAAGCAGCTAGAGAACGACTGATATCTGCCACTTTCGATATACGCACAGCTAACCCCGGCACAGATAATAACTTTGCATTAAGAGTAGTGTAATATTTGAGAGCATCACCGATAGGAGTTGAAAGCGCGCTAATACCTGTTCTCATCGATTGAAGGCTCGCTATCATTTTATTGGCATCATCGACAACAGACCAGAGTTGCGAGTGTTTCTTCAAATTAATACTATTTTCACTAAGGTAGCTTTTCAAGTCCTCGAGCCTTTTATCTGTCTCTTTGCGCTGAGTCGGCAGATTTGAAACAAATTTTGCACCTTTAGAACCGATATAACCTGCAGACATACCTCTTTCTTTTTGTAGTTCATGTACAAGTCGGCTATTAAAAGCCGATAGTTCCACAAAGTTGTAGATATCTGCCGCTGAGTTTTTTGAGTCATTCGTTTTTATTATTTTTGTACCTGAAAAATAGCATAGTGCTACAAGCAAAGGCAGAATGACCAGCATAAGCTTTTGTCTGACGTTGAGTTGCATATAGTTTTCCACTGTTGTTCATTCAATTTTGTAACGACCGAATCTTAAATTTCATTAAAAGTTAAATTTAAAACGTGATATGTGTACCTTTTTGCTTCTCCAGCCTTGCATTGATACTGCAATTGCATTTTAGGTCAGTTCTTGAAAGTTTGCGTAAATCGCTCGTAATTCACGCACTTAAACAGTCAAAAACAACAAAGCCATAGAATTTATAAAAAATACTTATATAATCAGGGGATAACACGTCCCCTTAGTTCAGCTGGATAGAACAAGGACCTCCTAAGTCTTAGACACAGGTTCGAATCCTGTAGGGGACGCCACTTCTTTATAAAAAAATCAATTGATTAATTGAACCTCAATGACATTACCTTACCATCGATACTTTGCTGAATTGACAACATTATCATTGCTGAGAATTGACCAGAATAATACCAAATAGGTACTTGAACATTTATTTGATGTGTAATTTGTTTTTGGGGAGTTTATTCCAAATTTGATAACAAATAGTTTTCACGACTCATTCCAAACTGTCTACACCCATTAACATTTGCAATGTGACATAAAAAAAGCAGCTAACGCTGCTTTTTTTATGTCACATTTAACTTACCAATTAATCACTGCAAATTTCCGCTAAAGTATTAAGCCTTTTATCAGACTCTTTTACATAGGGGTTATTGGTATCCCAAGCATAACCCGCTAAAATTGCACAAATCATCTGCTTGATCCTCGGGTTTGCATTTTCATAAAAAATGACGTGTTGCAACTTACCCGAATACCAACCGTCCACATACGTTCTAAAGGCATCTACCCCTATTTTAAGTGGGTTAGAATACTCCATATCCCAGTCAACAATATGACCCAAACACTGCTTTTCAACACAGTCTGCCGCTAACTTGGCTGACTTCATGGCAATGGTTACACCAGAAGAGAACACAGGGTCTAAAAACTCGCCAGCATTACCTAACAAGGCAAACCTTTTCGTTGCAAGAGTACTTACATTCGCGGAATATCCGACTATTGCGTTGGCATCATTAACAAACGCTGCGTTAGATAATAACTCGGCTAACTCAGGTGCTTCACCAACCATTTTTTTCAACACACTAAGGTTATCATCACCATATCTTTCGAATATCTCGGGTTCTCCTACTACACCGAGTGAACAACACCCATTTGCGAAAGGAATTAACCAATACCATACATCTCTGTTATCCGGATGGACAGTCACTAGGATCTTATTCCTATCGTAATAAGGCTTGTTCAAACTACTATCAATATTGTCTTCGATATGAGTAAAAATTGCTTGTCTTGGTGGCAATCCTGACGGTGTTTCTAACGCCAATAACTTAGGTAAAACGCGGCCAAAACCGCTGGCATCTAACACAAAATCAGCATCAATTTGGTACATTTCTCCTAGTTCATTTGTTACTGACAAAATAGAGCATTCGTCCAATACTTCGATGGATTGCAACTCATGCAAAAATCGAATCTCTACTCCTTGTTTTTGAGCTTCATCGGCTAAGACCTTATCAAAGTTTGCTCTTTGCACTTGAAATGTCGTACCAGGGCCTTCGGTGAATTTATCTTCAAAATTAAATTCTTGATATTGATTACCCAATCGAAAGGCAGCACCATCTTTATACTGAAAACCGGCTGCAGCGACGGCATCCTCCATCCCTGCGAGTTCTATCAGTTCCATACAGGCCGGAAGTAGGCTTTCACCTATTGAAAAGCGAGGAAAAACCTCCTTTTCAATAACAACAATATCCAAGCCTTTCTGCTTAAGCAGGGATGCAGCTATCGAACCGGAAGGCCCAGCACCAATAATGACGACTTGTCTTTTTTCACTTTTCATTTCAGACGTTGCTCAGCTTTAGTTCATATTCGTTTAAGCGGCGACAAGTTTCAGCAACGTATGCCCAAGGCCAATATCGTCAGTACGTTTTTCAACAGCAAACCCTGCTTCTTGGACTATCTCCAAAAAGTCTTCACTACGATAAAAGCGGCTATTACCATTTGCTAAACAAGTAAAATAGAGTGACGTTGCATTCAAGCTATACGACGCAGCATCATACTTTTGTGCATCCCAAAACAACTCCAATATATAAACAGTCGCGTTTTGGTCCATTGTATTACGAACTTTCTTCAGAATATTCAGTATTTCCATAGGAGAAAAACAATCTAAAAATTGACTCATCCACCAAACGTCAGCGCCTGAAGGTAGACTCTGCTGCTTATCGAGCATATTCGCTGGGTATGGTGAGATTCGTTCTTGAAAACCATTTTCCTCAGCATTTTTCATGGCCATCTCAAGCTGTTGCGGTAAGTCGACGATAGTAACCTTAACCTCGCTGTCATAACGACAGCACTGCATAGCCCATTTGCCCGTGTTACCGCCAATATCAACAAGATGTTTTGGTTTAGCCGCAAAAACCGTATCTAACAATATTGGAAACGAACGATCTGAATAAAAATGGTCAAACGCAAACCAACTCTCTTTTGCTTTTTCAGGGAGTTTGGAAAGGCCTTGATAAATCGTCTCCCAGTCTCCTAACTCTTTCAACCCAGCAGGTGTACCTTCTTTGATTGCTTCGGTCAGGTGCATCATCGCTGCGTAACAAACATCCGCTGTAAAATCCAAGTTAGCATTAGTCATCCCATCATGAAAAATAAAGTGACCAAGGTTAGCCAAAATATAATTCGGTTTATTCCAAAGCACGATATTCGCGCTAATGGCCATATCTAACAATACCTTGACACCATATTCTGATACTTTCGAACGGTCCGCTATCGCAACAGCATCCAGTCCACTCTCTCCCGCATCATCGAGAACCTTGAGTATGCCCAAATCTCTTAATGTTCTTGCTGTGTGAAATACTATAGGCGCAAAAGCGAGTTTTTGAGCTTCAGTTTTCGCTTCTAGAGCGTTAAATGGATCTTTAGTAAAATTTGACACAAATAGACCTAATTAGTTACTTAATACAATGATAGAAATTTTGTTTAATTTGAATTAGCAATGACAGATATCTTCTTCTGAATATCAACGTTCAAATTATTTACCCACCGGTTATAATTGCGGTGAATATTTCCTTTAGCGTCTGCTTTTAAGTTCTCAGAACTAACATACAAGATAGAAAAAAACTTTTCCGAATATGGCACTCGGATGGTCGCTTTATGAGTACGAGCCATGAACTCGAGTTCAACTTCATTACTTTCTGCTTTTTTTACGACCCAACCGCGACTTACAGCTGAATCAATAATCGCCATCTTCACTTGTTTCTTTTGAAGATCATAAGCAACTGGGGTATTCTCAACGTCCATGATAGGCTGAACGCGACCACAGCCAGCAAGAACTAACACAAAGATTAGAGATACAAATATCTTAAGAAATTTCATCGTTACTACTCCTGTAAACCAGTCAAAAATTAAAAACATCAGGCATAGTATTAAGATAGTACCCACACAAATCAACAGTATATGACTAATAATAAAAATATTATCAATTTTACAGTGGACCAATATTATGCGCTTTGCGAAAGCCTCTCGTCAGCAGATGACTGGAAAGCGTGGTTAAACGATTCGGAGTTTAGTTCCTCTAACAAAACTCCCGTTAATCATATCCCTGCAATGATGCGCAGACGGATGAGTCCTCTGAGTAAAATAGCGGTTCAAGTGGCACTAGAATTAATAGAACAACACGATATTGGCTATATTGTTTTTTCTAGTCGACATGGTGAACTGCCAAGGACTGTGGAGCTAATAAAATCTATATTAGTTGGAGATGACGCATCGCCTATGGCATTTTCCCAATCCGTCCATAACACGGCAGCAGGATTAACGACTATTGCCACTAAGCAGGCTATCCCTGTCACTTCGCTTGCCGCAGGTCAAGATACCTTTCAGCAAGCATTAATCGAATCGTTCACCTATTTATCTGAACCCGAATTAACGAAGAAAAAAGTACTGTTAGTCGATTTTGATGCTCCACTGCCTAATGAATACAAAGAGTTTGAATCCGAGCTCTTTGCAACATACGCTGTAGGCTTGGTCATCTCAGCAGGTACAGCATTTAACGTGACATGGCAAAGCAACAATAATAACCAACTAACGACTAAAAACGATACTTTACTCCCTCAATCAATCGAATGCTTTAAGCATTTGCTAACCAACAGTCACTCATGGAATATCTATTCTAAACGCATCTTATGGGGTTGGCATAAAAGTGAGTAATTTGTTACATCAAATCTGGTTAAAAGTGGACCAGTGCTGGCGTATATTCAGTACTGGTTTTTGCTTTGCTCTTTTTGGCATTGGCGGACTTATTCTAAGTTTTATCTTAGTTCCTATCATCCAGTTGTTGTCCAAAAACAAACAATGCAGTGAGTCTCGGGTTCAACGCCTTATACAAATCACGTTTGATCTGTTTTGTAAGATTATGAAGTTTACTGGAGCTATTGATTATAAAATCACTGGAGCAGAAAAATTAAAACAAGATAAAGGCTGCTTAATTGTAGCCAATCACCCTAGTCTTATCGATTATGTTTTGATTGCTTCTCAACTAAAGCAATGCGATTGTTTAGTCAAAGCCGCAATATGGGACAACCCCTTCATAAAGCGTATAGTTCAAGCCGCTGGCTACATCCCAAACAAAGAGCCGGAAGAACTATTTGCACAGTGCAATGAGAAGTTCTCAAATGATAATGTTCTGTTAATCTTTCCCGAGGGTACAAGAACCATCCCAGGTAAACCATCTAAACTACAAAGGGGGCAGCGCAAATTGCCGTCCGTACAAAAGTAGATATGAGAGTCATTCATATCACTGTAAAACCCAGTTTTTTGACCAAAAATGCAAAATGGTACCAAGTTCCTACAACTAAGCCCTTTTTTCATGTCGAAGTGAGAGGTAAAATAGCGATTGGTCCATTTCTTCAACAGGCTAATTCCAATGCATCAGCCGCAAGAAATTTAAACAAACATTTTGAAGAAGTACTATTTGAAAAATAAGAGGATTTAATCCTTTAATCAATAATAAGCAGGTCATAGTGGAAAATTTACATACAGAAATTAAGCAATTAATTATAGACGCATTAAATCTGGAAGATATTGGAATTGATGATATTGAAATCGATGCGCCGCTATTCGGTGATGGTTTGGGTCTTGACTCAATCGATGCATTAGAACTCGGTTTGGCGATTAAGAAAAAATTTAACATTATCATAGATGCTGACGACAACAACACGCGCCAACATTTTGCTTCAGTTGCGAACCTGGCTTCTTACATTTCTTCTCAAACTCGCTAATTTATTGAAACTATTATGACAAACGTAACCAAACAAGATGTTTTTAATCAGGTAACAGACGCACTGGTCGAGCTGTTTGAAATAGATCAAACGGAAATTATACCTGAGGCTAAATTATACGAAGAGCTTGATTTAGATAGCATCGATGCCGTTGATTTAGTTGTTCACCTTCAAAACGTTACAGGTAAAAAAATCAAACCCGACGAATTTAAGGCCGTTCGAACAGTGCAAGATGTCGTAGATTCAGTCTACGAACTGCTTAAGGCAGAATAATGAAATTGCTGGCAATATTGTCAGCAATTTTGCTTCTAGCCTACCCATTTGCTGTCTACTTCGGTATTGAAAAGCTCGGGATAGAAGCAATCGCTGCCGTACTTATTTTCTTATTTATCATTCGGATTCTCGCCGGTTCAAAATCAAAGCTTAAAGAACTTAAGTACCTAGCATGGGCTACCGGCGGTGTTGGCATTGCCTTACTTTCACTCGGAGCATTACTGAATCAACAAGGATGGCTTACCTATTACCCGGTCGTAGTCAGTACCTGTCTCCTTACTGTCTTTGGGATAAGCTTGTTTCAAGAGCAAAGTTTGATTGAACGTTTTGCACGACTACAAGACCCCAATCTTGACCCAAGAGCAATCGTATATACAAGAAACGTCACCAAAATATGGTGTGTTTTCTTCATCATTAATGGCTCAATCGCGTTATCAACCTGCTTTATGCCTCTCTCATATTGGACTCTATATAATGGATTTATCAGCTATGTCGCTATGGGGTTACTATTTTCTATTGAGTTTATAATCCGTAAACAAGTACAAAAAAAGACAAAAGCGACCAAAACAGGCACTCATGAAAAATAACATCAAGCCATCACCTTTATGCTCAATCGCGACAGTATTGAAACAAGAACGCCAAACAGATGCTCTTTTTGCTTTTGGCAACGCAGGCAATAAAACGTGGATCAATTTTATCAGCGACGTAGATTCATTCGTCAAATTTTTCAATACAAAACCTAAAGCGCGATGGGCAATATGCATCCAAGATAGTTACTGGTTCTCGGTCATTTTCTTTGCACTTAGTTCCGCAAAAAAAGAATTAATCCTACCAGGAAACCAACAGCCTGAAGCTATTCGCGAGCTATCCTCTGAATTTGATGTCTTGATTCACGACAATGCGATTTTCTCATCTCAATCTATATCACTACAAAATACTGACGTAGTTAACCTTGAGTCTATATCGTTAACTTCAGTTGTAGAATCGACACTCTCTACTGCATTGATACTAAATGATGTTAACGTTACCCTTTTTACATCCGGCACTAGTGGCAAACCGAAAGCGATAAAGAAAACACTATTTCATTTCAATCATGAGATAACTCAATTGGAACAAATATGGGGAAGCGAATTAGCTAATTGCCGAATTCAAAGCACGGTTTCGCACCAGCATATTTATGGGCTTCTATTCCGGCTCCTCTGGCCAATTTGTACTCAACGCCCTTTTGCGAGAGAAAACCTAGATTATCCAGAACAAGTCATCAGCCACGCGGACAAGAATTCTATATTGGTAAGTAGCCCGGCTCTTTTGAAACGATTAGACCCAGAAACCACCTGCTGCAAATATAATACTGTTTTCTCTTCTGGCGGGCCTTTGTCATTAAAGGCTGCCGGACAAACGTTGGCCCTTTTTGAGGTTCTACCATATGAAGTCTTTGGCAGCACTGAAACTGGAGGTATAGGTTATCGGCAACAGCATAAGGAATCGACACCGTGGCAACTCTTCCCCGATGTCAAAGCAAAACTAAATGCTGAAGGTTGCATCGCGCTAAGATCCGGGCATATAGATCCTGAGAACTGGTATCAAACCACTGACCAGTGTGAGTTATTTGATGATGGATCCTTTTTATTAAAAGGCCGGACAGATCGCATCATCAAGATTGAAGAAAAACGAGTCTCCTTAGCAGAGGTCGAAAATAGCCTTCAGAAATTGGAATGGATAGAAGAATCAGCCGTAATAGCGCTTGAAACAGCAATGAGACTAGAATTAGTAGCCGTCATCACATTAAACGACTATGGCCGCCAACAACTTAGCGCTACTAGTCGAGGACAATTTTGGATTAAAATCAGAAATTCACTTAGGCAATGGCTAGAGCCTATTGCTATCCCACGCCGTTATCGTATTCTTGACGACATCCCCTTAAACAGTCAGGGCAAGCGTTTAGTTAAAGAGATTGAAGCTCTATTTCAAAGTAACCCGAACTAGGGTTTAGAACTCACTTTAGAACCGTGAATATAATGATGAAAAGAAAACCCCAAGTCTTGTCACACGTAATAGAAAACCATAGCGTGACGTTAGCATTAAAAGTGGACCGTGATATTCAAGATTTTGAAGGTCATTTTCCTACATTCCCTCTGTTACCAGGGGTAACTCAGATAGATTGGGTTCTTTATTATGCGGAGTATTACCTCAACTTATCTCTGCCTTTCATTGGAATGGAAGTCATTAAGTTTCAAGAACCCATCTTGCCAGAGGCTATTGTTAACTTGCAGATTAATTGGGACGAAACAAAAGGTAAGCTTCAATTTACTTATACATCAGCTCAAACCACAACTCATTCAACAGGCAAAATTAAACTAGGACGCAAGGAATAATATGTACAATGCTTGCTTTCTAATTCCTTGCTATAACCACGGTTCAACCGTCGCTAAAGTTGTGCAGTCACTTCGTATCCATAATATGCACATTATCTTAATCGATGATGGGAGTGAGCAAAAAACCAAAGTAACATTGCAAGAACAAGCGATTGAAAGTGATGTCACCCTTATTATACTGCCCGAAAATCAGGGGAAAGGGGTGCTGTCATGGCAGGTATCGAAGCTGCCAATGCACTTGGATATTCTCACGCCATTCAGATTGACGCTGACGGGCAACACGATATTGAAGCCCTCCCTGAGCTTATCGCAACGTCCCAGAAAAATCCCACTAACGTTATTTCCGGTAAACCTATTTATGACGACTCAGTTCCTAAATCAAGGCTCTATGGCCGATATGTCACTCACGTATGGGTCTGGATAGAAACCTTATCGTTTGAAATTCAAGATAGCATGTGCGGATTTCGTGCTTATCCAGTAGAAAGAACCGTGCAAGTGCTAACCAAATATTCGATTGGAAAACGTATGGATTTCGACACGGAAATCATGGTACGTATGTTCTGGGAAGGGGTGTCATTCAATTTCGTAGAGACGCGTGTTATCTACCCTGAAGGAGGAATTTCGCACTTTGATGCACTTTGGGATAATGTGAAAATTAGTACAATGCATACCAAGCTTTTCTTCGGGATGCTACCAAGAATTCCGAAACTGTTATCTCGTAAGCGTAAAATTCAATCTCATTGGTCCACAACTTCGGAACGTGGAACCTTAATTGGCATAAAATTGTTGCTCGCTATCTATTCATTCTTCGGCCGCCCAATATTCAACCTGATTTTACGAATGGTTATGAGTTACTACTATCTCACTGGTAGCGATGCTAGAAAATCGTCTGAACAATACTTAGCTCAACTTAAAGCTCACAGCCTGAACAAGGGGATATCTACACCAAAAAATCTCACCGCCTATAGGCATCTTCTCTCTTTTGGACAGACGATATTAGATAAACTTGCCGCATGGAAAGGCGATATTCCTTATAAAGATTTAGCGGTTTCTGGCTCGGAGCTCTTTGACGATATCATCAAAGAAAAACAAGGTATCGTCCTTTTGGGCTCGCATCTAGGTAATATTGAACTTTGCCGGGCGATGAGTCGAAAACATAAACACATTAAGATAAATGCACTGGTATTTACCGAGCACGCCGAAAAATTTAATTCCATGCTCAAAGCCGTTAATCCTAGTTCTAATTTGAACTTGATTGAAGTAAAAGAAATGGGCCCCGATACGGCAATTAGCCTACAACAAAAAATTGAACAGGGTGAATGGATTGTAATAGTCGGCGACAGAACCTCTGTAACCAAAGAAAAACGGGTTGTCTGGGCAAATTTTTTAGGTAAACCGGCACCCTTTCCACAAGGCCCTTTCGTGCTTGCATCGGTATTAAAAGCGCCTGTATTCTTACTGTTTGGCTTACGCGATGAAAGTAAACAACAACCTTATTTCAATGTCTATTTCGAAGCGTTTAGAGACAAGATTATATTGCCCAGAGGCAAACGTGAAGAAGCACTACAAGAACTAGTACAAGACTACGCGGATCGGCTAGAGCACCACACTATGAACGCACCATTGCAGTGGTATAATTTTTTTAATTTTTGGAAATTAAGCGACAACAATAATGACTAACACAGCTCAAAACAGAATTCAGTTTGGATTAGACCGTCTTACCATAGAGGACGTTGTTGCCATTTCTCAAGGCGCAAAAGCCCATCTGAATGATTCGGATGCTTTTACCGGAAAAATAAATAGAGGCGTCGCGTTCCTTGAACGGTTGTTAAAAGAAGAAGGCGTTATTTATGGCGTCACTACAGGTTACGGAGATTCCTGCACCGTTGCCATTCCAGCAGAATTAGTCGATGAACTACCTTTGCATCTCACGCGATTCCACGGATGTGGGATGGGTGAAATTTTCTCTAAAGAACAAGCAAGAGCGGTATTAGCGACTCGATTATGTTCTCTCTCTCAAGGGGTGTCTGGTGTTTCTCTCGACTTGTTAAATCAGATCATCACCTTAATTAATGAGGACATCTCTCCTCGTATTCCTCAAGAGGGCTCTGTCGGTGCAAGTGGAGACCTTACACCTCTGTCTTATTTAGCGGCTGCGCTAATTGGCGAACGTGAAGTTTTTTATAAAGGTGAAATTCGCCCAACAGCAGAAGTATTCCGTGAACTGAATATAGACCCGATAAAACTCAAACCTAAAGAAGGTTTGGCGTTAATGAATGGTACTTCAGTAATGACAGCTCTAGCCTGCATTGCATATAAAAGAGCAGAATATCTCGCTCAGCTAACGACTCGAATTACTGCAATGGTTTCCGTCGGTATGCAAGGCAACGATTTTCATTTCGACGAGGCGCTATTTTCAGTCAAACCACATCCGGGGCAACAACAAATAGCCAGCTGGTTACGCAGTGATTTACAAGCCGAACGCCCACCTCGGAATAGTGACCGTCTACAAGACCGTTACTCTCTTCGTTGTGCTCCACATGTTATCGGGGCCCTACAAGACAGCTTGCCGTGGTTACGCCAGATGATTGAGAACGAGCTCAACAGTGCGAATGACAACCCGATTATTGATGGTGAAAATGAACGAGTCCTACATGGTGGTCATTTCTATGGTGGCCATATTGCCATGGCAATGGATACATTAAAGACCGCTATTGCCAATTTAGCCGATCTACTCGATCGTCAAATGGCTCAACTAATGGACTATAAGTTCAATAATGGTTTACCTTTCAATCTAACTGGCGCACAAGGTGAGAGAAAACCAATCAATCACGGCTTCAAAGCGGTACAAATTGCGATATCAGCGTGGACAGCAGAGGCGCTCAAACACACTATGCCAGCGAGTGTGTTTTCCCGTTCAACCGAATGTCATAATCAAGATAAAGTGAGTATGGGTACCATCGCTGCCCGTGATTGTTTACGAATATTAGAATTGACCGAACAAGTTGCTTCTGCATCACTGCTTGCTGCTACCCAAGCGATAGAACTACGCAAACGACAAGATGAGTTAGATGAACATCATATGAGTGGCGCTCTAAAACAGATGCAGTCCGATATTCTTAGTGAGTTTGAGTTCGTTAATGAAGATCGACCATTAGAAGGTGACCTTCGTAAATTCATGGCATTTATTCAGCAGCAACATTGGACG
This sequence comes from Vibrio algarum, assembly GCF_028204155.1. Classification (NCBI taxonomy): domain Bacteria; kingdom Pseudomonadati; phylum Pseudomonadota; class Gammaproteobacteria; order Vibrionales; family Vibrionaceae; genus Vibrio; species Vibrio algarum. The sequence continues at coordinate 1,254,186 of NZ_JAQLOI010000001.1, read as the reverse complement.
CTGTATTAAGGATAAGTATGACGATGAGTACTCGAAACAATACCGATGAAACAGGCATTGCCAGCGAATTACACGCAACTTATTCATTAAACGCTGAAATTATTATCAAGCCTCTATTTCAAGATGCCGACCCAATGGGCGTTGTCTACCATGGCAACTACTTTCGGTTTTTTGAACAAGCTCGACATAACCTAATGGCAAAAATTAATTACAGTTATCTGGATATGAATGCATCTGGCTATATGTGGCCAATTATTGATACTCGGGTTAAATATATAAAGGCGATCCCTTTTGATCATGAGATTCGTGTTACCGCCAAATTGACCGAGTGGGAACACCGCTTAAGAGTGGATTACATTATCTACGACAACAACACGGGAGAACGAATGACAAAGGCGCATACCATGCAAGTTGCTGTAGATATGGCGACTCAAGAAATGTGCTTTGTTTCTCCTAAGCTATTCACTGATAAAGTGGAGCAATGGCATAAATACGGAGAACTGAATGATTAATCGTCTCACTGCGACCGTCTTGCTTTTGCTACTTTTTTCACCATTATTGCAAGCAAAAAGCCTACAAGAAATCCAAGCATTACTTGCTTCACAGAGCATTGTGCGAGGGGATTTTGAACAACGAAGAACAATGGAAATGTTCAGTCAACCACTGACGTCATCCGGTCATTTCATTATCCATAAAGAGAGCGGATTACTTTGGCAGCAAACGGCACCTTTTCCGGTGAATCTTATTCTCACCGACGAAAAGCTTAGCCAGAAAATAGGGAATCAACCAGCGCAGGTAATGACTGAAAAAGAGAATCCAATGGCGTTTTATTTCAGTCACATATTCCTTTCACTATTCGACGGCAACGCTCAACAGCTTGACCAACAATTTACATCAGAATTTAGCGAAAAGAACAACGATTGGACTTTAATGTTAACACCCAATAAAGCGCCTCTAAATTCCGTCTTCAGTAGCATAAGTATTTCTGGTGAACAATACGTTGACCAGATAGAACTAACGGAGCTTCGTGGAGACAAAACAACCATTCTATTTAGCAAACAAACTGAACAGCCAGAAAACCTGACCCCTGATGAAAGTGCCCTTTTCCAGTTCTAGCACTGGTTTATCCAGAAATCTCGCTCTCATCTGGCTGATCATCATGATTGGCTGCATCGCTGTACTAGCACAAAAATTAGCTGTTAATAAATCGCTTCCCATCGAAACCAATATTCTTGCTTTACTGCCTAAAAACCAGCAAGACCCCATTGCACAGCAAGCCTTTGATAAAATAGCAGAATCAATGAGCAACAAGGTTATTTTTCTGCTGGAAGGTAATGACAAAGCTCAACTAATCGATGCGGCCGAACAGTTTGAAAATGAGCTAACAACCCTCGACATGTTTTCGGACATTACTGGCAAAATCTCGGAGTCTGATCAGCAAGCCTGGGCTACTTTTTATTATCCTAAACGGTTTCAATTATTGACTGACACCCAAAGAGCGAGGCTAGCCTCCTCTACTAGCCTTCAGACACAATATGTACTGCAATCCGTCTACAACCCTTTTTCGGGTGTCACCGGACAAGAACTATCAAATGACCCATTCTTACTTTTCCGTGATTACTTAACCTCTCTCTCTGCTCTGTCCGGTGATTTCCAGTTGGACAAGGGATATCTAAGTAAAAGTGCCGGAAATAAACACTACGTTCTGATTGCGGCCGAACTTGCTGGTTCACCTTATAATCTGACTGTTCAAGCCCAACTCACCAAGTTAGATGATATTGAACAAGAACTAACCCAGCACTATAGCGTTGAGGTGATGCACACTGGCGTTGTTTTCTATGCGGCTTACGGCACCCAAAGTGCAAAATCTGAAATAAGCACCATTGGGCTAGGGTCGTTAGTGGGTGTTATCGTTTTATTATTGATGGTTTATAGAAGCTCTCTTCCGCTTGCATTATCTTTGCTTTCTATTAGTTGTGGGTTCATCGCGGCATTTGCTGGTTGCTTATTGATATTTGACAAAATTCATTTATTTAGCTTGGTATTTGGCACGAGCCTGATTGGTGTTTCAATTGATTATTCCTTTCACTACCTGACAGAAAGATTGGCTGCAGGGAAGTCATGGAATTCACATCGAGCGCTCAAAAAGATATTTGGTGCGATTACACTGGGTTTGATCACGAGCTTAGTTGGCTACTTGGGCCTGCTAATTGCTCCATTTCCCGGATTACAGCAATTGGCTCTGTTTTCAGCCATTGGCTTAACAGGCGCTTACATTACTGTCGTAGTTTGGTACCCTAAATTAGCTAAGCAACCACCTAAACAGCGCCGACTTCCCGCTGAAGATTTATCGCACAAATGGTTATCATTGTGGCAATCAAAATCGTTTAAAATTGTATTTCCTAGTTTAATGCTCATCACTGGTTGCGTATTTCTTTCTCAAACTCGCTATAACGATGACGTTCGCCAACTACAAGCCGCGCCAATGGCACTCAAACTAGTAGAACAAAAAATTGAACAGCTTTCCGGTGTCGATTCTAGTCAACAAATGTTACTCGTATCCGCCAGTAATGAACAAGCTTTGTTAGATAAGCTGCAGGATTTGAACCTGGAACTTGATGCTTGGGTTGATCAAGAGCTTTTATCCGGCTACCAAAATATTACTCAATACTTACCAAGTATCGCGCAACAAAAATCGAATTTTGGCCTAGTAACATCGCTTTATCAATCTCAAGCAATCGAATTACAAAAGGCAATACAACTTAAGCAACAGCCCATTTTAGAAGACGCTTTTATACCTATTTCTGTCGATGATTATCTACAGTCGAATAGTTCAAAACCTACTCGCTTTCTTTGGTTAGGTGACATTGATAATGAAAGTTACTCCATTGTCGTTCTTAAAAAAGTAACCCGCGCTCCAGAGATAAAAAACAAAGTAAAGGCTAGAGACGACATCCGGTATTTAGATAAAACAGATGAAATATCGACGCTATTCGGCGAGTACCGAATTAAAGTAACTGAATTACTGCTTGCCGCTTTAGTGGCTATTTGGTTTATTTTAGGTTGGCGGTTTACCTTCAGGCAAGCATGTAAAATGGTAACCCCGCCAATTATCGCCTCGATCTGCGCCTTAGCGATAACAAGTTTAACTGGCTCACCACTTAACCTATTTAACTTATTAGCACTTGCACTCATACTAGGGATCGGTATCGATTATACCTTGTTTTTTCTCAACCTAGGCACCATAAAAGCACCTTGTTAGCTATTACGTTATCGGCCATGACAACGATCCTTTCGTTCGGTCTTCTTGCCATGAGTAACACTCACGCTATACACAGTTTTGGCATAACGGTACTAACCGGTATTTTTGTCGCATGGTTACTTGCTCCAATTGCCATGAGCACAAACACAGAGGGTAAAGAATGACCTGTTTTCCTGCAAGTAAGCTCACCCTACTTATCTGTCTATTGATAAGCCTATTAGGTTGTACATCGCTGCAAACTCAACCAAGCACCTTTGTGGAAATAGCCCCCAAAACGACTGTTCAACTGCCTCTGCCCAAAGATCTGCAACAAATCATCACGGTGAACCAATTAATTACAGCCACATGGAATGAAAAAAACCATCAATTACCTGTTGTATTAGAAGTTAATGAGCACGCTGTTAAACTGGCCGGTTTTTCATCTTGGGGGACTCGTATCCTTAGCCTCGAATATACAGAAGACAATATTGAGACCGAAGTACTCTCTGGGTTAGGTGCATCCCTACCAGACCCGAAACAAGTATTATTTTATCTTATGATAACGCTATGGCCTGAAGAAGTATGGCAAGTTAAACTAGCAGATATCGGTTGGCAACTTACCGAAACACCTAGCCAACGTACGTTATTTGATAATGAAGGAAAAAAAGTCGTTATTATTCAGTATACTAATAAAGATAAATTGTCAGGAGATATTCATATGCAAAACACCATCTCCAATTATCAAATCACCATTCAGACGTTATCGTTATCAAATACAACTAAATAGCTTGGCTTTAAAGACAGAAAATGACTATAAGTAAACAATACCCTATTTATATCCAAGCCTGCGGTTTTCATTCCGCACTAGGCAAAAGCCAACAAGAGATACACAAAAGGCTCTTAGATAATAAGTCACCTGACATGGTGGTTGTGGACAATGTCCTCAATGACGGTTGCTCTACGGTAGTAGGTAAAGTGAATGATGCATTACCTGAACTACCAAAGCACCTTAAACATTTTAATAGCCGTAATAACCGTCTGGCGCTTTCCGCTTTGACGCAGATACATGATGATGTAATTAGAGCTATTGAAACTTATGGCAATGAAAGAGTGGCTGTTATTATCGGAACCAGCACGTCCGGTATCTCTGACGGTGAAAGTGCATTAGATACCCTATTCAAATCTGGTTCGTTTCCTGCTGAATACCACTATAGCAAACAAGAATTGGGCAATCCTGCAGAGTTTGTCTCCGAATATTTCAGCCTTGAAGGGCCCTGCTATGCAATATCGACAGCGTGCTCTTCAAGTGGTCGCGTTTTTTTATCCGCCAAAAGAATGCTAAAAGCAAACCTAGTTGATGCTGTCATCGTAGGAGGTGTTGACTCATTATGTAAGCTCACTCTTAACGGTTTTCGATGCTTAGATGCCCTTTCAACGACACATTGTAACCCCTTTAGTAAAAACAGAGATGGCATCAATATTGGTGAAGCTGCCGCATTCATGCTCCTTTCAAGAGAAGAGACCGATTCAAAAGTTGCACTTTTAGGCGCTGGTGATAGTTCTGATGCACATCATATTTCAGCACCACACCCTGAAGGAATAGGCGCTATAGAAGCGATGGGAAAAGCGTTAAACGACGCTCAGCTAGATGCAAGTGACATTGGCTATATCAATGCTCATGGTACTGCTACCCCACTAAATGATGCGATGGAAAGTAAAGCGATTTCTCGTGTATTTGACCATGTACCCGTCAGTTCAACTAAACCTCTGACTGGTCATACTCTAGGAGCCGCCAGCGCTGTTGAAGCGGCAATAAGCTGGCACATTTTAACCTATAATTTGCAGCTTCCAATTCAAATTAACGATGGTGAACATGATGATTTACCTATCCAACTGATCGAAGAACACCAATATTTAGCACCAAAAAAAGCAATATTAAGCAACTCTTTTGCCTTTGGTGGGAACAATATCAGCCTTATTTTTGGGTACGCGAATGAATAAATTACCACCAATTGAAACGCTAGTACCACACGCAACGCCCATGATATTCGTGGACGAAGCCGTTAGCATTGAAAAAGAGAGCATTCACTGCAGAGTAACCGTAAAAGAAAGTAACTTGTTTTTTAACCCAGAGTCTCGTTCAATTCCAGCCTATGTCGGTATCGAATTTATGGCTCAATCCATATCCGCTTGGTCTGGCTATCACGCAAGCCTAAAAGGTGATGACTCACCTATTGGTTTTCTATTGGGAAGTCGTCGCTACAATGTGTCTGTCGACCAGTTTTCCGAAGGCTCAATTCTTGATGTCTACGCGGAACAAATAATGGAAAATAATGGAATGGCGGTTTTTAGTGGCAGAATCGAGCATCAAGGCAACGAAATTGCTCATTGCCAACTCAATGTATATGTACCTAGCAAAGAAAAACTACAAGAAATGAAAATGAAGGATCGCACATGAGCAGACAAGTACTCGTTACAGGTGCCAGTAAAGGTATTGGCAAAGCAATCGCGGTTCAGTTAGCAAAAGATGGCTTTACCGTTGTCGTTCATTATATGGGCGATAAAGAGGGTGCACATGAAACGCTGTCATTGATTCAAGCGGCTGGTGGTGAAGGCCGATTAATACAGTTCGATATCAGTAACCGCCAACAGTGTAAATCTACATTAGAAGCTGATATCAACCAACATGGTGCCTATTATGGTGTTGTGAACAATGCAGGGATCACACGTGACACCGCCTTTCCTGCTATGACAGAAGAAGAGTGGGACGGCGTAATTCACACCAATCTAGACAGCTTTTACAATGTTCTACATCCTTGCGTTATGCCAATGGTTCAAAAACGAAAGGGCGGGCGCATCATTACCCTTGCCTCTGTTTCCGGCATTATGGGAAACCGTGGGCAAACAAATTACAGCGCAGCTAAAGCAGGCGTAATCGGAGCAACAAAGTCCCTTGCATTGGAATTAGCTAAGAGAAAAATCACAGTAAACTGTGTCGCTCCTGGTTTAATTGATACTGGAATGGTTGAAGAGACGGTTAAACAACATGCATTGCCACAAGTTCCTTTACGTAGAATGGGCGAGCCCGATGAGGTCGCAGGTTTAGTTAGTTACCTTATGTCAGATATCGCCGCTTATGTCACTAGACAAGTTATTTCTATCAATGGAGGCTTAATATGAGTCGTCGTGTTGTTGTCACTGGAATGGCGGGGGTTACTGCCTTAGGGAGTGATTGGAAAACCGTAGAGTCAAAGCTTAAAGCGTGCGAGAACGCCATTGTGTACATGCAAGATTTTGAACAATACGATGGTTTAAATACCAAGCTAGCCGCCCCAATCGAGAATTTTGAACTCCCTAAGCATTACACCCGTAAAAAAACACGTTCTATGGGACGTGTATCTAAACTTGCCACACTAGCCAGCGAGAACGCCCTTACTCAAAGCGGCTTACTGGGCAATGATATATTAACCAATGGACGAACCGGTGTCGCGTATGGCTCTTCAACGGGCAGTACCGATGCAGTCGGCGCGTTTGGTGTAATGCTAAATGAAAAAACAACCAAGGCGATTACAGCAACAACATATGTACAAATGATGCCACATACCACCGCTGTGAACGTTGGGCTTTTCTTTGGTCTTAAAGGCAGAGTCATTCCGACCAGTAGTGCTTGCACTTCGGGTAGTCAAGCCATTGGGTACGCCTACGAAGCCATTAAGCACGGCTATCAAACCGTAATGGTAGCGGGTGGAGGTGAAGAACTATGTCCTACTGAGTCAGCCGTCTTTGATACGCTATTTGCCACCAGCCTTAAAAATGACGCACCTAAAACGACGCCAAGACCTTACGATACAGACCGAGATGGTCTAGTAATCGGCGAAGGGGCAGGAACGCTCGTGTTAGAAGAGTATGAGCATGCCGTTGCTCGTGGTGCGAAGATCTATGCTGAATTAATTGGATTTGCTAGTAACTGCGATGCAGCACACGTCACTCAACCTCAGATGGAAACCATGCAGTTGTGTATGGAAATGGCACTTGAAGACGCTAACTTAGAACCAAACAAAATTGATTATATTTCAGCCCACGGCACAGCGACCGAGCGAGGTGATATTGCAGAAAGTAATGCAACAGCCAATATTTTTGGTGACGCTGCGCCGATTAGCTCTCTCAAAAGTTATTTCGGTCATACCTTAGGAGCATGTGGGGCAATCGAAGCTTGGTTAAGCATTGAAATGATGAATTCAGGATGGTTTAGCCCAACACTTAACTTAGAGAATTTGGATGAGCGTTGTGGAAAACTCGACTATATAACGGGAACTGGACGTGAAATGAAGTGTGAATACTTCATGAGTAACAATTTTGCCTTTGGTGGCATCAATACTTCTCTAATTTTTAAGAAATACAACTAATTGATTTATTTGAAAATAATAAAATGCCTTGTTAACAGCAAGGCATTTTTACTGTCTGTTACTTCATATTTCGCTCTGAATGACATACTATTTATAAATAACAGATGTATCATTAGATGCCAATATAATGAGTAAAAGTAATTTAACATCCAATACTGGTCACCGCTTTATTTCTAAAGGCAAGACCGCTTACAAAATCCATATCCATACACCGGACGATACCATATTGCATCGTTCAGTGGGCTTCATACGGATTGGAGAAAAAAAGCACTAGAAAAAGCGCTACAAAAGAGAAACGAGCTGGGTAAAGAAATGTGGGGAAGTTTTGGAATCGACTATTAAAAGACCCTTACTTAATGACTCGTCTCCCTCACGATCTAGAACCAAAAATCATCTACAAATCGAAAGACCCTGAAACAAGTCAAGGCTATTATATTGCCAAGTGGCGCGAATACTTAGGTGATGGAAAGTTCAATTATCGTAGTACCGTCTGCTCTATTGATAAGCACGGAAAACTCGCGGCCTATTCCAAAGCCAAACGGGCATTACTAGAAGCACACAAAGAGAATATTGATCTCCTGTTGTTTATGGGAAGATTAAACAGTATCGACCTGAAATAGTTTGGTTTCACTCAATACAAAAACAAACAAAACACCCTTTCGTCTCATATAAAAACACCTCACATTTGTGAGGTGTTTTTACTTATGACATTCAGCCTATCTAATACCAATCAAAAAAGTAACGCATCAGCAATGTGGGTGCCTGCGGAGCTACTTTCATATTGACCATAAACTGACTCATTTTGGTATTATTTATTGCGCGTTCGCTTCACGTTGGGCAATAAACGCTAACGCCATATTGATACGAGCCGTTACACGTTCCTTACCAATAAGCTGCATAACCACATCAACTGAAGGTGATTGACCTCCACCAGTTACCGCTACACGAAGAGGCATACCAATTTTACCCATGCCGATTTCTAGCTCTGCACATACTTGTTCAATAACACCGTGCAAATTTTCTGTCGACCAATCTTCAAGGGCTTCTATTTTGCTTAGCGCCAACTCTAAAGGTCCTTTAGCAACACCACGAAGGTGTTTTTTCGCTGCGCCAGCATCAAATTCTTGAAAATCTTCATAGAAATAGCGAGATTGGCTAGCAAGCTCAACTAACGTGTTGCAACGCTCACCAACCAACGTGATCACTTCTTCAATAGCTGGGCCATTTTCTTTATTGATGCCTTGGCTATTTAAATGCCACTGTAAATGCTCTGCCACATATGCAGGATCTGAAGACTTAATATAATGGTTATTTAACCAGTTTAATTTGTCAGTATTAAAGGCAGAAGCCGATTTACTGATTGCATCAAGGCTAAATAATTCAATCATCTCTTCTTGAGAGAAAATCTCTTGATCACCATGAGACCAGCCTAACCGAACAAGATAGTTATTCAATGCATTAGGTAAGTAACCTTCATCGCGATACTGCATTACGCTCACTGCGCCATGACGCTTAGATAATTTCGCACCATCGTCACCCAGAATCATTGCACAATGTGCAAAAGTCGGAATAGGAGCACCTAACGCTTCGTAAATATTAATTTGACGCGGAGTATTATTAATATGGTCTTCACCACGAACAACGTGTGTAATTCCCATATCCCAGTCATCAACGACGACACAAAAATTATACGTTGGGGAACCATCAGTACGACGAATAATTAAATCATCTAGCTGCTCGTTGCCAATCTCAATTCGGCCACGGATTTGATCATCAAAGACAACGCTACCAGTTTTCGGATTACGAAAACGAATGACACATGGGCCACCATCTTTAGCAGCTGCATTAACGGCAACAATTTTAGGATGATTGGCATCGTAGCGTGCCATCTCTTTATTTTCTTCCTGCTCCGCACGAATCTCATCTAACAATTCTTTCGATGCGTAACATTTGTATGCTTTATCTTCAGCAAGTAATTGATCAACCATTTCATTGTAACGGTCAAAACGCTTGGTTTGATAATAAGGGCCTTCATTCCATTCCAATCCCATCCACTTCATACCTTCAAGAATGGCATCAACCGCTTCTTGAGTAGAACGTTCTATATCAGTATCTTCAATGCGCAGAACAAATTCACCACCTTGGCTTTTAGCAAATAACCAAGAGTAAAGTGCTGTACGTGCACCACCAACATGAAGATAGCCTGTAGGGCTAGGAGCAAAACGAGTTTTAACCGTCATTAGTAATACCTTAGAAAATTAAAGGTGCAGCCAAAATGCTGCGTAGATAATTACCCAAAATAGTTGGTATTGCAGCTAGGCGACAAGCGAGCGCCATCAACAACGATGCAACTTCAAGTATGACGGGTAAAGACAAAAGTGGCGGTATTTTAGCACCGTGTGGCTATTCATCTCAATAATTCGTTTTGTCTACACGGCAGTTTAGCAAGGAAAGTGTTGACGTTACCTTAGGGTAAAGGTTTATCTTTAAGGCAACAGTTTGGATTTGGAAAGAATTATGACTCAGTTTACTATTCCTCTTAGCGGTTTAGGTTGCGGAAAATGCGTTAAAAAAGTCACCGATAGTCTGACACATTTGTCAGATACCGACATTTTGTCTATTGATAAAACATCGGTGTCCGTTAAGACCTCTAGGCCGTTACTAGATATCGTCACTGAGATAGAAAAAAATAAGTATCAAGCTGGCAACCAGATAGCTTTAAATCTATCTGGATTAAGTTGCGGAAAATGTGTCGGAAAAGTTCGTGAAAGCCTAGCGACAAATTCACAGATAGCCCGGTTTGAAGTATCAAAAGAATCGCTCGCTCTGCTTACCACTTTAGATCAAGATGCCATTATTGAGATAGTCGAAAGCCTAGGCTTTAATGCAACACCAAAAATCGACGAGCACAATATTCTAGAACTAGAAAAACCAACAGCCATAGGACCCGTTATAGCTAACGATATAGAAGTAACCAAAAAATCCAGTCAAGACAATAGGACGCAACCAGACAAAATACCTGCATCTTCACAATCCAATACCCTCAATCTTGTTTTGCAAGGAATGACCTGTGCAAGTTGCGTCGCTTCAGTAGAAAAAGCCTGTCTAGCCGTTGATGGCGTCCAAAAAGCGCAAATTAACCTCGCAGAACAAAGTGCCATTGTACTAACAAAAATGGTATCAACAGAGGTTGATGATACGATTCGCAGTTCATTATTAAAGTCCATCAAAGACGCTGGATATAGTGCCTCTATTATTGAAGACGAGGCCAGTCAACAAGCAGAACTCCAAGCTGCATACCTTAACGCTCAAACACACCACAAAAAAAGTGCCATTATCGCTCTGGCCGTTGGTGCTCCATTAATGTTATGGGGGCTATTGGGTGGCAATATGATGATACGAAACGCCACGGACCAAACGGCTTGGGGGATAATTGGCCTTATCTGTCTACTCTTGTTGGCAACAGCTGGTCGAAATTTCTATATCAATGCATGGCAATCGCTAATCCATAAACGAGCGACCATGGATACCTTAGTTGCTCTTGGAACGGGAGCCGCATGGTTTTACTCGATTCTTGTTGTTATTGCCCCTACATGGTTCCCTGCCGCGTCGAGACACGTTTACTTTGAAGCTAGTGCTATGATTATTGGTCTAATTTCACTTGGTCATTATATCGAAGCAAAAGCAAAACTACGCACCACAGAATCCTTACAATCTTTAATTGGACTTCAGGTAAAAACCGCCACCGTTCGACAGGAAGGTGAGGACATCCAGATGCCCATTGAGTCAATCAAACAAGGCATGCGACTTCTCATTAAACCAGGAGAAAGAATACCCGTAGATGGTAACGTGGTTGAAGGCGAATCATACGTTGATGAAGCGATGCTAACTGGCGAACCCATTCCCAAGCTAAAAGTTATCGGAGACAGCGTCTCTGCAGGTACCATAAACAATGATGGGAGCTTATCTATTCAAGCAACAGGCATTGGAAACCAAACTATGCTCGCTCGAATCATTCAGCTGGTTCGTCAAGCACAAAGCAGTAAACCAGCGTTAGCCAAACTTGCTGACTCGATTTCAGCCGTATTTGTGCCTGTTGTCGTATGTATTGCGATTCTTGCTGCTCTTGTTTGGTGGTGGGTCGGCCCAGACCCTAAAGCCAGTTATATGATGATCGTTTCTACCACTGTTTTGATCATTGCTTGTCCTTGTGCCCTTGGACTCGCTACCCCTCTATCAATTACTGTTGGTGTTGGTAAAGCCGCTGAGTTAGGCATATTAATAAGAGATGCCGATGTGCTACAAAACGCCAGTAAGGTTGATACCGTTGTCTTTGATAAAACTGGCACTCTCACACTAGGTAAGCCCTCTATTCAACGATTTGAAATCCTTAACAACATGGCTGAAGCATCTCTTTTACAATCTATTTATGCACTCGAAAGTCACTCTGAACACCCATTAGCTGGAGCCGTGTGTCAATTTGCTAAAGAGAAAAACACCGCATTAGTTGCTGCAACCGATATACAAAACTACCGCGGAAAAGGGCTAACCGGAAAAGTAGCGGGCTCCGCTGTTTCCGTAGGTTCGGTTAATTTTATCCGTTCACTAGGCACTAAAATTGATGAACAGCTCATCACCCCTTACCTATCCAAAGCCTGGACGATTATAGCCATCAGCATCGACCAACAGCTTGCAGGATTAATGGCGGTTTCTGACCCACTTAAAAAGGATTCACTTGAGGCCATCTCGCTTCTAAAATCGAACAAAATTAATGTAGTACTTTTGAGTGGTGACAACCAAGTAGTTGCTGAAAAAATCGCAAAAGAAATCGGTATCAAACAGGTAATTGCAAATGTTCTCCCAGATGAAAAAGCACAACACATTCAAAAGCTACAGTTATCAGGAAAGATCGTGGCAATGGTCGGTGACGGAATAAATGATGCCCCAGCTCTAGCCCAAGCAGATATTGGTATAGCCATGGGCAGCGGATCGGATGTGGCAATAGAAAGCGCTCAAATGACGTTATTAAATTCTTCACCTATTGCCGTCAACAGCGCAATTGAATTATCCAAAGCAACAGTGAAAAATATGAAACAGAACCTGTTTGGTGCCTTTATCTATAACTCAATTGGAATACCCGTTGCCGCTGGAGTTCTGTATCCTATATCTGGATTTCTACTAAGCCCGGTATTTGCAGGGGCAGCAATGGCTTTATCTTCAATTACCGTCGTAAGTAATGCCAATAGATTAAGGCTTTTCAAGGTAAAGTAGCCCTACTACAAACGAGACACTAAATGAGTACTGTAATTAAAACCTCGCTGACACTTCTTTCTCTACTGCTGAGCTATTCAGTAGCGGCAGAGCCACTCTATTTTAAAGCAATCAAGGGTGATAAAGAGTTAATGATACTTGGATCGATACATATGGGTAATGAGCAGATGTATCCTCTACCTAACGCTATCACCACATTCTTACAAAATAGTGACGCGGTTATTACCGAGATAAAGCTGTCCGATGAAACGCCTTCGCTTAACATTGATGCAAAATCAACTAACGAAGTTCTTAACGATGAGCAAAAAAAGCAGCTTGAAGAAATTAACCGCCAATTAGGCTTTGGTCCGAAAGCTTTTCTGGCAACGCCTGCCTGGCAAACCGCACTTACCTTACAAATCTCGCAGTTTAGTAAAATGGGATTCAGTCAACAGTTAGGGATAGACACCTACATTACAGAACAAGCGACAAACCTAAACAAAACAATATTGGGTTTAGAGTCTATTGAGTTCCAATTGGGACTTTTTACCAACGATCCAGAAGTAAGCCAGTTATTGTTAACCGATACGATTGAAAACTGGCAAGAGAATGTAAAAGTCAGTGAATGCTTGGTACAAAGTTGGCAAGCAGGTAATAAACAACAGCTTGCAGAATTGGCATTGCAAAGTGCTATCGGAGAAGAGCTCGGTGATCAATTTATTTACCAACGAAATCGTGACTGGGCCGACAAGCTCAACACAAGTTCGTTTATTGCCGATGGCCGCTATTTGGTGGTTGTGGGCGCCCTACACCTAGTCGGAGAAGAAAACCTAGTCGAGCTCTTATCAGAAAAAGGATTTACGGTTTCACAACTGTCGACAGAAAGTAATATCAATTGTTTTTAAGCCCATTAAACTACTGTCCTCTTTAACGAAACGTCCATACACTAGCGCTCAAGGGCAACAATATTAGAAAATTGGTCGGATGCAGCGGATTCGAACCGCTGACCCCTACTCCCCCAGAGTAGTGCGCTACCAAGCTGCGCTAGCATCCGATATAGGTTGAGATTATAAACTGACATTCTATGTCTGTCTTCTTCTTTGCCTACAAAATATTGACAACCATATGTAAAACGCTTTGTTTTAAAACGATATTACTCAAGGCACTAGAAGGTAATAATCCCCGCTATAAGAAGTAATGCCGGTCATGTAAGAGGACTAGAACGCTCTTATAGGTAATTCATAAGCGGTCTCAACATTTATCTGAGACCGCTTCCCAAATCTGAGTTTTATCGTGAATACAAGCTACCGCTTAACTGAACTATCCAGAATCATGGCGTGGAGCAGGACCAAATACTCATTGGCTAACCCCGATAAAAAGCAAAATCAGGTACGAAGTTGTAGAAGAGTTCTCTGAGTACGATAAGCTTATTAAGATGCCTGTATCTCCTGATGCGCAGAGAAAAAGCCCTCATCTACGGGATAGTTGGCAAGCTCGGTTGGTGCTAATTCCAGAGCATTAAGGGGAGGTTAAAGGATTTATTACTTCATTAGAATGCCCGATAACTTACCCATGGGCAGCAAATAAATTGTATACGCTTGGTCATTGGAACGGTGTCGAAACTATAGATGACCTATACCAACGAGGCTTGCATGCCTTTCGAGGAGCTTTTTTTACAATTGACCGCTTGGCAGTTGAATGGGTTAATCAACTGCAGTGAAGTGCCTAAAAATACGTTAAATAGCGTCTTTTTAAACGGTTAGATTAATTTGAATTAAACGAGCTTGTTTCTGACCGTTTTTGATCAACTGCATGATTAAGCGAAAGTAAAGCGTTGGTAACTAAACAGTTTGATACTTCTTTTATTGGTCGTCCTCTATCTGAGTTATAGTTTTCACCAAATGTCGAAAATCCAAATGTTATGCCAACCTTCTTGTCACCAATAATCAGTTTACTTTCTAACTGATTGCGTAATCTTTGTATCGGAATTGTCGTTGATTTGTTGTCACAGTTGTATAGTAAAACGGCAAATTTATCTTCTTCAAAGTAAGCTAAGGTATCACTATCTCTTAAAACTGACTTAATAAGATCCGCACTCTCTTTTAAAAGATTTTTCGTATCAGACAAACTGTATTCATCAACGATGTTATCATAGTCAATGTTAACTATTAATAAAGACACAGGCATGTGTTGTCGCCTTGCAATACAAAGTAGAGATGCCATAACCTGAATAAAGAGTGCTTTGTTATAAAGTCCCGTTAATGGGTCATATGCGCTTGGAATATCAGAGGAACTCTGTGACATAGATAATGTTTCATTAGTTGATAACATGCTAGTTCTCCGTAACGTTATACTTACAATAATTTTAGCCAATGCAACTCATTATTCAAATGACATTAATACCCCATTCGTTATTAGTAATGTTGAGTAATGGGTTCTTATATTCTTACTCTCCAAACACTCATATTGGATCGGTTATTAGTATAACTAGGGTGCTTGTATAGGCATATTATTTCTCCAATTACTGTGATTTCGATACCTTTTCGACACAAAGTGTATATGAGATCACTAACAACTGAACAAAACTACTAACAGGGACAGGCGCGATTATAAGTGCATGACACTCGCAACGTGCGTAAACGAATAAACGCAAAAAGCCCCGTCATAAGACGAGGCTTTTTTAAGATGGTCGGTGAAGAGGGATTCGAACCCCCGACCCTCTGGTCCCAAACCAGATGCGCTACCAAGCTGCGCTATTCACCGAAAATGTTTTGCTGTATGGATGCTGACCCTCTGGTCCGCTATTCCAAAACCCGAAATTCGCGACTAAACTACGCTATTTTCGAGTATCGTTTCGATTGCTTTTAACCGAGAACGGAAGCGTATATTACTCATTATTTTTTAAGACGCAAGCCATTTCGCACACTTTTTCACAGACTCAGTTCAACTGCTTACTTTAGCAACACCGTTAACTAAAATGTGACTAAAAACACAACAACAAAAACAACTCATTAACTAAATATCCACAATTGATCTAGATCAGGGCTTAACATTCACACAACCTATAACTTAACACTGTCATTGCTATTTTGTAGGAACGAACATGGATTTTTGGCTCGATCTCCTTTTTGGAAACGCGGTAGGACTATCTTCTATGATAGTGATATTCGTGACACTTAGTATCATGCTATTTTTCGGTGGCTATTTCATTTACAAAATAGTGAGCGACAAATCTCCTCACTAGATCGCTTAGCAATTTAAACTATTGCTCCGGGGTGAATACAATATTTACTCCGGTTTTTCTTTGCCTGTCGTTTTGTTCACGATGAATAGTTGATGACCTTCCATTTCCAACTGGTATACTCAATCCATTAGTATTAGCCAGAGTGAGATGCAATTATGTCTCAGGAAGATGACCTAGACCTATTCCAACAAATGATGGACGGTGTAAAACCTCTCGCACAAGATACCGCCGAATTAAAAAAAGACCACCATGTTTCTGATGCTCAATTAGCGCGTCGAGAAGCAGCAATGAGCCTAACTGAAGACCAGCCTGAATACCTTTCTCTTGATCACGCCCCAATGATAAAACCAAACGACATTATTGAGTTCAAGCGAAGCGGAGTTCAAGACGGTGTTTATCGAAAATTGAGACTTGGTAAATACCCCATTCAGGCTCGCTTAGACCTTCATAAGAGAACACTTCAACAAGCCCGAGATGAAATTGTGAAGTTTCTTCGACAGTGTTTACGTATGGATATTCGAAGTGTCGTTATTATTCATGGTAAAGGTGAACGCTCAAACCCACCAGCCATGATGAAAAGTTACACTGCAAGTTGGTTAGCACAAATCTCTGATGTTTTGGCTGTACATAGTGCGCAAACATTTCACGGTGGCACCGGCGCGGTATATGTCATGCTCAAGAAAAGCGCCGAGAAAAAACTCGAAAATAGAGAAAGGCATCAAAAACGTCTAGGTTAAATACAGATTAATGCTAAAATAGACCAATACACAGCAACGATATTATCGTTGCTGTTTTCATCGTTGTGAAACAGAGAAAACCATGTCAAAAAATACAACTCAAGATCCACAGGGCAAACGCTTAAACAAATTCATTAGCGAAACTGGTTTTTGCTCTCGTCGAGAAGCAGACAGACTTATCGATAGTGGCAGAGTAACCATTAACGGTATTATTCCTGAGATGGGCACTAAGGTATTGCTTGATGACGTTGTACTTGTTGATGACAAACCCCTCAAGCAAAAGCAGAAAGCCGTTTATATTGCACTGAATAAGCCTACAGGTATCACTTGTACTACCGAAAGAGATATCCCCGGAAATATTGTTGATTTTATCGGATTAAAGCAACGTATATTCCCAATTGGTCGTTTAGATAAACCTTCTGATGGCCTCATATTTCTGACCAACGATGGTGATATCGTCAACAAGATTTTACGAGCAGGAAATAACCACGAGAAAGAATACGTGGTACGCGTAGATAAACCGATCACCAAAGCATTTATTGAAAAAATGTCATCCGGCGTAGAGATCCTCGACACGATAACCCTACCTTGCAAGGTCACAGAAGAGACAAAGTATTCGTTCCGAATCGTACTGACTCAAGGGTTAAACCGACAGATCCGTCGTATGTGCGAGGCTTTAGGTTATGAAGTATTTAAATTACGCAGAGTTCGTATTATGAATATCACCATCGATGGAATTCCAAACGGAAAATGGCGTTACTTAACCGACGCTGAAGTTACTGAAATTCTAGAAATGAGCGGTGATTCAAGTAATACAGAAGAAGCATCAAAAGTAAATTCGGATGGGAAAAAGATCCGTCGTGCTACCGATGCAAAGCTATTTGATAGCCGAGAAGAGAATCAGCCTTCACGAGCAAGAAGAAATCAAAAACCAAGAACCTATTCAGGTAATAATGCTGACGAGTTTCGCCATTCCCCAAGAAAAAGAAATTCTATTTCACACTCAAACTCAAATAATCGAAGTGAAAACAAACCCGTTGAACGAGTAAAAGGCACACTTACTTTAAAGAAGTAATTCTGCATTAGGACCATTGCCAACTCATGTTGGTAATGGTCTGCAACATGACTACGCGGTCAATTCAGCCAACACGCCATCGGTTAGCTCTAACAAATGTTGTGGCGAAATCTCAATGTCTAAACCTCGTTTTCCTGCAGATACGTAGACAGATTCTTGTTTCTGAGCACTTATATCTATACAAGTAGGCAATATTTTCTTCTGGCCTAACGGACTAATTCCCCCTACTACATAGCCTGATGTTTTCTGTGCGATATTAGCATCGGCCATCTCTGCCTTTTTGGCCTTCATTACTTTGGCTGCATGTTTAAGGTTAAGTTTGCACTCTACTGGAATAATGGCAACTGCAAGATTCCTTGGCTCTCCATTGATACAAAACATCAAGGTTTTAAATACTTTATTGGGGTCTAGCCCAAGTACTTCAGCCGCTTCTAAGCCATAGCTTTCATGCTTTGGGTCATGCTTATACTGATGTAAGGTATGCGGTATTTTTTCTTTTTTAGAAGATTGATAGCTGGTGTCATGGCTTACTCAAGGAATTTTAATAAACAAAAGGCGATGCAGTAGCATCGCCTTTATCTTCAACTTTCCTTAAAGAATCGTCAAGCTGAAACCTTACTTGTAAACCATCTCACCTTTAGGCTCGAATTTGCTTACGTCTAGCGGCGTATTTGCTTCTAGGTAGGCTTTTAGTACTTCTGCGTCAACAAAACCAGTGTTTACATGGCCAGCATGACCAGTTAGCTTAGGATAGCCGTCACCACCTGCAGCATTGAAGCTTGGCACAGTGAAGCGGTATGTTTTGTTCATATCAAGTGGCATTCCGCCAACTTTAACATCACTCACTTTTCCATTTTCTACTGTCATTGAAATACCAGCGAATTGAGCATAAGCACCAGAATCAACGGGTTTCGTCGCAACAACGTTTAGGTAATCTAATACTTCACTACCTTTCATGTCGTTGTACGTAATTACGTTTGCAAATGGCTGAACGGTCAATACATCTTTGTAAGTAATATCGCCAGCTTCAATAGAAGCACGCACGCCACCAGAGTTCATGACACCAAAGTCAGCTTTCGCACGCTCCATATGAGCAGTTGCAATTAAGCGACCTAGGTTTGTCTGTTGGAAACGAACAATATTTCGCTCACCGATCAGATTTGCGTTGGACTCGGCTACTTTAACTGTTAGCTGCTCTTGACCTTTATCTTGATATGGCTGTAAGAAAGCGACCATTTCTGGATCTTGAGCGATCTCGTCCTGAATAAATACGCGAGTGCTCTTACCATCAACCTTGATTTTTTTCTTAAGGTTTACTGGGACTAGGTTATAGCTTACTAACTCTAACTCACCATTTTGGAATTCGAAATCAGCGCGGCCTACATACTTACCCCACTCGTGAGCCTGAACAATCCAAGCACCATTTTGGTTGTCTGGTTTACATTCAGCACCAGGCTTGAACGATTTGTTCATCACGTTAGGGCCTTCCATACAGACTGGCTCTTGCGAGTGACCACCAACGATCATATCTAATGAACCTTCGTCTAAGTAACGAGCTAGCGCGACATCACCCGGAGCATTCACACCACGATTACCATTTTCATAGTGACCCATATGCGTTACAGCAAAAATGAGGTCAGGTTTTTCGCTTTCTTCGATTTCAGCAATGAGTTTCTTCGCTTCTTCTTTCGGATCACGGAACTCTAATCCAGAAATAAATTCTGGGTTACCAATTTTCATTGTATCTTCAGTGGTTAAACCAATAACAGCAATCTTAATGCCTTGCTTGTCAAACATTTGATAAGCCTGGTATTTACGCTCACCTGTCTCTTTGTCGTAGATGTTTGCAGACAACATTGGGAAGCCACCCCACGCAATTTGCTGATCAAGAACAGAAAGCGCATTATCGAATTCATGGTTACCTAATGCCATTGCATCATAACCAAGTTTATTCATGCCTTTGAAATCTGGTTCAGCATCTTGAAGATCTGACTCTGGAACACCAGTGTTGATATCACCACCAGAAAGAAGCAGCACACTGCCACCTTCTGCTGCTACTTCAGCACGTAGCTCGTCGATCAGTGTTTTACGTGCTGCCATACCGTATTCGCCATATTTATTTGACCAGAAACGGCCATGGTGATCATTGGTATGCAAAACAGTTAGTTTATAAGTTTGGTCTTCTTCCCATGCTGGCCCCGTAGCGCAACCTGCCAACGTTGCTAGTATTGCTGCACCCAGCACAGATTTAAGTATTAAGCGTTCCTTCATCTTTAGTACCTTTCTTTTAATTTGAATTATCCACTGCCTTGAAGCTTTCGAATCATGACTTTTCAAGTAAAAACTTGAAGAAGTTTAGATTATTCGAAGAGAGCATTGATTACAATTTCATAAATATGAAATATAGATCACCTTTATATTACAGTTTTATTTGCACGAAAGTGATTTATTACACATAAAACCAAAAGTCGTCACAAGCAATCGGTTACCTATGATATCGATCTTAAATCAAGATTAGCAAACCTGTGAGTATGTAAATGCAATAATATTTATAAAAACACAAAAAAACCGCCAAATGAGGCGGTTCAATTGATTCGTTCTTGTACTTTACTTAATGTCTATATGGTCGAAACTTTTTATCATGTCATCTAGAGACTTCATCTGAGCGAGGAAGGGTTCTAATTTGTCCAATGGAAGCGCAGATGGACCATCACATTTCGCTTTATCAGGATCTGGATGAGCTTCGATAAATAAACCTGCAATTCCAGTAGCTAAGCCCGCTTTGGCTAGTTCTACCGTTTGTTCGCGACGTCCACCAGAAGCCGCACCAGATGGATCACGCATTTGTAATGAGTGAGTCACATCGAAAATAATTGGACTTCCGTTAGATACTTTCTTCATCACGCCAAAACCAAGCATATCAACAACTAAGTTGTCATATCCCATACAAGAACCACGCTCACAAAGGATGATTTTTTCATTCCCACACTCTGCAAATTTATCAACAATATTCCCCACTTGATCAGGGCTCATAAATTGAGGTTTTTTCACATTGATCACAGCACCCGTTTTTGCCATCGCTTCAACAAGATCTGTCTGACGAGCGAGGAATGCTGGTAGCTGAATAACATCAACAACGTCTGCAACGATTTGGGCTTGTGCTTCAGTATGTATATCAGTAATAATTTTCACGCCAAAGGTATCTTTGAGTTCTTGAAAAATCTTCATACCTTCTTCTAGGCCAGGACCGCGATAAGAATGTACCGAGCTGCGATTCGCCTTATCAAAAGAAGCCTTAAAAACGTATGGTATACCAAGCTTTTCTGTCACAGTGACATAGTGTTCACAGATTTTCATAGCGAGATCACGAGATTCAAGAACATTCATTCCCGCAAACAGAGTAAACGGCTTATCATTTGCTACTGGAATGTCACCAACATGAACAATTTTTTGTTCCATTTTCATCTCTCTATTTTTAATTAACTAGTGGATAGTAATAACATTTGAGTCCAATGCCCTTAGCTGACTTTTCAGCAACTCAGCAGCGGGGTCTTCCGGACATTGGTCAATAAAAAATTGATAATCAGACTTTGCTATCTGATGACAGTCGAGTTGCTGATAAATAAATCCTCGGTCTCTGATTTCATAAGGATCATCTGGAACAAAAGTTAACGCTAAATCAGTACATCTAAGTGCCAAAGTATAACGTTCTTCTCTTAATAGCGCGCTTTTTGTCACTGCCAACCAACGGCCAATAATCGTTGGGTGATCAGCGGTTTTGAGATGCTCTGGCTTCAACTTAGCCAAAGGACCTTCCTGCCCTATAAGCCACGCTGTCAGAATCTTTTTAGCAACATACTCTCCATTGTACGGGTTAATATATTGCACTTTTTCATCAGGCCATGCCAATTTCACCAAGAACTGAGTTGGAAAGGTAATTCCTTCAACCGGAAAGCCTAACTTACCAGCAAAATAAAGAAACAGAGCGCCAAGACTCACTGGGATACCTTTCCTGCGCTTTAATACTGTATCGATAAATACATTCTCAGATGAGAAATAAGCTTCACTATCGCCTTTAAACCCTAGATCATAATAAAAGTAGCGCACAAACGAATCAAATTTCTGTTTTTCATCGCTCTCATTTACCAATGCTAGTTCTATCTCACTCAATAGATTAGCTAACTCGGCTTTTACCCAAACTACGTCTGTATCGGAATTAATCGCATGATTGAGCGCTAAAGCCCCTTCAACAATGTCCATTCCATCTAAATCTTCATCGAATAATGTAAACACAACTTACCCCATTAATGCCGGTACTTTGGTTATCGCTATTTTACCTGCCATCAAAAGCCAGCCTAATGCGCCAAAAAAAGCAAAGGTTCTTAGTAGGCGATTCTTAGCCACATGAAGCGTAAAGAAACCCAATGCGAAATACGCTAATATACAGGTCACTTTTTCTGTAAACCACTCATTACCCGGTGAAAAAGGAATGAACCCTAAACTGAATATCAACCCAATACCAGAAAGCAATAAAACCGTATCAACAACATGCGGTGAAATTTTTAAGAACTTCTTCTCTATCATTGGAGAGTTTGCCATCATTAACGCATAACGAATAGATAATAAAATCGCGCTTATTGCGATAGATAGCATGTGGATGTTTTTTAAAGCAAAATACACTATGATTTCTCTTTATATTTATCAAATTGAACCGTATCGACCGTAGGTAACTCTGTCATTACCTGCATAATCTTGCTCAGTCGACACGTCGGTATACCCCAAAGATATCATTAACTCTCGTACATCATGAGCCTGTTCAAAACCGTGCTCAAACAGTAGCCAACCATTATCTTCTAAATGAACTAATGCCTTAGTCGCTATAATACGTATATCGGAAAAGCCTTTTTCTTCGGCAACCAATGCACTCATTGGTTCAAATCTTACATCACCAGAAACAAGGTGAGGATCATCTTTTTCGATATAAGGTGGATTGGAAACAATCAAAGCAAATTTTGTTCCACTGTCACTACACTTGTTTTCTAATGGCTCAAACCAACTACCTTGTAAGAACTCAACATTATCTATTGCCAGTTTCTTAGCGTTTTTCTCAGCCAACTCTTTTGCCTCAACACGGATATCGACCCCAGTTACTGTGTGCTGAGGGTATTCAAAGGCAATCGCAAGAGCAATAGCGCCTGTTCCTGTTCCTAGATCCAATATTTGGCACGGCTTATTAGACACTTTACTTAATGCTACTTCGACCAGACGTTCCGTATCTGGTCGAGGAATAAGAGTTGAAGGTGAAACCATCAAAGGTAGAGACCAAAACTCACGTTCACCTGTAATATAAGCAATAGGCTCGCCTACGAGACGTCTTTTCAAAAACAGATCAAACTGTTTTTGCATCTCAGCGGTCAGTTGCTTCTCTGGCCACGTTAAGAGATAACTGCGCGGTTTATCCAGAACATGGCAAAGTAATACCGCCGCATCTAAAGAAGGCGACTCACTTCCGCTTTCTGCAAGCTTAATGATTGCCGCCTTTAGTATTGCCTCAATAGACAAATTGCTCTTCATAGACAAGGTAAACCCTGGATTAATTTTGTTCTGCAAGAGCAGCTAATTGGTCTGCTTGGTACTCTTGAATTACTGGATCAACAAGGCTTTGTAGATCACCTTCCATTACTTCCGATAAACGGTATAACGTCAGGTTAATTCGGTGATCAGATACACGACCTTGAGGGTAATTATAGGTGCGAATTCGATCACTTCTATCGCCAGATCCTAGTAGGTTACGGCGAGTATCTGAAACTTCTTCAGCACGTCTTGCTTGCTCAGCTTGAATAATTCGTGCCGCTAAAACTGCCATAGCCTTAGCCTTGTTTTTATGCTGAGAACGCTCATCTTGACATTCGACAACTGTACCCGTTGGTAAGTGTGTAATTCGAATTGCAGAATCAGTTGTATTGACGTGCTGACCACCAGCACCGGATGAACGGAAAGTATCTATTTTCAGATCTGCCGATTTGATTTCAGGAAGGTCCGCTTCAGGAATTTCAGCCATTACCGCTACTGTACATGCGGACGTGTGTACACGGCCTTGCGATTCTGTAGCTGGCACTCGCTGTACTCGATGACCACCAGATTCAAACTTAAGCACACCAAAAGCACCTTCACCACTGACTTTAGCGATCATCTCTTTATAACCACCTTGCTCAGATTCATTCGAGCTCATCACCTCAATACGCCATCCCTTTTTCTCTGTGAAACGGCTATACATACGGAAAAGGTCACCTGCAAAAATGCCAGCTTCATCACCACCAGCGCCAGCGCGGATTTCTAAAAAGCAACCGCGCTCATCATTTGGATCTTTTGGTATCAATAAAATCTGTAGGTCATCAGCCAATTTTTCGATTGCTGCTTTAGACTCTTTAATCTCTTCTTGCGCCATCTCGCGCATTTCTGCGTCATCTTCCATCGCCATTTCTTCAGCAGCGACAAGATCTTCTTGGGCTTGTTGATACGCTTGGAAACACTTAGTGACCTCTTCTAATTGAGAATACTCTTTAGAGAGTGCGCGAAATTTATTTTGGTCACCAAGAACGTCAGGATCACCAAGTAAGTGCTGAACCTCTTCATAACGTTCTACTAGAGTTTCAAGCTTAGTCAAAATGGATTGTTTCATAATCTTCTTTAATTTTGTTGTAGGTCGTCTAGACCTATACTCTGCCTAATTACAGAAAGTTTTTCTGGATCACCTTGCTCCGCTGCACTTTGCAATGCTCGGGTAGGAGCGTGGATTAATCTATTGGTTAATTTATTGCTCAGTTCTAGTAATACTTTCTCAGGGTCGCTACCAGCCGCGAGTGACTGTAAGCTTTTCGCAATAAGTTCTTCTCTAATTTCATTAGCCGAAGTGCGAAACTCTCTAATACTATCAACCGCATGCAAAGAACGTAACCAAGTCATAAATGCGATACTTTCTTCAGAGACAATCGCCTCCGCTTGGATAGCTTCTACTTTGCGCTGTTCCATATTTTGCTGAACAATAGATTGTAAATCGTCGACAGTATAAAGATAAATATCGTTTAAGTCGCCAACTTGCTGCTCTACATCTCTAGGAACCGCTATGTCGACAATAAGTATCGGTTGACGTTTTCGTTTTTTCAACGCCGTTTCTACCATACCTTTACCAATAATTGGCAGAGGACTCGCTGTTGAACTGATAACAATATCGGCCCTATGCAGATGGTCTGGTATTTCTTCGAGGCTGATGACTTCGGCATTAAACTGCTTAGCTAAACCCAGCGCACGTTCTCGAGTTCGATTGGCAACAATGATATTTTCGCAGCCATTGTCGGAAAGGTGTTTTGCAACGAGTTCTATCGTTTCGCCTGCACCGACTAGTAGTACCGTTGATTTAGAAAGTGATTCGAAAATGTGTTTAGCAAGAGTACAAGCAGCATAAGCAACCGAAACAGCACTGCCACCGATCTCAGTTTCAGTTCGAACTCTTTTTGCCACAGAAAAGGTTTTTTGAAATAACTTTTCCATCGTCCCATCAACAGACTTAAGCTCTCTTGCACTTGAATACGCCTGCTTAACTTGCCCTAAGATTTGAGGTTCCCCTAATACCAGAGAATCTAAGCCACATGAAACTCGCATTAAATGCTTTATCGCAGCTTGGTCTTCATGGACATACAGACACGACTTGATCTCTTCAGGCTTAACCTGATGAAATTCAGTCATCCAATCAATCACTTTACCTCTACTTGCTGGCTTTACATCAAAATAAATCTCTGTTCGATTACAAGTGGAGACAATAACGCCACTTTTTATATTTGAATCTGCTTCCAGTTGCTTGTGAGCCTCAGCTAATTTCTCTGGGGAAAAAGCAACCTTTTCTCGCAATTCAACCGACGCTGTATTGTGATTGATACCAATAGCAAGCAAGGACATGGAATAAAGAATCTCAGGGTTAAAATACAAATTAAGGGGAAGAATTTTACTTGATGGGCCTACTTATTGAAAGAGCGGCAGAGCGATGTTTTTATGAGTTCGTGATTTAGATGATATAGTTACCCCTAAAGACTTACTAAATTTGCATGATTATTGACCAATAATGAAAATATTACATAAATACTTTGTCTGTACGTGCCTACTTTTTTTCGTTTCTGCTTGTAGCACCCTCCCAGAAAACTCAACCACTAATGTTGAATGGGAGAATCACAGTACACGCTTATCGAACATCCGTTCATTTCAAGCAACTGGAAAATTAGGTTATCGCGGGCCAAACGATACCCTTAGTTTAAATTTTTATTGGAAGCATACCGAAAACAAAAGCGAACTTCGTTTGATTAATCTGTTTGGATCTACCGTGTTAACACTCACTATGACACCTGATGGATCCAAAGTGGTTACCAGTGACGAACAAATTTACGAAGATAAAGATGCCAATGTCTTATTTTCTAGGCTCACAGGTTTGGAATTTCCTGTTTCCCAATTAAAATATTGGATAATTGGCCTGCCAACTCAAGCTGATACTTTCCAGTTTAACGAGACTAACACGCTAAATTCTTTACAAAAAAGAAACCGTAACCGTAATTGGACATTAGATTACACTCGTTATCAGGATTACAATGGCCTACCTATTCCTAATCAAATGACTCTGCATTCCACTGACACTCGAATTAAAATTGCGATTTCAAAATGGGTAATAAATTCATGATATCTCAGTCAACTTCGTGGCCTTCCCCTGCAAAACTAAATCTATTTCTCTATATCAACAGTAGAAGAGCAGACGGATACCATGAGCTCCAAACTTTATTTCAGTTCTTAGATTATGGCGACACATTAACTATCAAAGCCAATTCTTCTAACGAAATCACTCTGACACCGGAATTAGAGGGTGTTCCTGTAGAAAGCAATTTAGTATGGAAAGCGGCTAAAGCTCTTCAACAAAAAACCTCCGGATCTTATGGTGCAGAAATCCATTTAGACAAAATACTCCCTATGGGTGGAGGTATTGGTGGTGGTTCTTCCAATGCAGCAACCACACTTGTTGCATTAAATTTCCTATGGGACCTCAACCTCTCCTTCGATGAACTCGCAGAGATAGGTTTAAAGCTTGGTGCTGATGTCCCAATTTTTGTGAAAGGGTTCTCCGCATTTGCAGAAGGTGTGGGAGAGCAACTGCAAAAAGTAACCCCACTTGAAAAGTGGTATTTAGTAGTAAGGCCTGATGTAAGTATCCCTACCGCAGAAATTTTTTCTCATCCTGACCTGACTAGAAATACGCCAAAGCGAGCTATAGCGGAGTTGTTAACTAGATCACACGAAAACGATTGCGAAAAAATCGTACAATTACTTTATCCAGAGGTTGATAAGCAACTTTCATGGCTGCTACAATACGCGCCGTCGAGATTGACTGGTACGGGGTCATGTCTGTTTTCTGAGTTTGATAACAAATTCGAAGCAGAGAAGATTCGTGCTAAACTTCCTGACACTGTCTCAAGTTTTATTGCTAAAGGGAAAAACTGCTCCCCATTGCATGAGGCACTAACTAGCTACAAGAATTCTTTGACCAACAAATCCTAGAATAGAGTAACTGGTTTACACCCAACCTAATTTAAAAACTGGACGCAACCCTGAGGTTTCCACTGTGCCTGATATGAAGCTATTTGCTGGTAACGCTACACCTGAACTAGCCCAACGTATTGCTGATCGTCTCTATATTTCACTTGGTGATGCTACTGTTGACCGTTTCTCTGATGGAGAAATAGCGGTTCAAATTAACGAAAACGTTCGTGGTAGTGACGTATTCATCATCCAATCAACTTGTGCCCCTACTAATGACAACCTAATGGAATTGGTAGTAATGATTGATGCAATGCGCCGTGCTTCAGCTGGCCGTATTACTGCTGTAATCCCATACTTTGGATATGCACGCCAAGATCGACGCGTTCGCTCTGCCCGTGTGCCTATCACTGCGAAGGTTGTTGCTGACTTCCTTTCCAACGTAGGTGTTGACCGTGTACTAACTATCGATCTTCATGCTGAGCAGATTCAAGGTTTCTTTGATGTACCAGTAGATAACATCTTCGGCACCCCTGTTCTTCTAGAAGATATGGCAGCACGTGGTCTTGAAGATCCTGTTGTTGTTTCTCCAGATCTTGGTGGTGTAGTACGTGCTCGTGCTACAGCAAAAGCGTTAGGAAATATCGATATCGCTATCGTAGACAAACGCCGTCCAAGAGCCAACGTATCAGAAGTAATGAACCTAATCGGTGAAGTCGAAGGTCGTGACTGTGTTATCGTTGATGACATGATCGATACTGGTGGTACGCTTTGTAAAGCAGCGGAAGCACTTAAAGAACGTGGCGCTAAGCGCGTATTTGCATACGCAACCCACGCTGTTTTCTCCGGTAGTGCAGCTAAAAACATTAAGAACTCAGTATTAGACCAAGTTATTATTACTGACTCCATCACTCTTTCTAAAGAAATGGCAGCGACGGGTAAAGTCACTCAACTTACTCTATCTAGCATGCTTGCTGAAGCGATTCGTCGTATCAGCAATGAAGAGTCTATCTCTGCGATGTTTAGCTAATTTAGCGAATAACGGTGTTTAGTCGCTAACTAAACTATTTATTCGTTATAGTAAATAACCGTTAGAATTTTTAAAAACACCTCTTTTAAAGAGGTGTTTTTTTCTATTAAGAAAGCCGTATCTAGTACCTCGCACCTTGAAGCATTTCTATGCTACTATACGGCGCTTTTTGAAAATCCAAGAGAGATCTTAACCGTGAGTCAAGAGATAAAACTGCTCGTAGGTCTGGCAAATCCAGGTCCTGAATATGCAAAAACCCGACATAATGCCGGCGCATGGGTTGTTGAAGAATTGGCACGAGTCCACAATATCGCATTAAAGAACGAAGCAAAATTCTATGGTTATACTGGACGAATTATGGTGAACGGGGAGGATTTGCGTCTTCTCATTCCAACCACGTTTATGAACTTATCTGGCAAGGCAGTTGCAGCCGTAGCTAAGTTTTACCAAATCAAACCGGAAGAAATCATGATCGCTCACGACGAGCTAGATCTCCCTCCAGGTGTTGGTAAGTTCAAAAAAGGTGGCGGTCATGGCGGTCACAACGGACTCAGGGATTCAATCAGCAAACTAGGCAACAATAAAGAATTTTATCGCTTGCGGATTGGCATCGGCCACCCGGGGCATAAAGATAGAGTATCTGGCTATGTGCTGGGAAAAGCACCAGCAAAAGAACAAGAATGTATTGAAGCTGTCGTCGACGAATCTGTCCGCAGCTTAGACATCTTGCTCAAAGAAGGCATAGCCAAAGCACAAAATCGCTTACATACGTTCAAAGCAGAATAAGGTTTATATCATGGGTTTTAAATGTGGCATCGTCGGTCTACCAAATGTCGGTAAATCAACTCTGTTTAACGCACTAACTAAAGCTGGTATTGAAGCAGCAAACTTTCCATTTTGTACTATCGAGCCTAACACGGGCATAGTACCAGTGCCTGATTTACGTCTAGATGCATTAGCAAAGATCGTAAACCCTCAAAAAGTTCTACCTACTACTATGGAGTTTGTAGATATCGCTGGGCTAGTTGCTGGTGCATCTAAAGGTGAAGGCTTAGGTAACAAATTCTTAGCTAACATCCGTGAAACCGACGCAATTGGTCATGTTGTGCGCTGTTTTGAAGACGAAAACATCGTACACGTAGCCGGTAAAATATCTCCTTTAGACGATATTGAAATCATCAATTTAGAGCTTGCTCTAGCTGATTTGGATACTTGCGAACGTGCTATTCACCGCCAAGCAAAACGTGCAAAAGGTGGTGATAAAGACGCTAAATTCGAAATTACGGTATTAGAAAAGCTGCTACCAATACTGACAGAAGGTGGAATGGCAAGAACGGTTCAACTAGCGAAAGAAGAGTTAAAAGCCATTGGTTATCTAAACTTCTTAACGTTAAAACCAACCATGTACATTGCTAATGTTAGCGAAGATGGCTTTGAAAACAACCCATACCTTGAGCAAGTACGTCAGTACGCTGAAAATGAGAATAACGTAGTAGTGGCAGTATGTGCGGCAATTGAATCTGAACTTTCAGAATTAGATGATGAAGACCGTGCTGAATTCCTAGAGGATATGGGCATTGAAGAACCAGGTCTAAACCGTGTAATTCGCTCGGGTTACGATTTGCTTACACTTCAGACGTACTTCACTGCTGGAGTTAAAGAAGTTCGTGCATGGACAATACCTGTTGGCGCTACAGCTCCTCAATCCGCTGGTAAAATTCACACCGACTTTGAGAAAGGTTTTATCCGTGCTGAAGTTGTTGGCTATGATGACTTCATCCAATTTAACGGTGAAAGCGGAGCGAAAGAAGCCGGAAAATGGCGATTAGAAGGTAAAGATTACATCGTTAAAGATGGTGATGTAGTCCACTTCCGCTTCAACGTATAAACTCCAAACTGCATCTTTAGTAAATAAGCCACTTTTATCGAGTGGCTTTTTTTATTTCTGTGTCTCGATTTCTATCGTTAGTTTTTTCGATGTTAAACTCCCAATTTATTAGAGAAATGTTACTAGTTTTTAACCAAAAAAAGCCATCTTTGTTTAAAAAAGACGCGAACAATCTTTTTAGCCGGATTTATTCAAAAAATAGGTTGACGGTTTTCTCACAGATCCGCATAATGCGCTCCGTTCTCATCGCTGACCGTACGGTTAGTCAATGAGAGTTTGGCTACGTAGCTCAGCTGGTTAGAGCACATCACTCATAATGATGGGGTCACAGGTTCAAATCCCGTCGTAGCCACCATATTTTCTTTTCTAGATAGACTAATTCTACTATCTGGAAATTATAAAAAGATTTGCGGAAGTGGCGGAATTGGTAGACGCACCAGATTTAGGTTCTGGCGCCGCAAGGTGTGAGAGTTCAAGTCTCTCCTTCCGCACCATCTTTCTTTTGAAAGAACCCTGTTGGGCTATCGCCAAGCGGTAAGGCACTGGCTTTTGATGCCAGCATTCCCTGGTTCGAATCCAGGTAGCCCAGCCATATTTACAAATGGTTGAATTGACCACTAGATGAATTTTGATGCCAGCATCCCTGGTTCCCTTTAATTCAAAATCTAGCAGGTAGCCCAGCCATATTTAAAAATGGTTGAATTAACCATATTTTAAAAAAGTACTTTTTGTACTGTTAAAAGAACGAACTTTATATTATATTGTTTCGCTCGTTTTAGATGGCTACGTAGCTCAGCTGGTTAGAGCACATCACTCATAATGATGGGGTCACAGGTTCAAATCCCGTCGTAGCCACCATTTATTCAAGCTTGTTTGCTTTTACCAATTAGCAGATAAGTCTGTAGACAATTTGAGACGCGGAAGTGGCGGAATTGGTAGACGCACCAGATTTAGGTTCTGGCGCCGCAAGGTGTGAGAGTTCAAGTCTCTCCTTCCGCACCATCTCAATATTTTCTACAACAGATTTACGCGGAAGTGGCGGAATTGGTAGACGCACCAGATTTAGGTTCTGGCGCCGCAAGGTGTGAGAGTTCAAGTCTCTCCTTCCGCACCATATTTGTTGGGCTATCGCCAAGCGGTAAGGCACTGGCTTTTGATGCCAGCATTCCCTGGTTCGAATCCAGGTAGCCCAGCCATATTTACAAATGGTTGAATTGATCACTAGATAACTTTTGATGCCAGCATTCCCTGGTTCCCTTTAGTTCAAAATCTAGCAGGTAGCCCAGCCATATTTAGATGATTGTTAATGAGAGTAAATAACTCATTATAACAACCATATGAATTTGTTAAGTCCCTAGCTTAATGAGTACAACTTCTTTTTAGGTCCAATTCACCTAATTAGAATACGAAACATGCGGAAGTGGCGGAATTGGTAGACGCACCAGATTTAGGTTCTGGCGCCGCAAGGTGTGAGAGTTCAAGTCTCTCCTTCCGCACCATCTTTCTTTTGAAAGAACCCTGTTGGGCTATCGCCAAGCGGTAAGGCACTGGCTTTTGATGCCAGCATTCCCTGGTTCGAATCCAGGTAGCCCAGCCATATTTACAAATGGTTGAATTAATCACTAGATAACTTTTGATGCCAGCATTCCTGGTTCCCTTTAGTTCAAAATCTAGCAGGTAGCCCAGCCATATTTAGATGATTGTTAATGAGAGTAAATAACTCATTATAACAACCATATGAATTTGTTAAGTCCCTAGCTTAATGAGTACAATTTCTTTTTGGGTCCAATTCACCTAATTAGAATACGAAACATGCGGAAGTGGCGGAATTGGTAGACGCACCAGATTTAGGTTCTGGCGCCGCAAGGTGTGAGAGTTCAAGTCTCTCCTTCCGCACCATCTTTCTGTTGAAAGAACTCTGTTGGGCTATCGCCAAGCGGTAAGGCACTGGCTTTTGATGCCAGCATTCCCTGGTTCGAATCCAGGTAGCCCAGCCATATTTACAAATGGTTGAATTAACCACTAGATAACTTTTGATGCCAGCATCCCTGGTTCCCTTTAGTTAAAAATCTAGCAGGTAGCCCAGCCATATTTACAAATGGTTGACTTAATCACTAGATAACTTTTGATGCCAGCATTCCTTGGTTCCCTTTAGTTCTAAATCTAGCAGGTAGCTCAGCCATAATTTAGATATTAAGAATTTTAAACGCCTTAATATCGTCAAAGATTAAGCTGTAAGGCTTAATGTGATGGCTACGTAGCTCAGCTGGTTAGAGCACATCACTCATAATGATGGGGTCACAGGTTCAAATCCCGTCGTAGCCACCATTTATTCAAACTTGTTTGCTTTTACCAATTAGCCGATAAGTCTGTAGGCAATTTGAGATGCGGAAGTGGCGGAATTGGTAGACGCACCAGATTTAGGTTCTGGCGCCGCAAGGTGTGAGAGTTCAAGTCTCTCCTTCCGCACCATCTCAGATTTATCTACAAACATGTTTTGCGGAAGTGGCGGAATTGGTAGACGCACCAGATTTAGGTTCTGGCGCCGCAAGGTGTGAGAGTTCAAGTCTCTCCTTCCGCACCATTATAAAAAAAGCACTCATTGAGTGCTTTTTTTATGTCTGAATATTGTGTCTTCTGAAATAGCTAAAGCCCTAGCGCATATTTCAGTACTTTCTCTTTTATTGGTCCTGCCCCGTTCGCCAGTTTTAATACGGTATTCCGAGCTAATTTGAGAGGAGCGACATCATTACTGAATACTTTATAAAAGAAATCCATACCCGACTGCATAAGCATGTTATCAGGTCGCCTTCTTCTCTCATATTGGTTCAATGTATCTTCCGAACACCAATCTTCTGTGTTTAAAATATCCAGCAATACAGATACATCTTTAAATCCGAGATTAACACCCTGCCCGGCTAAAGGGTTAATCGTATGAGCAGAATCTCCAACTAAGATGCAGCGGTTCTTAAAATAACGCTGAGCGTGTCGACGCACTAAAGGGAAAGACCCTGCTTGCAAAACCTTTATATCCCCAAGCTCAGTTGGGAAATGGGTTAAAACTTCGGTTCGTAAAGCACCTTTACTCATAGAGGTAAGTTGTTTAATCCTTTTAGGTGAATCATACCAAACCAGTGAACCTTGATTTCCTTTAAGTGGCAAAAATGAGCGCGGACCTCGTGCTGTAAACCATTGCCATGTTATATCTTGCTGAGGCTTTTCGGTCTCAACATTAATCAACATACAATCCTGTCGATAATCCCATGCGGTAATACCAATGCCTGCGCTATCTCGCACTTTAGAATTCGCACCATCAGCACCAATTACCAGCTTCGTTTTTATATTTTTGCCCGATGATAGCTTGATTAAATTCAAAGCACTGCCAAATTCTATTGAGATTAAACTGTCTGGACAAAACGCTTCTACATTCTCACACTGATTAATTTGTTCCCATAACGCAAGTTGAATCAATCGGTTTTCAACAATATAACCAAGTTCATCTAACCCCAATGAATCCGCATCAAATTTTGTACGGCACTCTGAATGCTCCCACGTTTCCAGACGACGATATGGACAAACACGCATAGCTGTTATTTTTCCCCATACTTCTAATGATTTTAGAAGTTCGACAGATGCCTTAGAAATAGCCGACACGCGGATATCCATCGGTTGAGACTCATCAAATGCTTTCGGCTTTATACCTTCAACTAAGGCTATTTTTTTACCCTGCGTTGCAGCGCCTAAAGCAACCGCGGCGCCAACCATACCACCACCAATAATGACTAAATCGTATTGTTCCATTTCAGATACTTCTTCTCTTTTAAAGATTACTTTTCTATCTTATTCAATTAAACCAACAAACAAAGGCCCATCCAAGTGACCTTAAGGACTACAGGGTCTTTCCGCCGATTTCGAAATCATTTATTCAACCTCTAGTCAGGCGGTTTTTAAAGCAGTACAATACGCGGCTTGCCACCTTTTGGCACGATAAATGTGAGCACTTGGTTCACTAGATTGAACACTGAAAACGAGCGAATGTAAAATGAGTAAGAAACTGCTAATCAAAACTTGGGGTTGCCAGATGAACGAATACGATTCATCTAAAATGGCCGATCTGCTTAATGCCGCCAATGGTTATGAGCTAACCGAAATTCCAGAGGAGGCAGATGTCTTACTTCTAAATACCTGTTCGATTCGTGAAAAAGCGCAGGAAAAAGTATTCCATCAGCTTGGTCGCTGGAAAACCCTAAAAGACAAAAAAGAAGGTGTTGTCATTGGTGTAGGTGGGTGTGTTGCCACTCAAGAAGGCAAACATATCCGCGAACGAGCACCCTTTGTCGACGTTATCTTTGGTCCACAAACCTTACATCGTCTTCCTGAAATGATAAAAGCGTCACAAAGTGATGATGCTCCGGTAATGGATATATCATTTCCTGAAATAGAAAAATTCGACAATTTACCCGAACCACGAGCTGATGGTGCAACCGCATTCGTATCTATTATGGAAGGCTGTTCTAAATACTGCACATATTGCGTCGTTCCTTATACTCGTGGTGAAGAAGTTAGCCGACCTATGGATGACGTTCTGTATGAGGTCGCACAATTAGCAGAACAAGGTGTACGTGAAGTTAACTTACTCGGCCAAAACGTCAATGCGTACCGCGGTCCAACCTATGACGGAGACATCTGTTCATTTGCAGACTTATTGCGTCTTGTTGCATCAATTGATGGAATCGATCGTTTACGGTTTACTACCAGCCACCCACTAGAATTTACTGACGACATCATTGCGGTTTATGAAGACACGCCAGAGTTAGTCAGCTTTTTGCACCTTCCTGTGCAGAGCGGATCGGACCGAATTCTTACTATGATGAAGCGTCCACACACCGCTATTGAATATAAATCTATTATTCGTAAGCTTCGTAAAGCCCGTCCAGATATACAAATTAGTTCTGACTTTATTGTTGGCTTCCCAGGTGAAACCGATAGCGACTTCCAAGATACAATGAAATTGATCAAAGATGTCGATTTTGATATGAGCTTTAGCTTTGTCTTTTCTGCTCGTCCAGGCACACCAGCAGCGGATTACCCTTGTGATTTATCGGAACAAGTTAAAAAAGATCGCTTGTACGAATTGCAGCAACAGATAAATAGCCAAGCTATGCGTTACTCTCGTCAAATGCTAACCACAGAGCAACGTGTTCTAGTTGAAGGGCCATCGAAGAAAAACCTAATGGAGTTACGAGCTCGTACTGAAAATAACCGTGTAGTTAACTTTGAAGGCTCTGCCGACCTCATAGGTCAATTTGTCGATGTGAAAATTACCGATGTATTCTCTAATTCGCTTCGCGGTGACTTAGTACGCACTGAACAAGAAATGAACCTACGTGTTGCAACAACACCTGCCGAAATGATGTTAAAATCACGTAAAGAAGACGAGCTAGGTGTTGCAACATTTACACCTTAAGCTATCTTAAAAGTAAGCCAGAGCCCTTTCTAAACTGGGCTCCTCGCTAGCTCTCCTGCTAGCAGAGTAAAGGGCAACAATGAGAGGCAAAATTGAGCAATAAAATATTGACACTAGAGATAGATCTAGAACCTTCCGACAATCACCGTCTGTCAAGCCTTTGCGGCCCATTCGATGACAATATCAAACACATAGAACGTAGACTCGGCGTTGAAATTAACTATCGCGGTAACGCATTTTCAATCGTCGGAAAGTCACATGCAGCTGCAGCTGCACTCGATATAATCCGAACCGTCTATGTTAATACAGCACCAGTTAGAGGCTCCATCCCTGACATTGAGCCAGAACAAATCCACCTTGCAATAAAAGAATCTGGTGTGCTTGAACAATCAACCGAATCTACTATCGAGCATGGTAAAGAAGTCTTTATTAAGACGAAGAAAGGCGTCATTAAGCCTCGAACACCAAACCAAGCTCAATACCTGGTTAATATGGTGACTCACGATATAACCTATGGCATTGGCCCTGCGGGTACTGGCAAAACCTACTTAGCTGTTGCCGCCGCCGTTGACGCACTTGAGCGTCAAGAGGTTCGTCGTATTCTCTTGACTCGACCAGCAGTAGAAGCGGGAGAAAAACTTGGGTTCCTACCTGGGGATTTGAGCCAAAAAGTCGACCCGTACTTAAGGCCACTATACGATGCTCTCTTCGAGATGCTCGGGTTCGAACGTGTAGAGAAGCTTATTGAACGTAATGTGATAGAGGTTGCACCGTTAGCCTACATGCGTGGCCGAACGCTTAACGATGCGTTCATTATTCTCGATGAGAGTCAAAATACCACTATCGAGCAAATGAAAATGTTTTTGACTCGAATTGGCTTTAATTCTCGAGCGGTGATTACGGGTGACGTAACCCAGATAGACTTGCCTAGAGGGGCAAAATCAGGTCTACGCCATGCGATTGAAGTACTTTCTGAAGTCGATGAGATTAGCTTTAATTTTTTCATTGCTGATGATGTTGTTCGACATCCTGTTGTCGCTCGAATCGTTAACGCTTACGAAAAATGGGAAGCAAAAGACCAAAAAGTACGTAACGAGATCGAAAAACGCAGAAATGAAGAACGAGATGCTCGTCTTCTAGAAGCACAAAAGACCGAATAATTAGCCAAGAGCCCACAATGACTATCGAACTTGATCTTCAAATTGCTTTGACCGACGAGATTGGCCTGCCAAGTGAAAATGATTTCCAGCAATGGTTAGCCGAAACCGTGCGCCTTTTTCAACCACAGGCAGAAGTGACCATTCGCTTAGTTGATGAGCAAGAAAGCCAACAACTAAATAACGAGTACAGAGGAAAAGATAAACCCACCAATGTACTCTCGTTCCCCTTCGAGGCACCACCTGAAATAGAGATTGATCTATTGGGTGATCTTATCATCTGCAAGCAAGTAGTAGAAAAAGAAGCACTCGAACAGAACAAACCACTTTCTGCTCATTGGGCGCATATGGTTGTACATGGTGCACTTCATCTGCTAGGTTATGATCATATCAATGATGATGAAGCGGACGAGATGGAATCTCTTGAAACTGAAATTATGCAAAAAATGGGATTCGAAGACCCTTATATCGATGAAAAGTGAGCTATCACACATTTGATAGCGTTAACATATGAGAAACCATGAACGACGACAACGCTCCCAGTTCCGAAGGGAACAATGGGAAATCAGAAGGTCCGAGTAGAAAGTCCTTCTTTGAACGCCTAGGCCAAATATTTCAAGGTGAACCAAAAGATCGCCAAGAACTTGTAGATGTTATACGAGATTCTGAAATAAACGACCTTATCGACCATGACACCCGAGATATGCTTGAGGGAGTAATGGAAATTGCAGAGATGCGTGTAAGAGATATTATGATACCGCGCTCTCAGATGGTTACTGCTGAAAAAGAACATAATCTTGATGAGCTAGTCACCCTAATTACAGAAGCTACGCATTCGCGCTACCCTGTAATCAGTGAAGACAAAGACCATGTCGAAGGCATTCTGTTAGCGAAGGACTTACTTAAATATTTAGGCTCTGAAAGTGAAGAGTTTGAAATAAATGAAGTGATACGGCAAGCCGTGGTTGTTCCAGAAAGTAAACGAGTTGATCGATTACTTAAAGAATTCCGCGAGGAACGCTATCACATGGCCATTGTTGTAGATGAATTTGGTGGAGTATCCGGATTAGTCACAATCGAAGATATCCTAGAAGAAATAGTCGGTGAGATAGAAGACGAGTTTGATGACGAAGAAGAAGAAGATATCCGTCAACTTAGTAAACATACCTTCGCAGTTAAAGCGTTAACGACAATAGACGACTTTAACGATCGATTTGGTACCAGGTTCAATGATGATGAAGTAGATACCATCGGCGGTATGGTCATGACAAGTTTCGGTCATTTGCCATCGCGTGGTGAAACCGTTGAGATTAGCAATTATAACTTTAAAGTCGCTGCAGCGGATAACCGAAGAGTGATACAGCTACAGGTTACCATTCCAGAAGAAGATAGCTCTTCTAATACTGAAGAGTAAAATACTCACTTATAAGATTAGATGATGACAAACAAGTATCATCGCCTATTGCGGCCTATCTTGGCCGCTTTTGTTGGCGCTTCAACAACACTTGCATTTGCGCCTTACCAATTATGGCCAATGGCGATCCTCAGCCCTATCCTTTTTATTCTACTTATTCACAAAGTAAGTAGTAAAGCGGCTTCATTCATCGGCTTTATGTTCGGGCTAGGCCAGTTCTCCATCGGGATTAGCTGGGTACACATTAGCATCGATACCTTTGGTGGTATGCCTAAAGCTGCTAGTCTTTTCTTAATGATTTTATTGGTATCGTATCTATCGATTTACCCCGCTCTATTCGCAGGACTTACCAATCGACTATTCCCTACAGATAGTAAAACGCGATACCTATTCGCTATCCCGTCGTTATGGTTATTAACAGATTTAGCTCGTGGTTGGGTAATGACTGGCTTCCCATGGCTTTTACTCGGCTACAGCCAGCTTGAATCACCTCTTTCTGGTTTAGCGCCAATAGGTGGCGTTCAACTTATCACACTAGCCATACTGGTGTGCTCCAGTGCAATAGCTTGGGTATTTATAAAGCACAAACCCATCGGCCTTATACTTCCTTTCATCATATTCTTAAGTACTTACGGCCTTAAATCTATTGACTGGGTTACTCCTGATAAATCGACTCATACCTCGTTTGCTCTAATTCAGGGTAATATATCTCAAGAGAAAAAGTGGTTGCCAAGTGAACGCTGGCCAACGTTAATGAAATTTTTAGATCTGAGCAGAATCAATTGGGATGCAGATATTGTTATTTGGCCAGAGGCTGCTATACCTGCGCTAGAAAAAGAACTACCTAGCTTCTTACTCAATGTAGATAAAGCGGCTCGTATGAATGAAACCGCCCTGATTACTGGCGTCGTAACTCAGAATCAGTTAGGTAGCTACCATAACAGCGTCCTAACTTTAGGTGACACACCGTCTGGCGAATATAATTACGACACTCAGCCAAGATACAAAAAGCACCATCTGCTCCCATTTGGGGAGTTTGTCCCATTTGCAGACATACTAAGACCCATCGCCCCTTTTTTCAATTTGCCCATGTCTTCCTTTAGCCGTGGCGACTTAGTGCAAGACAATATTGTGGGCAAAGGTAGATACTTCGCTACTGCACTTTGCTATGAAATTATTTTTGGGGAACAGGTCAGAAAAAACATCGACCAAAATACAAATTTTATTCTTACATTGTCAAATGATGCGTGGTTTGGAGATTCTATAGGCCCGCTTCAACATATGGAAATCGCTCAGATGAGAGCGTTAGAAACGGGTAAACCTGTCATTCGAGCCACCAATAATGGCGTAACAGCAATAACAGATTACAAAGGCAATATCATTGCACAGATCCCACAATTTAAAACTGAGGTATTACGTGCCGAAGTAACGTCAAGCAAAGGACAAACCCCCTTCTTGACTTTGGGTCAGTGGCCTATGATTGTTTTTTTAATTGTTTCGTTAGTCGTTTCCCTCACTAATTTCGCATTACGCAGAAAATAAATATAAAAGTAGAGCCTCAATATCGAAGCTCTACTCTTTACGCATTTTCATGTCCGACTTCACTTATTTATGGCTTCAAAGAGACTCGTGTGAACTCATCTCCGCCGCATTTACTGCACGCTTGAATTGTTGTTGGATGGATATACTGCGTTTTTTGTCCACACTTTTCACAGATCAAATGACCCAAGCCTATTACGTCTCCTACTTGATAGATGCCTTGGTGTTCTAAGTCTTCAAACAACTCGACCCACTCGACCTTCGTGCGGTCGGTAATATCTAATAGTGCTTGCCATATGGAATCCGCAACCATAATAGAAAATGGGCTCTCTTTGCTTTCTTGGTAATTATCTGCAAATTCTTTCAAATCTGACTTCACATAAGCAGAAACAAGAGAGAGTTCATCCTTTGTCATATCACTTGCAGCTTGAGCCACCTCTCCTGAAGTCTCTAGTACTTTATTGATTTCCTCAGGGCTGTGTTTTAATACCTCAACGACCTCTTCAAACTTCTCTTCATAACCTAGTTTACGCTTGGGCATAGATTACCTCCGTTATATTCCGTCAATATCGTACGATGTTATCTTTATTGTAGCTTGTTGTACGTGCTTCCTTTAGGTATTCTATGCCGATCAATACAAATCTGATCGAACCGATCTCACATATTCCAAGATAACCGGATTTCATAGATGCAAGAGCAATATAACCCGCAAGAGATTGAACAAAAAGTTCAAAAGCACTGGGATGAAAATAAAACATTCGTCGTAACCGAAGACCCAAGCAAAGAGAAGTTTTACTGTCTCTCCATGTTCCCTTATCCAAGTGGTCGACTCCACATGGGTCATGTGCGTAACTACACTATCGGTGATGTAGTTTCTCGTTTCCAGCGTCTACAAGGTAAAAATGTTATGCAGCCTATCGGCTGGGATGCATTTGGTCTTCCTGCAGAAAATGCCGCAGTAAAAAATAAAACGGCACCTGCACCTTGGACATATGAAAATATCGAATACATGAAAAACCAGCTAAAGCTGCTCGGTTTTGGTTACGATTGGAACCGAGAATTCGCAACCTGTACTCCTGAGTACTACCGTTGGGAACAAGAGTTTTTCACTCAGCTTTATAATAAAGGATTGGTTTATAAAAAGACCTCCTCTGTAAACTGGTGTCCAAACGACCAAACTGTTCTAGCGAATGAGCAAGTTGAGGATGGTTGCTGTTGGCGTTGTGATACTCCGGTAGAACAAAAAGAGATCCCGCAGTGGTTTATTAAAATTACGGCATATGCTCAAGAACTACTAGACGAATTAGATAATCTAGATGGTTGGCCTGAGATGGTAAAAACCATGCAACGTAATTGGATTGGCCGTTCAGAAGGTGTAGAGCTTACCTTTAAAGTCGCAGACCAAGCAGACTTAGAGGTTTATACCACTCGCCCTGATACACTAATGGGAGTAACTTACGTAGGTATTGCTGCCGGACACCCGTTAGCCACTCAGGCTGCGCAAAATAATGCAGAACTAGCGGAATTTATCGACGAGTGTAAAAACAACAAAGTAGCAGAAGCAGAGCTTGCGACTATGGAGAAAAAAGGAATGGATACAGGCCTTAAGGCTATCCATCCTCTTAACGGCCGTGAAGTTCCTATTTTTGTCGCTAACTTTGTCCTAATGGATTACGGTACTGGCGCAGTAATGGCTGTACCAGCACATGATCAACGTGACTACGAGTTTGCAACCAAATACGCTCTGGATATAGTACCGGTTATTAAGCCCGCAGACGGCAGTGAGCTAGATATCTCAGAAGTAGCTTACACTGAAAAAGGCGTACTATTTGATTCAGGCGATTTTGATGGTCTTTCTTTCAAAGACGCTTTTGATGCGATCGCCGCAAAGCTAGAGTCTGAGAAAAAAGGCAAAAAAACCGTCAATTTCCGCCTTCGTGATTGGGGTGTTTCTCGTCAACGCTACTGGGGTGCACCTATCCCAATGGTCACAACTCAAGATGGTGAAGTTCACCCGGTCCCAGCCGATCAACTGCCCGTTATTCTTCCAGAAGATGTAGTAATGGATGGTGTAACTAGCCCAATTAAAGCCGACAAAGCATGGGCTGAAACCACTTTTAATGGTGAACCAGCTTTACGCGAAACAGATACTTTCGACACCTTTATGGAGTCTTCTTGGTATTACGCTCGATATTGTTCACCTCAAGCTGATGAAATGCTCGATCCTAAAGCAGCGAACTACTGGTTACCTGTTGATCAGTACGTCGGTGGTATTGAACATGCCTGCATGCACTTACTCTATTCTCGTTTCTTCCATAAACTTCTGCGTGATGCAGGAATGGTCAATAGCGACGAACCATTTAAGAAACTTCTTT
Source organism: Vibrio algarum (assembly GCF_028204155.1). NCBI lineage: Bacteria > Pseudomonadati > Pseudomonadota > Gammaproteobacteria > Vibrionales > Vibrionaceae > Vibrio > Vibrio algarum. The sequence continues at coordinate 1,211,790 of NZ_JAQLOI010000001.1, read as the reverse complement.
GCCAAGGTATGGTGCTTGCTGATGCTTATCACTACACCACTGAAAAGGGTACTAAAGTATGGGTATCACCAACAGATGTTACGGTTGAACGTGATGAAAAAGGTCGCATTGTTAAAGCAGTAGACTCTGAAGGCAACGATGTCGTTCATACTGGCATGACTAAGATGTCTAAATCTAAGAACAATGGTATAGACCCTCAAGAGATGGTAGATAAATATGGTGCAGATACTGTTCGCCTATTTATGATGTTCGCCTCTCCTGCTGATATGACCCTAGAATGGCAGGAGTCTGGTGTTGAAGGCGCAAACCGCTTCCTAAAACGTGTCTGGAAACTTGTTAACGAGCATACGTCAAAAGGTGCAAGTGAACCACTAGACAACTCAACGTTAACTGGAAATCAGAAAGCGCTACGTCGTGACGTACATAAGACGATTGCTAAGGTAACGGATGATATTGAGCGACGTCAGACGTACAATACAGCGATTGCTGCAATCATGGAGCTAATGAATAAATTAGCTAAAGCACCTCAAGAGGTACCGCAAGACAGAGCTATTCTTGATGAAGCTTTGAAAGCAGTGGTAGCTATGCTTTACCCAATTACCCCACATATCTCTTATGAGCTATGGGAGATTTTAGGTGAGTCAGCAATGGATACGGCTACTTGGCCAACCGCTGATGACAAAGCAATGATCGAAGACGAAAAGCTCATTGTTGTACAAGTTAACGGTAAACTTCGTGCGAAGCTTACTGTTGCTGCAGATGCAAGCAAAGAACACGTAGAAAGCCTGGGGCTCAATAACGAAAATGTCGTTAAGTTCACTGACGGAAAGACCATCAGAAAAGTAATCTATGTACCTGGGAAATTACTTAATATAGTTGCGAATTAATTGATTCGAGAACTAAATTAAGATTTTAAGGTCAATAAACAGGATGTGTATTCATCCTGTTTATACTTATCTAATAAGAATTAAAGCGCCTGATTCTTATTAGATAAGTAAATTAATTTTAGCTAAACATAATAAAGCAGAGAGTATTTTGTGAAACCAATTGCCTACAAATTTTCAATCAAAGTTATGGTTGTTGTACTATTTTCAATGGCTTTATCTGCCTGTGGTTTTCACCTACGTGGGAATTATTTAGTACCAGAAGAGATATCAAAGCTATCTTTCACTAGCTTTGATAAATACAGTCAATTAACAAGAAATGTAGAAGCTCAGCTGAGGCTAAACGACATCGAAGTGGTTCCGCCTTCCCCTACTGTTCCAAACTTACATCTAATCAGTGAGAGCGTCAGTGAAAGCACTTTATCTCTCTATCAAAATAGTACTGCAGCTGAAAAAGCACTCACTTATAACACCTCTTTTCGGATAACAATCCCGGAACTGGGTACAAAAACTTACTCCAATACAGTCACTCGAAACTATCTGGATAATCCAAGTACCGCCTTGGCAAAATCCGTCGAAAAAGACATGATCGAAGATGAAATGCGCATACAAGCCGCCTCTCTAATCATGCGACAAATGGCCCGAGTGAAGAATCAAATTGAAGAAGGCAACATGCAGTTTGACGGTGACGAAAACCAAAACACCGATAATTCGAACCCAATGACCCCCCTTATTAACAACGAAGATCTGACTTCACCACAAACTAACACTATTAGCGAGTAATTGGACGATGCGCATTTTTGCGGACAAGCTAGTAGATCAGCTACATCGGCAGCTTCATAGCAGTTATCTCGTCTTTGGTAACGAACCACTGCTCGTTCAAGAGAGCCGCGACGCAATAATTGCCACCGCGAAAATGGCCGGGTTTGATGAAAAGCACAACTTTACCATTGATAATCAAATCAACTGGAATGAAGTGTACGACTGCTGCCAAGCATTAAGCCTATTTTCTAGTCGACAGATTATTGAGCTAGAGGTTCCTGAAACCGGTATCAATGCGGCCGCATCGAAGGAACTAGTCCAATTAACCGAAAGTTTGCACGCTGATATTTTACTTCTTATCGTAGGGAGTAAGCTGACAAAAGCCCAAGAAAATGCCAAGTGGTTTAAGACCTTAAACCAACAAGGTGTTTGGGTTAGTTGTCTTACCCCTGACATTCAGAGGTTACCTCAGTTTATTCAGAATCGTTGCAGAAAACTTAACCTAAAACCAGACGCGCAAGCGCTTCAGATGCTGGCACAATGGCACGAAGGTAACTTACTCGCACTGGCTCAGAGTTTAGAAAAGCTCGCTTTGCTCTATTCAGATGGCGACCTCAATTTGGTTCGCATAGAGGAATCCCTGAGCCGACATAATCATTTCACGCCATTTCATTGGATGGATGCATTATTGGCTGGGAAACCCAAAAGAGCTCAACGTATTCTTCGTCAATTAGAATTGGAAGGTATTGAACCCGTTATTTTACTTAGAACCTTCCAACGTGAATTGAACTTGATTACCAAACTAAAAAGTGAATTATCGCACACGTCCATTGGTGCCATTTTTGACAAGCATCGCATCTGGCAAAGTAAACGACCTCTATACAGTTCTACACTGCAAAGGTTAGAGTTTGCTCAGATTCGTCGACTATTTAGAGGTTTGAATAAAGCCGAGATTTCCACCAAAACTCAATATGACGATTCAGTATGGCCGCTAATTGCACAACTCTCGTTGGAGTTTTGTTCAGCAACCCCAGCCATATTTCCAGACCTGCCAATTCAAAGATAAAGAATGTTATCATTTGCATTGAGCACTTTTTAATTTAATGAGGTATTAATTTGTTAGGCGACGAACTAAAAACGTTTCTTGCGGAAAAAGCAGACGACATGAAAGCAGAGAACATTGTAACTATTAATGTAGTCGATAAATCTAGTGTTACCGACTATATGATAGTTTGCACTGGTAGCTCTAAACGCCATGTATCATCTATCGCGGATAATGTTGCAACCGAAGCTAAAAACAGAGGTTTAACACCATTGGGTATCGATGGTGAGAACGAAGGTGAATGGGTAGTATTAGATATGGGCGATGTGATGGTGCATGTAATGCAACAAGAACATCGTGAGCTCTATCAACTAGAAAAGCTCTGGAGCTAGCGTTGAAGATTCAGCTGATTGCGGTTGGAACCAAAATGCCTAAGTGGGTAGAAGAAGGGTTCAGCGAATACAAACGTCGTTTTCCTCATGATATGCCTTTGGAGCTGACGGAAATTTCCGCCGGAAAAAGAGGCAAAAATGCAGACATTGTGAGAATTCTGCAAAAAGAAGGGGAAGCAATGCTTGCCGCCATACCTAAAGGTAATCGAATTGTTACTCTGGATATTCCAGGAAAACGATGGGATACAGGGCAATTGGCACAACAGCTAGAGAATTGGAAACTAGATGCGAGAGATGTCTCGATCTTAATTGGTGGCCCTGAAGGTTTAGCTCCGGCTTGCAAGGCTGCCGCTGAACAAAGCTGGTCACTTTCTCCTCTTACACTGCCACATCCACTTGTTAGAGTTATAATGGCAGAGAGCCTCTACAGGGCTTGGAGTATTACCACCAACCATCCGTATCATCGAGAATAGAGTGACATGAGACGTAGACGCACTCAAATTCGTGATCATCAAGTCGAATCTAGACTATTCAAAAGTAGAGCGTTTATCTCTTTTCTTGGGATAATCGCTATGTTCACAGTACTGATTGGTAACCTATATAATATTCAGGTCAATCAGTACCAAGATTATGAAACTCGGTCAAATGACAACCGCATAAAAGTGGTCCCTATTGCTCCAAATAGAGGGCTAATATATGACCGAAACGGCAAGCTATTAGCCGAAAATAGGCCTGTTTTTTATTTAGAGCTCATTCCAGAAAAAACGGAAGACATAGATAAAACACTTGTTGAATTGCAGAAAATCCTCGATATTTCACCAGAAAAAATTGAAGCATTCCATAAGGAGCGCCGACGTACGAGACGATTTAAATCGATTCCTCTACTTTCTCAACTAACAGAAGAGCAAGTCGCCATTTTTTCAGTGAATCAATACCGATTTCCCGGCGTTGAAGTGACCGCAACTTTGAAACGATTCTATCCATACGGCTCCGCCCTAACACACGTTTTAGGCTACGTTTCGAGAATCAATGACCGTGACGTACTCAGACTTGCAAGAGAAGGCTTAGAGAGTAATTACCAAGCCACTCGCGACATAGGCAAGCTGGGTATCGAACGTTACTACGAGACTGTCTTACATGGTACTGCAGGATATCAAGAAGTAGAAGTAAACAGCCGCGGTAGAGTTATCCGTACTCTAAAGTATATCCCACCGATTCCTGGGAAAGATTTAGTCCTTAATCTAGATATCGACGTTCAATTGTATGTATATAAACTGTTAGATAATCGTCGCGGCTCAGCCGTGGTTCTAGATCCAAAAGATAACGGTATTCTAGCGATGGTGTCGACACCAAGCTATGACCCGAATTCATTTGTTCACGGTATCTCAAGTAAAGACTACAACAAGCTACTTAATAACAAAAACAGACCATTGGTCAATCGTGCTACGTTAGGCATTTATCCTCCAGCATCGACAGTCAAACCTTTCATAGCGGTTGCTGCACTTCAAGAGGAAATCGTCACTCCGTATACTACTAGAAACGATCCGGGTTTCTGGAAGATACCCAATTCAAAAACGAAACCATTTAGAGACTGGCTACGCTGGGGTCACGGAAGAGTTAACATAACTCAATCCATTGAAGAGTCCGTTGACACATTTTTCTATCAAATAGCCTTCGATCTGGGAATAGATAAGCTTTCCTCATGGATGATGAAATTTGGCTTTGGCGACTATACCGGTATCGATATATACGAAGAAAGCAAAGCGAATATGCCAAGTCGAGAATGGAAAATGTCCCGGCACAGAACCCCTTGGTATCAAGGGGATACAATACCTGTAGGCATAGGGCAAGGGTATTGGACCGCAACACCGATGCAAATTGCAAAGGCAACCTCTGTATTGATCCATAGAGGTGAAGTGATCCCTCCGCATCTGCTTAAAGCTACAATAGATAACACCACTGACGAACAAATCACCACGCCAGAACCAATCGATCTTTACCCACCAATTTCAGGCGTTCCTGACAAGTATTGGGACATCGCGATTAACGGGATGAACCTAGTTAATCATGGTAAAAAAGGAACGGCCCGTAGAGCATTTCAAAAGCTCGGTTATCAAAGCGGTGGGAAGTCAGGTACAGCTCAAGTCTTTGGGCTCAAAGAGGACGAAGAGTACAACGCAGAAGAGCTTGATGAGTACTTAAGAGACCACGCTTTGTTTACTGGATTCGCGCCTTTAGAAGATCCTCAAGTCGTCGCAACCATCGTGTTAGAAAATGCAGGAGGTGGCTCAACTAACGGGGCACCAGTAGTACGTAAGATTTTCGATAAGATAATACTAAACAAAGAAGAAGGAGCGGAAGAGTAATGAAAATAGATCCATCGACTGGAAAAAGCCGTATCTTTTTTGAAAGGTTTCACATCGATCTACCATTACTACTTGGTCTTATCGCTGTCATGTTATTTGGGCTCATTGTAATGTACAGCGCAAGCGGTCAAAACTTAGCCATGATGGATCGTCAAGCAATGCGTATGGTATTAGCGTTAGGCGTTATGATTGTACTCGCTCAAATATCTCCGCGAACCTATGAAGCCTTTGCACCTTTTCTATTCGTTGTTGGCGTTGTTCTTTTGTTAGGAGTACTCTTTTTGGAGAGTCATCAAAGGGTGCCCAACGTTGGCTCAATTTAGGTTTTATACGATTTCAGCCTTCAGAACTACTCAAACTAGCCGTACCATTAATGGTCGCAAAGTATATTGGTAAAAGACCGCTTCCACCCTCATTCAAAACATTGGTCATATCTTTAATTTTGGTTGGCGTACCAACTATTTTAATTGCTAAGCAACCAGATTTAGGAACCTCCATTCTTATTGCTGCGTCTGGTATATTTGTTATTTTTTTAGCTGGATTAAGTTGGCGTTATATTTTTTCAGCGGCAGTTACTGTAAGTGCATTTGCACCAATTTTATGGTTTTTCCTAATGCGGGAATACCAGAAAGTGAGAGTACGTACTCTCTTCAACCCTGAATCCGACCCTCTAGGTGCGGGTTACCACATAATACAGAGCAAAATCGCTATCGGTTCAGGTGGTGTGTCAGGCAAGGGCTGGTTACATGGAACTCAATCACAACTAGAGTTTTTACCAGAACGACATACAGATTTTATATTCGCGGTTATTGCTGAAGAATGGGGTATGCTTGGTATCCTAGCTTTATTTTCACTTTATCTTTTTATCATCGGCAGAGGCTTATATCTCGCCAGTCAATCTCAATCGGCTTTTGGTAGAATGATGGCTGGAAGTGTCATGTTAAGTTTCTTTGTGTACATTTTCGTAAACGTCGGTATGGTTAGTGGCATACTGCCTGTAGTCGGAGTTCCACTCCCCTTATTAGCTATGGCGGCACATCAATGGTTACGCTAATGGCAGGTTTCGGCATATTAATGTCTATTCATACTCACAGAAGCATGTTATCAAAAGCGACATAATGAAAATTAATAACACTCTATTTACTATCGTTTTAACTCTATTATTAGTGGCTTGTTCTAGCTCTGACAGCCGCTATTCGATTTCCAATGATGTTGGCCCAGATAAACCCATTCAACTCGATCATATCGAAGACGCGCATCCTGTCTATGAACCTTTCAGCCGTGGAGGAAATAGAGATTATAATCTTCGAGGTGGTTCATATAAAATCATCAAGAACCCAGATGGCTTTAAGCAAAGTGGGCAAGCATCGTGGTACGGAAAAAAATTTCATGGTCATCTCACTTCAAATGGAGAAATCTATGATATGTACTCTATGTCAGCGGCGCATAAAACACTGCCTATACCTAGCTATGTTAAGGTAACCAATAAAGATAATGGCAAAAGCACTATCGTTCGTATTAATGATCGAGGGCCATTTCACGGTGGAAGAATTATCGATCTTAGCTATGCCGCTGCGTATAAGTTAAACGTAGTTGACACAGGCACGGCCAATGTAGAGATCGAATACATCACGACAAAACCACAACCTTCAACATTGAACCCAACGAAGGCCTTATTGAGCTACAGTATTCAAGCCTCATCCTCAAATCATGAGGACAGAAGCAAAAGTTTAGCTCAAGATATAAACCAAAGTTTATCGCTAGAAACCTATATTGAACCGAACAACAGTAACTTCAGAGTACTCGTTGGGCCATTTTCAAACTACTCTGAATCAGAAAAAGTGTTACAAATGTTAAAAACAAACGGCTTTCCTCAAGCATTTATTAGAAAAAACAATCTTTAACATATATCATGCAGGACTGGCGAATTGTTAGAATATTTGTCATAGTGCTCCCAGAATTAATGTCGGATATCAAGATATAAGGTTTTCGACTCAACTAGTGTTATAACCAATAAAATTGATAATACAGATGAATAAATCAAAAATTACTTTTAGATCATTGCTTCTCACGACAGCTGCACTATCTGCGCCATTTTCATATTCAGCGCCTATTGTTGTTCCCGATGCACCTCAGATAGCCGCTAAAGGCTATGTACTTATTGATTTCAATTCTGGAAAAGTGCTTGCTGAAAAAGAGAAAGACACCAAACTTTCACCTGCAAGCCTAACTAAAATGATGACAAGTTATGTCATCGGACAAGAATTAGCGCGTGGTAACATATCGTTACAAGACAACGTTGTTATCAGTAAAAACGCATGGGCTAAAAACTATCCTGACTCATCAAAAATGTTTATCGAAGTAGGCACGACTGTTTCTGTCGAGGACCTTAACCGTGGCATAATTGTCCAGTCTGGTAATGACGCTTGTGTTGCGATGGCAGAACACGTGGCAGGCTCTGAAGACGCCTTTGTTGACCTTATGAATGCATGGGCTAACTCTATTGGTATGTCCCGCACTCACTTTGCTAATGTTCACGGCTTAGATCATGATGAGCTCTACTCAACGCCTTACGATATGGCTCTCCTTGGGCGCGCTCTAATCCGCGATGTCCCTGAAGAGTATGCTATCTATAGTGAAAAACAATTCACTTATAACGGCATAACACAATATAACCGTAACGGATTATTGTGGGATAAGAGCATGAACGTTGATGGCATTAAAACAGGCCACACAAGTAAAGCAGGATACAGCTTAGTAAGCTCCGCAACTGAAGGTAAAATGCGCCTTGTTGCTGTAGTAATGGGAACCAAGAGCGAAAACGCGCGTAAAGCAGAAAGTAAAAAGCTTCTAAATTACGGGTTTCGATTCTTTGAAACAGTTGCTCCACATAAGGCAGGTGAAACGTTCGTTAGTGAGCGTATTTGGATGGGTTCACAAGAAAATGTTGCCTTAGGTGTCGCCCAAGATACTTATGTAACACTTCCTCGCGGCCAATCGAAGAACTTAAAAGCAAGCTTTGTTCTAGAGAAAGAACTGACAGCACCAATCAGCCAAGGCGACGTAGTGGGCAAATTATACTACCAAGTCGATGGCGAAGATATTGCTGAGTATCCACTGCTGGCTTTAGAAGACGTTGAAAAAGGTGGCATTTTTAGTCGTCTTGTTGACTACTTCATCCTTCTTTTTAAGAGTTGGTTCTAAATAACCACCTTAATATTTCGCACTAAGGGTCACTTCAATGTGACCTTTTGTTTTTCTTGAGATTGATCTTTTTTGGGCGTAATATGCGCTGCTCAATAAAACCTCTGGAGTATTTCATGCAAGAACAACCAAAGCTTAAAGACCTGTTAGAGTTCCCTTGTCAGTTCACATACAAGGTTATGGGTTATGCAAAACCTGAGCTGCCAGAATTGGTTTTACAAGTGATTCAAAAACACGCGCCAGGCGATTACAGCCCAAGTATCAAGCCAAGTGGCAAAGGTACCTATAACGCTGTTTCGGTCACTATTACGGCAACATCTATCGAGCAGGTAGAGTCGCTCTATAAAGAGTTGGCTGAAATTGATATCGTTCGTATGGTTCTATAACAGAGCAAACCAGTTCATTACAAAAACAGCGGCTATTGCCGCTGTTTTTGATTCAGATTCATACCAAAAATCTAATAGTCGAAGTATCAAAAGAAGTTTATAATCTGTTTACTTTATTAACTATAATCGCAGGGCTGTTCGCTTGTCTAAAATCGAAGATCACCTCATCGTGCGAAACCTTGGTCTTAATGACTATGAACCAGTTTGGAAGGCAATGCATGAGTTCACCGATAATCGCACTGACGAAACCGTAGATGAAGTATGGCTAGTCGAACACAATCCGGTATTCACCCAAGGTCAGGCAGGGAAAAAGAGCATCTTTTGAACACCGGCGACATCCCAGTAGTTCAAAGCGATCGTGGAGGTCAAGTTACCTACCATGGACCAGGACAGTTAGTTGCATATTTTCTTATTAATCTACGCCGAAAAAATATAGGTGTACGAGAACTCGTTACTAATATCGAAAATCTCGTCATCAATACCTTGGACAAATATGGTATAAAATCATCGGCTCGCCCCGATGCGCCTGGAGTGTATACAGACGGTAAAAAAGTATGCTCTCTGGGATTAAGAATTCGCAAAGGCTGCTCCTTTCATGGACTCGCGTTGAACATTAATATGGACCTTTCTCCTTTTTTACGAATAAACCCTTGTGGATATCAAGGCATGGAAATGGTACAAGTAAGTGAGCTTGGCGGCCCAAATAATATAGATACTGTTAGTGCAACGTTAGTTGAAGAGCTTCTTTCTCTGCTTAACTACGAGCATGTCGACATAATAAAAGAAAGCAATTAATCATGAGCAAACCAATTCAAATGGAAAAAGGCGTCAAATATAGAGACGCTGATAAAATGGCATTAATACCAACGAAAACAGTGCCAGTTGAAAAAAGTGAAGTATTACGAAAGCCAGAATGGATGAAAATTAAGTTACCTTCTGACAGCAAGCGCATCCAAGATATTAAATCGGCCATGCGTAAAAATAAACTTCATTCCGTCTGCGAAGAAGCGTCTTGCCCCAACCTAGCCGAATGTTTTAACCACGGTACTGCGACATTTATGATCTTGGGTGCTATCTGCACCAGACGCTGCCCATTTTGTGATGTTGCCCATGGTAGACCAATCGCTCCAGACACTAATGAACCTAAACATCTCGCACAAACTATAAGCGATATGAAGCTTAAATATGTGGTAGTAACGTCAGTAGATCGTGATGATTTACGTGATGGTGGCGCACAACACTTCTCTGATTGTACTCGTGAAATCAGAGCAAAAAGCCCAGGCATAAAAATAGAAACACTTGTCCCAGACTTTCGTGGTCGTATGGACACAGCTCTTGAAGTACTAAAAGATAATCCACCGGATGTTTTCAACCACAACCTCGAAACCGCACCACGCTTGTATAGAAAAGCAAGACCAGGGGCAAACTATAAGTGGTCGCTAACATTACTTCAGAAGTTTAAAGAGCTCCATCCAGACGTACCAACTAAATCAGGCTTGATGATGGGTTTAGGTGAAACTAAAGAAGAAATCGTTGAAGTATTAAAAGATCTTCGTTCTCATGGTGTTACCATGCTGACACTTGGTCAGTACCTTGCTCCAAGCCGTCATCATTTACCGGTAGAACGTTACGTGCCACCTTCTGAGTTCGACGAGCTTAAAGAAATCGCTTTAGATCTTGGATTTACTCATGCCGCTTGTGGTCCTTTCGTACGTTCGTCGTACCATGCGGATATGCAAGCTAAAGGCGAAGAAGTAAAATAACTGAGACCAACATTCAAAAAGGTTGCTTAACTTAGTGGTCTTTTTTGTATTAGGGATATAAATTGTATATAAGTTCGTTAGCAATAAGTAACTTGTAGCATTTTAAAAAGGAATAGAGATATGCTGAAATTAGGTTTATTGGGGTTTTTATCACTGATCCTTGTAGGTTGTGCTCAACAAAATACACAACAAGATAACTATTTGGATGCATCGTTTGAACTATGTAATACCGAAGTTAGAACCTACTCTGTGAGTGATGATGGCCGCGTAAGAATTATTTGCGAAGATGACTCTAAATTCACTATGAACAGTGAAGACACACTAGAGATAATGCGTGACATTAATATCGACTACTGTACGGGTGAAGGTCTTTCTAAATTTAACGAAAGTCGCCGTTATTACTCATTTGAATGTAAATCAGGTACAACTCTGAGTATCAATAAAGAATAATGAAACAGTCGCCGTAAATAAAAACGCGAGCCTTTATTAAGCTCGCGTTTTTTTGTGCTCTAAAATAGGGTTATCGAAAACCCTACTTATGGTCTAAGCGTATACAGGTAGACGCTTACAAATTTCTAGTACTTTTTGCTTGGTTGCTTCAATGGTCGTCTCATCGTTGATGTTGTCTAGGACATCACACATCCAACCAGCTAACGCCTTAGCATCTTCCTCGGTGAAACCACGACGTGTAATCGCAGGAGAACCAACACGAATACCAGAAGTTACAAAAGGGCTACGAGGATCGTTAGGCACTGAGTTTTTGTTTACGGTAATGTTAGCGGCACCTAGTGCTGCATCCGCTTCTTTACCTGTAATGTCTTTATCAATTAAATCAACAAGAAATAGATGATTCTCAGTTGAACCAGAAACAATATTGTAACCACGTGCAATAAATTCAGAAACCATTGCTTTAGCATTAGCAACAACGCGAGCTTGGTACTCTTTAAACTCTGGTTCCATCGCTTCTTTAAATGCAACCGCTTTACCCGCGATAACATGCATTAGTGGGCCACCCTGACCACCAGGGAATACAGCAGAATTTAGTTTTTTGTACATGTCTTCACCAGCGTTTGAAAGAATCAAACCACCACGAGGACCGGCAAGTGTTTTATGAGTAGTTGTTGTAACCACATGGGCATGTGGTAATGGCGTAGGATAAACACCTGCAGCAATCAAACCAGCAACGTGGGCCATATCAACAAACAGGTAAGCATCTACTTTATCTGCGATTTCACGCATGCGAGCCCAATCAACAACCTGAGAATAAGCAGAAAAACCACCGATAATCATTTTAGGTTTATGCTCAACAGCCAACTGCTCCATTTCGTCATAATTAATTTGACCAGCTTCATCAATACCGTAAGGGATAACGTTATAATGCTTACCAGAGAAGTTAACTGGTGAACCATGAGTAAGGTGACCACCATGTGCTAAGCTCATACCTAATACGGTATCGCCCGGCTTAAGCAACGCCATATAAACAGCACTGTTTGCCTGTGATCCGGAGTGTGGTTGCACGTTAGCATATTCACATTCAAAAAGCTGACATGCACGATCAATAGCAAGTGACTCGGCTTTATCTACATATTCACAACCACCGTAATAACGCTTGCCAGGATAACCTTCTGCGTATTTGTTGGTTAGCTGTGAACCTTGAGCTTCCATTACTCGAGGACTGGTGTAGTTTTCTGAAGCGATTAGCTCAATATGCTCTTCTTGGCGAAGAGTCTCTTCTTGTATTGCAGCATATAGCTCTGCATCATAATCAGCAATGTTCATGTCACGCTTTAGCATCTGTATCTCCTGACTCAGATAATCTGAAATTCCTAAAAAACCACACAACCAACCAACGCAAACGTTTTCGTCGGTGTACTAAGTGGCGATATTCTACATAATTTGACCTATATCAGAAAGCAACTTAAGCAAAATAATCATGTGAATTTTTCATATTTCAGTTGAAATTAGTTCATACCAATAAATAGCGAAAGTTTGTCAACGTTAAACTGTCAACATCTTCCTTTACAGGGTGTAAATTGTCACTTACACGCCATACCTACAAATTTAGCCTCCAAGCTACCGAAAAACTCATTTTTTATCTACTATTCTGGCTACTTAATGCAACAAAAAAAGAAAAATGATGCAAAAACACTCAATCAAGGAAGACTGGATAGCGATACTCACTGGGACGTTTTTAACGGCTCAAGGCATATTTTTTCTACAATCGGCGAATCTTATTACAGGAGGTACCGCTGGACTTTCATTATTATTAAGTCAGTTAATACCATTTAGCTTTGGTACCTTCTATTTCTTTACAAATATCCCCTTTTTTATATTAGGTTGGCGCCGATTTGGTTTTCAGTTTGCAGTAAATAGTATTGTTTCTTGTGGCCTTGTATCTGTATTCGTGGACCACCTAGACATGGTGATAAGTATTGAGTCTGTTAATGCAATATACTGCGCTATCGCTGGTGGATTACTGATGGGGCTTGGTATGCTCATTTTATTTAGACACCGTTCAAGCTTAGGTGGTTTCAATATCTTCTGCCTTCTTGTTCAAGATAAAACCGGAATTTCTGTAGGTAAAACACAGCTTGGGATCGATAGCACTATTTTGGTGGCATCGTTCTTTTTCATCACTCCAACAATATTAGCCATATCAGTGCTTGGTGCGATTGTGCTAAATATCGTATTGGGTATGAACCATAAACCAGCACGCTATACAGTGACCTATAGTTAGCATTGCGTGTAACAAAATGGGATAGTATAGCCAAGCAGAATCAACCTATAAAAATAACACAATTGGATTAACCGCATGGATGCTACGTTAAACACGCTTTGTTTTGACCCGATCGAATTCAGAAAACAGTTGCACAGACAGCCCGAGCTATCTGTGCAAGAAAAACAAACATCAGCAATGATTTTCTCTCAACTAGAAAACTTCGGCTTATCCCCTACCGGTCACATCGGTGGATATGGCATCATCTGCATTGTAGACAGCGGTTATGACGGAGAAACAACCCTCTTTCGTGCTGATTTTGACGCACTCCCCATCAATGAGATAGCCACTCATGACCATGTGTCAGAAAATGTTGGTGTGATGCATGCCTGTGGGCATGATGGTCATACAAGTTCGCTGTTAATGGTAGCGGAACAACTTTCAAAATCGCCACCAAAAACAGGCAAAGTCATCTTACTGTTTCAGCCAGCAGAAGAGACCGGTACTGGCGCTTTATCCATGCTCAATGATAAAGCGCTCTCATCATTGAAGGTTGATAACGTTTTCGCCTACCACAACCTACCAGGCTATCCTCTCAATCAAATACTAATTAGAGAAGGTACATTCGCTTGCGCGTCTACCGGGATATCAATTGAGTTTGAAGGAAAAACTTCTCACGCTGCTAGACCTGAGAATGGCCTCAGTCCTTGCCTAGCGATGATCGAAACAGTTAATTACCTGCAAAGTATTCCGAATATGCACCCTGACGTTTTCAGCTTAGTCACCATAGTCCATGCAAGGCTTGGAGAAGAAGCATTTGGTATTGCTCCGGGTAATGCAAAAGTGATGGCTACCATGCGCAGTGATTGCAACCAAACCTTTTCGAATATGAAATCGAATTTACTTGCGATGCTAGATAAGTTACAACAAAAAACAGGCATTATCGTAAAAGTTGACTGGGATGAACCCTTCAATGCGGCTTTCAATTCGAGCAAACATTGTCAGATAATTAACCAACAAGCCAAACAGCTAGGTTTTACCGTTGAGAGCCTTAATGAGCCTATGCGTTGGTCGGAAGATTTTTCCGAGTTTTTACTGAAATGGAATGGTGCACTTTTTTGTATAGGAAGTGGGAATTCTCACCCTGAATTACACAATCCAGACTATGATTTCCCTGATGAGATACTGAAAACAGCCAGCCAACTATTCATTTCGATTGTTGACCAACTGCATTCTAATTAATACCCAGTAGGGTAATTAACTACAGGCGAGAAACCGTTGACTTACCTACTCCAGCGAGTTTTGCAATATCATGAATTGTCAATTTTCTCATGGTTATCAATTAGTAACCTGATCACAGTTTATGATGGTATCTGAGCCTAGGGTAACCATGGCACGTTTTCCTTTCAACCAAAGCATCAAATCACGCTCTGAATTTTCATACTTGCTACCGGACGCGGCTGGTACCTGTTGCAGTGAAATCCGTTTGTGCGCCATGACCATTTCAGCTGCTTGATCTTCAGTATGAGACACCGTGAACTGTGTTCCATTATTACAGGTATAAAGAGAATCTGTGGTTGAACCACATCCAACCAAAGCAAAAAAAATAGAGAAAAAAAGCCACTTAATATTCACAAGACATCCTTTACCGTTGTTTAAGATACTCTGGTACTTGTTTTATACTCTCTAAAACAACCGTAGCGAGAGACTCTCCCCTGTCTGTTACGGGCTTTCCTGTTCTAACGAGTATTTTTGTGCCAACACCAGCCGCTTCTGCTGCCATCATGTCTTCCGCTTTATCGCCTACCATGATTGAGTTCGCCATATCTATTTTCAAGAAGTCACGAGCAGAAATAAACATGCCTGGTTTCGGTTTGCGACAGTCACAATCTTGCTTGTAATCTCCGATACCGTGTTCAGGATGGTGTAAACAGTAATAAATACCGTCAAGTTCAACGCCATTGTCAACAAAATTCCAATCCATCCATTCCGTTAAAGAAAGAAACCTATCTTCGCTAAACAACCCGCGAGCAACACCAGATTGATTGGTCACTAGAACCAAAAGGTATCCCATCTGTTGTAATGTTTTCGTCGCTTCAAATACGCCATCGATAAATTCAAAATCATGTTCATCATGAACGTATCCGTGATCTACATTAATTACGCCATCTCGATCTAAAAACACAGCAGGTTTAGCCAAAGCCTTATCCTCAATAGAAATTTATAACGAAATTATTGCACGCTTTACACTGCTGATCATCATTTATCCTAAATTAACAAGTTTTTTCTTTCGCCGTTTTATAGCATTCAGAACTATTAAATATCCAAACAAAATAACCCAAATAGAGCTATGGACGTCTATACGTCAAGATACCTATTGACAAGGAAACGTGTTCACCATAGCATCGTCTACAGTTTAGAAAGTTAACCAGTACTTTATTCTGGTTATTCCAATTAGGTTTTATTAAATGATTGAAATTAGCAACGTTAACAAGGTTTTCTATCAAGGTGAAAAAGAAATTCACGCCTTAGTAGACATCAACCTGTCTATCTCACAAGGAAGTATTTTTGGTGTTATAGGCTCATCTGGTGCAGGTAAAAGCACACTTATCCGCTGTGTAAACATGCTCGAAGCTCCTACACAGGGTAGCGTTGTTGTGGATGGTGTCGATCTCACACTGCTTTCCAAATCAGAATTAAGTGAAGCTCGGCGTAATATTGGAATGATATTCCAACACTTTAATTTGCTCTCTTCTCGTACTGTTTTTAATAATATAGCCCTGCCCCTAGAGCTAGCAGGCATCAATAAAGAGACGATTAATACTAAGGTTAGCGAACTGCTATCCTTAGTCGGTCTTGCCGACAAACGTGATACTTATCCTGCCAATCTAAGCGGTGGTCAAAAACAACGGGTTGCTATTGCAAGAGCATTAGCGTCTGACCCTAAAGTATTGCTGTGCGATGAAGCAACCAGTGCCCTTGACCCAGCAACAACACAATCGATTCTTGAACTACTTAGAGAGATTAATCGAAAATTAAACATCACTATTCTTCTGATTACTCACGAGATGGATGTTGTAAAAGGTATATGCCATCAAGTGGCCATCATTGGTGACGGAGAATTGGTAGAACAAGGCACGGTAGGCGAAATTTTCGCTCACCCTAAAACAGAGCTCGCTCATAGCTTTATTCGTTCAACTCTGGACCTTTCAATACCGGAAGATTACCAAGCCCGGTTACAAACAAATAGAATCGAGGGATCTCATCCACTCGTGCGACTCGAATTTACCGGAGAAACAGTCGACGCACCACTAATGAGCCAAATCTCGCGCCAGTTTAATATCGATGTGAGCATCTTAAGCTCTGATCTTGATTACGCTGGTGGGGTAAAGTTCGGCATGATGGTCGCAGAATTATTCGGCTCGGAACACGATGACAACGCTGCCATCGCATTCTTAAAAGAGCACAAAGTAAAAGTAGAGGTACTTGGTTATGTCCTTTGATTCCATTGCTCAATGGTTAAGTCTTAATAGCAAATTGTTGTTAGGGGCCACAGGAGAAACACTTTATATGGTCGCGGTTTCCGGCTTTGTCGGATTTGCCGTTGGTATTCCATTGGGTGTTATATTACACATCACCAAAAAAGGTGGCCTCGCTGAAAATACGAAACTTAATAGCATTTTAGGAGCCATCGTAAACATTGGACGCTCGGTACCCTTTCTTGTCCTTATGGTAGCTATTATTCCAGTAACAAAGCTTCTTGTGGGTACTTTTATAGGAACAACAGCAGCCATCGTTCCACTGACCATAGGAGCGATTCCGTTTGTCGCACGCTTAATTGAAGGCGCTTTGCTTGAAGTCCCAAGCGGCCTTGTAGAAGCGGCACAATCTATGGGTGCAAAACCTACCCAAATTATCACCAAGGTACTACTCCCAGAAGCCTTACCGACCATAGTAAATGCCGTCACCATCACACTCGTTACCCTAGTCAGTTATTCCGCTATGGCAGGTACTGTTGGAGGTGGAGGTTTAGGTGATGTCGCTATCCGCTACGGCTTTCACCGATATGACGTTGTCATCATGGCCGTCACAGTCGTTATGCTTATAGTACTGGTACAAATAATTCAATCAATTGGCGATGCATTCGTCCGTCGTGTAGACCACAGATAATAATAAACACAACAATTACAGGAGATGTAACATGAAATTTAGCCTTAAAAATTTACTTATCACCGCAACGGCAGCATCAGCGCTAGTATTAGCTGGATGTGGTGACAAAGAAGTAGACACCAACAAAATAAAAATTGGCGTAATGGCTGGCGCAGAAGCTCAAGTCGCTGAAGTTGCAGCGAAAGTCGCTAAAGAAAAATACAACCTAGATGTTGAGCTAGTCACGTTCACCGACTACGTTACACCAAATGCCGCCCTCGATGATGGTTCTGTAGATATCAATGCTTTCCAACATAAACCATACCTTGACCAACAAATTTCAGACCGTGGTTACAAACTCGCTATTGCAGGCAACTCGTTTGTTTACCCTATTGCTGGCTATTCTAAGCAAGTTACTTCAGTAGACCAAATTGCCGATGGATCACGTATTGCCGTTCCTAACGACCCTACTAACCTTGGTCGTTCGTTGCTACTCCTAGAGCAACAAGGTCTAGTTAAATTGCGCGCAGATGTTGGCCTTTCTGGCACTATTCGCGATATCGTAGAAAACCCAAAAAACATTACTATTGTTGAGCTAGATGCCGCTCAGTTACCTCGCTCTCTAGACGATGTAGCGTTATCCATCATCAACACCACTTACGCAAGCAGCATCGATTTAACGCCAGAGAAGGACGGTATCTTCGTCGAAGACAAAGAATCGCCATACGTTAACTTAATTGTTGCTCGCACCGAGAATGTTGACTCAGAAAAAGTACAAAATTTTGTGAAAGCGTACCAAACAGACGAAGTCTACCAGGCTGCTTCAGAGATCTTTAAAGGCGGTGTAGTCAAAGGCTGGTAGTTTATCACTACTTGCGTCATTAATTCTTAGATTAGAATTCCTTAAACTACAATAAACAAAAGCCGGACTACGTATCCGGCTTTTTTATTTTAATTGTTTATTAAGCTATACACCTCAACTCTGCTCTGCAGATATAGATTGTAATATCTCACTCCAGCGATGATAGACGAGTAAATGACCCAAGTTGTCAATTTCATTAAACTTAGAATGTTCAATAAGACGATGAAACTTACGTGCCAACTGAACGGGAACATGTTGATCTAAACTGCCATGCCATATCGTTACAGGTGAAACGATATTTTCAAAATTGATATTCCAAAGACGGCTCAAAATGACCAAATCTTCGCTAAATGCAATTGGTCCCTGCCTCATCGCCTCTCTAAACGCCAATAAAAAGTTATCGGTCACTTCCGTTTCTGATAGAGCTGCAGCATCACTTTCACACAAATGTTGGTAGACCTGATCAAAATAGAGTTCATGGTCTTTCATCAGGTTATTGGTAATGATTTTTAACAATGGATGAAGAACTGTTGGGGCGCGCATCGCTATCTGAGCCAAAAATTTGTTGCTAGATTTGACACCATGGAACAAGTTAATGGGCTGAAAAGGCGTCACGGAACTCACTAAAGAGGTATGAACGATACGCTCCTTTAATACGGACGCTGTTGCTAACGCAAAAGGGCCTCCACCACAAAATCCAATCAACGAAAACCGCCCTATATTAAGGTTATCTGCTAATGCTTCAACATCGTAAGCAATACTCGTTAATGTTCGATTTGGATCTGCGGATGATAAACCAAACCCCGGCCGGTCAATAGTGATCAAACGGATATTATGGTCAAAAAGTACTTTATTATCGGGATGCTGCTGTAGCCTTGACCCCGTACTCGGTGGCAAAACAATGACAGGAACGCCGCTTGTTCTTCCAATATCGCTGAACCCCAGCTGTCGACCATTGCTTACTTCACAGACATGATGGTATCGCGCAGAGTCAAAAATAAACTTAGATTTTAACTGGCCATTATTGTCACAAACTTCCGAAGTAGAATTAACCAAAACAAGTTTCATCAACTCACTTTGTCGGTGACAACCTGTTTTCTGAAATACTGACTTTAACTGGGTTCGGATGGTATTGATTGATACGCCATGACTCTCACTAATTTCATTCAACGTTTTATTGTGAGCTAAGTTTTCGACCAGTTTTTGCTCCGCTTTGGTTAGCTCGTATTGTCGGCTAAATGCAGACAAATTGGGCTTTGTATCCACATTTTGATTGGCAAACAGTACCAAGATATTACTACCTAGCTGATATTGGTCATCTATCCGTGACAAACTGATACTTACCGGATTGGTTTGAAAGCTATCACGTAACCGCATCGTTGTTTCACGAACTTGGCCATTGGGTTCGGTTAGTTGAGATATCAGTTTATCGAACTGTCTCTGCTGAGAGTTATGATGAAACTTAATACGCTGATTATCAATCATAACTAAAGCGGTGGTTTTTAATAGTTCAGAGGCTAAGCGGTTTTGTTGCAGTATTTGCCCATTTGGCGCGCAAACAAAGGCTGGCAATGGTAAGAAGTCGAACAAACTAAGTTGTAGGTGCTCTTGTTCGTCGTTGTCTTTAATCCGATTACTAATTGCCGCGCTTCGTTCTAAATGCTCCACTATGGTAGATATCTGAGAAAGGCTTCGATACCTTTCAACTTCTTGCATAGATATACGTTGATTTACCTGTCGTGTAGCACTAACCATTTGTTCGGCTTCTATTGGAGGCAAGGTGGATGCTATCCGTTCCAATAATATCGGCCACTGGGTTGGATCTAGAGCGGTATCGTAGATCTGTGCAACCAGTTCTGGAGAAATCTGACCGTTCGCATCCATTATAGAGTTCTCTATGCTGCTGTAGGATTATACTTCTAACCACTATATTATCGTTCAACACCAATACAAACATTGACGGGAGTCACTATGGACTCTTTTCGTTAACGTATGAATTTGCTACACTCTTTCGGAAAATAAAATTTAGATATTAGTCGGGGAGCTAAGGGCCACAACCCAAAGCTGAGACCATTTCGATGGGACCCGTTGAACCTGATGCAGTTAACACTGACGTAGGGAACTAATAGCCATGCCAAGTTAGTGTCTCTACGTCCCGTAGTATTTCCCTCTATCTGGCTGCTGTTATTCCTATACGCTAACGTTTAGGAACCCACATGACAGCAAAGAACTCAACACCAATTGTCCTTACCATTGCAGGCTCAGATAGTAGCGGCGGCGCAGGTATTCAAGCTGATATCAAAGCTATTTCAGCAACAGACAGCTACGCCTGTTCAGTCATCACCGCCCTCACAGCACAAAACACTCAAGGTGTTTCGGGTATTTTCTCCATATCACCTGAATTTGTAGAACAGCAGATAGACGCCGTATTTAACGATCTCAATGTCCAAGCGGTAAAGATAGGGATGCTGAGTGACGTTCAAATAATAAAAACCGTTGCTAGAAAATTACGCCAATACAAACCTAAACACCTTGTCATTGACCCGGTCATGGTGGCAACAAGTGGCGACCTTCTTCTAGAAAAGCAGGCCATTACCACCCTTAAAACTCTACTTTTGCCCTTAGCTGAAATTATTACACCCAACCTTCCTGAAGCGGCCGCTTTAACAGGCGAGCCAATACCAAAAACTGAATCTGAAATGAATGCCCTTATAGGGAAACTCAGAGCGCTAGATACTCAAAATGTGCTACTTAAAGGTGGGCATCTAGAATCTGAAAATACCAGTACCGACCTATTGATAACAAAAGACAACGTCACTCGACTATCCACACCACGCATTCACACACAAAATACCCACGGAACTGGTTGTACACTGTCATCCGCCATCACCAGTTATCTCGCTCAAGGATATAGCCTTATCGAAGCAGTCCAACTCGGCAAGCACTATATTACCCAAGCTATTTTACACGCTGACGAATTGGATATTGGTTGTGGTCATGGCCCTGTCCATCATTTTTTCCATGGTTCTCAATTCATTCCATCCCCGACTCCACTTTCAATCCAAAAAATAATCACAAAATCACAAGTTGATGTCGAGCATGAATAATTCTGTACTCATAGAACTAAACAACACGGTTTTAGGTTACAAGGATGGCCACCAGCCTATAATTTCTGGGGTTAACATGCAGATAATGACTCGAGAATGGACCTGTATTTTAGGCAGAAGTGGTTGTGGAAAAACCACTCTTCTTCGTTTTCTCGCTGGCTTATTAAAAGATAATCTGATTTGGCAAGGAAACCTAATAACTCACCTTAATGGTGAACTCAGCCAACATGTTGCTTATATGGCACAACAAGACTTACTTCTACCGTGGTTAAATGTCTTGGACAACGTCTGTTTAAGTTTTAAATTTGCCTCTCAAAAATTGTCTGAACCAGAGCGTCAAAAAGCGGTTCTGCTTATCGAACAAGTCGGCTTAACCAAACATATCGAAAAGTTCCCTGATCAACTTTCGGGTGGTATGCGCCAACGGGTCGCCCTCGCCCGAACGCTGATGCAAGATAAACCCTTGGTTCTGATGGATGAACCATTTTCAGCTTTAGATACTGTCACCCGTCATCAATTACAAAACCTTTCCGCTACCTTATTGCGAAACAACACGGTGGTACTCATTACTCACGATCCACAAGAAGCGCTTAGACTGGCAGACAAGATCTATCTAATGCAAGGTTCTCCCTCTAAAACTCACTCCTTTCCCGTTCCAGATACAAAAGCACCCAGAAAACTCTGTGAGGAAATAGCTCAGTTACAACAGAAGTTAATAGAACAGTTGGAGCAAGAACATGTCGGAGATTAACTTAGATTTAGAGGTTACTGGAGCCCTTAAGGCCAAACCCGAAAACAGAATAAGACCTTTACTACAGGGCGTTATTACTATTTTGGTCATATTTGGACTGTGGCAGTTAGTCGTTATCGTTTTTAAGCTTCCAGCGTTTATTTTACCGTCACCTCAAGCAGTAGTAATAAAACTAATACAGCGAATCGATGTATTGGCTTTCCACACATGGATAACCATGCAGGAAATTCTTTTAGGCTTAATTTTAGGCTTAACAATGGGGATGGTTTTTGCATTGCAGATGCTTCTGTTTAAACCTCTCAAGCGGTGGTTATTACCTATATTGATTGCCAGTCAGGCTATTCCTGTTTTTGCCATAGCGCCAATATTAATGTTATGGCTTGGCTATGGCATCGCTTCGAAAGTCGTCATGGCGGCACTCATTATTTTCTTCCCTGTCACGACCTGCTGTTATGACGGACTTCGCTCTACTCCTACTGGTTATCTCGACCTAGCAAAAACCATGTCTGCCTCAAAATGGCAAACTTTACGACATATCCGCCTCCCAGCGGCATTACCAGCACTTGCATCGGGTATCCGTGTGGCCGTTGTCGTCGCGCCTATTGGTGCGGTAGTCGGAGAGTGGGTCGGTTCCAGTGCGGGATTAGGGTACTTAATGCTGCAAGCCAATGCGCGAATGATGATAGATGAGATGTTCGCCGCTTTATTTATATTGGCCCTATTTTCAATCACTCTGTATTTCATTACAGACAAATTTCTCAAACGAGCTATCCATTGGCAGCTCTAACCTCAACACATCAATATTTAAGGAAAAATAATGTTCACCAAAAATAAGAAAGGATCCATAGTAAGAAAAGGATGGCTGACTATTTTGCTCGCCTTCATTCCACTTGGCGTCATTGCAGAAGACAATAAAAGCATTACATTAATGCTAGATTGGTTCGTAAATCCGAACCATGGACCAATCGTTATTGCCCAAGAAAGAGGCTACTTCAATGAACAAGGATTGACTATAACGATTCAAGAGCCTGCCGACCCTAGCCTACCAGCCAAACTTGTTGCGGCTAACAACGTGGACTTAGCTATCTCCTATCAAACCAGTTTAACGATTGATGTCGCAGAAAAACTGCCACTGATCCGCGCTTCCACCTTGATATCAACCCCACTGAATACATTGATGGTATTAGACAACGGCAAGATAAATTCTCTGGCTGATCTAAAAGGCAAAAAAATCGGTATCGCAATTGCTGGCAACGAAGAAGCGACGGTCGGCACCATGCTTAAATCAGTGGGTGTTGCCTTTAATGAGGTAGAAATTATTAACATAGGTTGGGCACTATCGTCTTCTCTCGCCTCTGGCAAAGTGGATGCGATTTGGGGCGGTTTAAGAAATTTTGAAACCAATCAATTGGCGATTGAAGGCTATCCATCCAAGGCTTTTTATCCTGAGGAACATGGTGTACCAACCTACGATGAACTCGTGGTTGTCGCGAATGCAAACAACTATGACGCCGATGCGATACGCAAGTTTAATAACGCAATAGAAAAAGCGACAACCTATATCGTCAACCATCCACAAGATGCATGGGAAGAGTTTGTCGCATATTCACCAGACACGTTAAACAATGAGCTAAATAAACGAGCTTGGCGCGATACGTTAACTCGATTCGATCTTAGACCTGCAGCGGTAGATCTACAACGTTACGACCATTTCACTCAATTTTTATATGAGAACAAAATCATTAGCTCGGCACCAAAAGCTTCTGACTTTGTTCCAACACTTTAAAGTTAGTGAACTGAATTTATTGATCATCCGATCATTCTCAGCGAATGCACAGATGATTGACAAACCGACACAGCCCAGCCCCTTCCTTCATAAAAATCGAATGGGTGTTGCAATTTAGCAGCAAGGGTTAAACGCTGCGATTAAAAAAACAGGATATGAACATGACCAACTTAAATCAGAAAAAACAACAAATAATAGCGAATTTGAAAGCCGTTAGAGAACTAAAACCATTGGTAGTAAACATTACTAATTACGTGGTAATGAACAATACCGCGAATGCGCTTCTCGCCATTGGTGCATCACCTATTATGGCGCACAGTAAACAAGAAATGGCTGAAATGATGAGTTTTTCTGGCGCTTTGGTTATCAATATCGGTACGCTTGACAGCGTATGGACACCTCGTATGGCTTATGCCGTAGAGCAAGCAAATGCTAATAATAAAGTAGTGGTTCTTGACCCGGTAGGATGTGGTGCTAGTCAACTTAGAACAGAAACCGCACGAAATATTGTTCGTACAGCAAACAAACTCATCGTGCGTGGTAATGCTTCAGAAATTATAGCGTTAGCGGGTGAGCAGGCAAAAAGCAAAGGTGTTGATGCCTTAGATTCTAGTGACGCGGCATTAGACAGCGCGAAATTCTTAGCTAACGAATACAAATGCAGCGTTGTTGTTTCTGGTTCAACGGACTATGTCGTCTCAGAAACTGAGGTAGTACAACTCAATAATGGTGACACGATGATGCCATATGTAACTGGAATGGGCTGTACTCACACAGCACTTACCGGTGCTTTTGCAGCTATCGGGGATACGACTGGTCTAGCCTCGACTGCGGTATTAGGTATTGCAGGAGAAATAGCCGCAGAGAAATCGGCTGGACCGGGGTCTTTACAGTTAAACCTGTTAGACGTTTTATATCAGCTAGATGATGAAACCCTACTTAATCGGTTAAAGATAAGTTAGTTCGATTTAGGTCAATTTAACGAACCGTTCTCCACCTTTGTAGGCAATTGTTTAGAAAGATGGAGATAACAGGATAAGCGACAAGTGAACGTAAAAGTGAAAAACAAAATAAACCCATACCGACTTTATCTGGTCACTGATGACCAACAAGACATTGCCACCTTAAAGAAGGTAGTAAAGCAAGCTATTCAAGGAGGGGTTACCGCTGTTCAGATCCGTGAAAAACATGGCGACATACAAGCCTTTATTGCAAGAGCTACGGCTATTAAAACCATCATCCAAGGTACAGGTATACCGCTTATCATCAACGACCGAGTTGATGTTGCGCTTGCCGTTCAAGCTGATGGCATCCATTTGGGTCAAAGTGATATGCCGGTAGCCACTGCTCGACGATTAGTAGGAGACAAAATGATTATTGGCTTATCTGTAGAAGATGAAACTCAGCTTGCAGAATCTCAACATCTACCTATTGATTATATTGGCCTTAGCGCCATCTTTTCAACACCAACTAAAACCGACACCCTAAAAGAGTGGGGATTGGAAGGACTGAAACATGCTGTAAAAAAGAGTCAGCAACCTATTGTCGCCATTGGTGGAATCAACAAAACTAACATCAATGAGGTATCAAAAACGGGGGTCGATGGTATCGCTTTAGTCACAGCAATTTGCCATTCAGACAACCCTGAACTCACCAGCAAAGAATTATTGACGTTAATGCAATACTAGGTTTTCTCATCTTCGATGGATAAGGAACAAAAACACAATTCATTGATGGTTGTTCAGTCCTCCATATTCCCCGACTATTTAGGAAATATGGAGAGACTCTCAAAAACTATGGAATGTAATACGTCGCGGCACCCGGCCCAACAGGGAGTCCAAGTAAGAATACCCACACATAGAATAGCAAGCTCCAACCGACCATAAATATGAGTGAATAAGGAAGCATAGTCGCTATTAGTGTACCGATACCTAAGTTTTTCATATATCGGCTAGCTACAGCGAGAATCAACCCAAAGTAACTCATCATCGGTGTGATAATGTTAGTGGTGGAATCGCCAATTCGGTATGCCGCTTGAATCGTTTCAGGTGCATAGCCAACCAACATCAGCATAGGCACAAATATAGGGGCGGTTACCGCCCATTGAGCAGAAGCAGAACCTATCATCAAGTTAATAAACGCACACATCAAGATAAATGCGAAAAACAGCAGTGGTCCAGTGAGCCCAATACTCTGTAAGAAGTCAGCCCCTAATACAGCGGTCACTTGACCAAAATTAGTCCAGCTAAAGAAAGCCACAAACTGAGCAGCAAAGAAAACGAGAACAATGTACATCCCCATCGATGACATAGACTTAGACATCGCGTTGATTACGTCCCGATCGTTTTTCATTGTTCCCACAACTTTGCCGTAAACAAATCCGGGAATGGCAAAAAAAACAAAAATAAAAGCAACAATACTCTTCAAGAATGGGGAACCAGCTACCGCACCCGTTTCAGGATGACGAAGCACACCATTCTCGGGAACAATGGTAAGAGCTAAAATGGCAGAGACGGCAACTATAGCAATACCCGCAAATTTTAAACCTCGTTTTTCATCGTCACTTAGTTTACCCATTTTATCTTGTGATAAGTCTTCTGCTGCTTCATCTACATTGTATTGACCAAGTTTAGGTTCAACAATTTTCTCAGTGACAAATGCACCTGTAAAAGTAATGAAGAAAGTAGAAATAAACATGAAGTACCAGTTCACTTCAGGCCCAACCACATACTCAGGATCAAGCATTTGAGCGGCAGTTTCAGTGATACCAGAAAGAAGAGGATCGACAGTACCTATCAATAAGTTGGCAGAATAGCCACCAGAGACACCAGCAAACGCTGCCGCCAAACCGGCTAGTGGATGACGCCCTAGCGAATGAAATAGCATCGCAGCCAATGGAATAAGAACAACATACCCAAGCTCTGAAGCTGTATTAGAAATAATACCAGCAAAGATAACCGCAATGGTTACCATGCGCTTCGACGCGCCCATCACCAACCCACGCATACCAGCAGAAAGCATTCCTGAGTGTTCAGCAACAGCAACACCTAACATAGCCACTAAAACAGTGCCTAGAGGGGCAAAACCCGTGAAATTTGTGACTAGGTTCGTCACAATTAAACGTAAACCATCCGCATTAAGTAAGCTGACTACATGAATAATTCCATCAACAGAGCGACCTCGTGAACCTTCCGGTCTAGGGTCCATAACCGACACCTCAAAGTAACCGGCAATACCTGAAGATATTAAGATTGCTAAACAAAAGATAGCAAATAGAGTGATGGGATGAGGTAATAGGTTTCCAAGGTATTCCACACTATCCAAAAAACGAGTAAATAAAGGCTTTTGGGGGGGCTAATCTTAATTGAAGCTGATGAACTCATACTTCTCTCCTAAAGTTAGTAATTCGTCGTGACACAATCCATGTCATAAAGGAGGTGGGAGGCTACAGAAATAAGCGCAATGAGTAGTGGTTCCACACCTTAATTTTTAATTAATTTACCTAACTTTTACAAAGGCAGTAATATCACCAGGCCCTTATATAACGAGGCTATATGCCTAATCACCCGCATTAACGAACTCGTTACATTGCCGCGTCATTGGCCCTAATTATTAAAAATAAATTCTATCGGTTTATTTATGCTATTTTATCGGTACCAACCATTAACTGAATAAAAAGATGGATCACACGTTAGAGCCTATCGGTATCATTCATACCCCTTATAAAGAGAAGTTTGCTGTCCCTAGACAACCTCGTTTAGCCCCTAGTGCAACGGCAAAAATTCAATTAACTGGCCTATCTAATTCGCCAGAGGCCGTTCGTGGAATTGAGCAATTTAGCCACCTTTGGCTACTGTTTTTATTCGACCAGAACCTACATGCCGGTTGGACGCCAACAGTAAGACCCCCTCGATTAGGTGGTAATGAACGTGTTGGTGTGTTTTCTTCTCGCTCTCCATTCAGACCAAACGGTATTGGAATGTCAGCAGTCGAATTAAAGGGAGTGAAACAAGAAGAAGGACAAATTTGGATTGAATTAGGCAGCGTAGATCTCGTAGATAGAACACCCATTATTGATATCAAACCCTATATTCCTTATTCGGACGCAGTCTATGATGCGAACGGAGGGTTTGCTCAGACTGAACCAAAACTACTCAACGTTGTATTTTCTAATATTGCCGACCAACAACTTCGTTTCCATGCCAACAAAGGACAAGTGCGAGCGGTAATTTGCGAAGTATTAGGCCAGGACCCAAGGCCTGCTTATAAAAAGAATCAGGCAGACAACAAAGAATATGCCGTCAACTTATTTGATCTGAACGTTAAATTTAAGGTAAACGGCGATTTAGTTACCGTCACTGCTATTGAACGCTTTTGACTAAAGCAAATGGCTGATATCATATCTAGCTAAATTTTTAATAACCATGATGAACGGATACCATAAATGCGTACCAGTAAATATCTTCTTTCAACCCTGAAGGAGACTCCAAACGACGCAGAAATCATTAGCCATCAGCTAATGTTGCGTGCGGGTATGATTCGTAAGCTAGCTTCAGGTCTATATACTTGGCTACCTACAGGTCTACGTGTGCTGCGTAAAGTCGAAAATATTGTTCGTGAAGAGATGAACAATGCCGGATCTGTCGAGTTAATCATGCCCGTCGTTCAACCTTCTGAACTATGGGAAGAAACAGGACGTTGGGACAAATTTGGTCCCGAGCTGCTAAGAATTGCAGATCGACACGGCCGACCGTTTGTACTAGGTCCGACGCACGAAGAAGTGATCACGGATATGGTGCGTAACGAAGTTAAATCATACAAACAACTTCCTTTGAACCTATTCCAGATTCAAACCAAGTTTCGTGATGAGGTTCGCCCTCGTTTCGGTGTAATGCGTTCTCGTGAATTCATAATGAAAGATGCTTACTCTTTTCACCTAGATAAAGAAAGCTTAGTGGAAACATACGCTGAGATGCATCAAGCCTATTGCAACGTATTTAGCCGCATGGGACTAGACTTCCGTCCAGTATTGGCCGATACAGGCTCTATTGGTGGCAGTGGTTCACACGAATTCCACGTACTAGCTGAAAGTGGCGAAGACCTTATCGCTTTCTCGAATGAGTCTGAATATGCGGCTAACATCGAAAAAGCAGAAGCTTTAGCACCAACAACGCCTTTAGCCCAAGCAACTAAAGAGCTTGAATTGGTGGATACACCAAATGCTAAGACCATTGCCGAATTAGTCGAACAATTTGATCTACCAATTGAAAAAACAGTCAAAACACTATTTGTAAAAGCTTCTGAAGAAATAGACGCTGACTTAGTTGCCTTGCTTATTCGTGGGGATCACGACTTAAACGAAATCAAAGCAGAGAACTTAGCTGAAGTAGCCTCACCACTAGAGTTTGCTGAAGAAGCTGAAATCCGTGCACTGATTGGAGCTGGCCCTGGTTCACTTGGTCCTGTTGGTTTAGAGCTACCGTTTATTGTAGATCGTACCGTTGCCGTAATGAGTGATTTTGGAGCTGGTGCTAACGTCGATGGTAAACATTACTTCGGCATCAACTGGGGTCGCGACGTAGAACTTGGTAAAGTTGAAGACTTACGTAATGTAGTAGAAGGCGATCCTAGCCCTTGTGGTAAAGGAACCATCCAACTTAAACGCGGTATCGAAGTTGGTCATATATTCCAGTTAGGTAATAACTATTCAAAATCAATGAACGCTGCTGTTCTTGGTCCTGATGGTAAAAACCAAGTAATGGAAATGGGTTGTTACGGTATTGGTTGTACCCGTGTTGTTGCAGCTGCAATTGAACAAAATCATGATAAATTCGGTATCATTTGGCCTGAAGCCATCGCTCCTTTCCAAGTAGTGATCGTGCCAATGAACATGCACAAATCTGATCGAGTCAAAGAAGCAGCAGAAAAACTATACGCGGATCTAACCGCCCAAGGCATTGAAGTTTTATTCGATGATAGGAAAGAACGTCCGGGTGTCATGTTTAAAGATATGGAACTGATCGGAATTCCACATACCATCGTTATTGGCGATCGCAGTATGGACGAAGGAAACTTCGAATATAAGAACCGTCGTAATGGTGAAAAAATCGCTATCGCTATGGATTCTGTCGTTGAACATGTAAAAGCTCAACTAAGCTAAGCCACCGACAATATGGCTAAGGGCTGCTAACGCAGCCCTTTTTTATGGACGGATAATAAAATCAATCTTTGTCATCCTTTCTAGCGCTGTGTATATTATTGAGCATAAATATTAATTTGAAATGCTTGGATACTTAAAATGAAAATATACGACTGTTGCGATTTAGTTCGCGAACTTTATGCACAAATAGGCAGTGGCGATCAAGGGTACATCCCTCAAGCAATTACGTGCGTAATAAAAACGCTAAACGAAATTGCTGCAGATGAATCACTGACTAAAGAGACACGAGAAAAAGCCGCATTTGCTGCCGCTAACTTGCTTATCTCTGACTTTGAGGACTAAGTAATGGATTTATCAAAATTTGAAAGTATGGACACTATTATGTTGATGAGCATCGTTAACTTGAAACTTAGGGATGACTTTGATGGTGACTTAAATGAGCTCGTGAAATTTTATGACATTGATCGTATCGCTTTAGAGGCAAAGCTCGCGACGGCTGGGTTCGAGTTTTTAACCCAAGCAAAGCAATTTAGATAAGTGCACTTTCTCGGTTCGCCGCGATTCTCGTTAAACCGTCATGCTGTTCAGTTAGCAGCCAAACCTCGTCTTTCCCGTGAAAACGGGAATCTGGGTGGATTTAGATCTCCACTTTCGTGGAGATGACGTCGGTATCGTAAGAGATAACCCCGCTTCATAGAAATGACGAAAAGCTTATAAATGTTATTAAATGAACCACCATTACTACGATAGAAATAGTATGGCTTCTTACCAAACTTATCCCTCATGTAAGCTAAATCAAAAATACTTGGTAATCTTTAAGTTCAGGAATTTTCTCGTGTAGCATTTTTTCTTCTTCTGCCACCGCTTCTAAATCACCACAATATTGCTTAGCATCCTTCTCAATTTCTTTGGAATCAGCTTCTAGTTTCGTCGTTAAATTCGCTTGTAACTCAACCAATTTATCCTTCAATTCCGTCAAGTTTAGCCCACCTTCTGCATTCATCTGTTCAGATATAGCAGTAAACGCACTAGAGAAAAATTCGGCGTTGAATGTTTCTCTTGCAGCTGCAAAATCTTCTTTCCAAGTTGCTACCGCATCGCTAAAGGCCGCTTCTTGCAATATGAACTGTTCATCTTTTTGATAGCGCTGCGCCATCCCATTGAAAAACTCTTCTAATGCCTCTTTAACGCTATTAAAAGCTTCGGAATTATTAAAGCTAACGGCTATTTCATCTAACGCATTTTGAGCGAGTTCTAACCCATCACGTGCGATATCTAACACTTGAGGGACATATTTATTCATATGTTCTCGATAGCTTTCAATCGCGTCTATTTGTGCTTGGTTTAAGTCGAGCTTTTCACCATTAATAAACACATTATTATCTTGGTCAATAAGTACTTTAGACGCATCGGGTTGAACTATTTCAACTTGATGCCCATCGAGATGCACCTCATTTTTAATGTCAACGCTACATTGTTTAGCCGCTTGTGCTCCAACACTGAAGCAGAGCATCAAACTTATAACTATTTTTTTCATATCATCCTCGAAATCTCATCTCTTCAACCTAACCATAACAAATAACTACATTAACTCAGTCAATATTCGGTTAGCTTATATGGACTAGCTCGTACCAAATCTGCTTGCCCGCGATATTCAGGCTAATTTCATCACCAACTTGCTTACCTAATAAGGCCGTGCCTAAAGGCGCTTTAGAAGTCAGCAGTGACACCTCTTTACCTTGACACTCAACGGTGACACCACCAGCACATGGCCCCATAAAAAATAGAAACCTTCTATCCTTCTCATCGATTAACTCAACCAAAGCGCCTATTTTAACGTTATCAATTAACTCAAAGACTCTAACGGGTAGGCGCTTATATTGTTGAATGTCCGACTCACACTCTTGAACTCTTAAGGCTTGGCCATGGGCGAGATAAGAAGCCTCTAGAGCTAACGTATCGTATTTGTGTTCAGGTACTGTCTCATCATCTGTTGCAGCGTCTATCGCAGTTTGAGTCGCGCTCAATGCAACTTGATGTATTTTTTCGAGCTGCTCAATAATGGCATTAATTAGTATTTGTTTATCCACTATAGTTCCAAACTCAGTTGTTTCGTTTTCTCTTCTGGTTTTAGCATCACACTTAACCCTAAAAGCCGGATTTCTCTACCATTTTGGCGCTGAAGAATATCATGGAGTAACTCTTTAAAATATGACAAATCAAGTTGGCTATGGATATGCTCTATCGTTGTTTGTTGAAAGTCAGCAAATTTCATTTTTATGCCCTGCTTCATAATATCGCCACCAGGGTTGGCCTTTAACAAACGCTTTTCCAGTTCAGGGTACAACTTATGCTCAATGATTTGCCAACACTCTTCGTAACTCGATATATTTTTTGAGAAGGTTCTTTCCACTCCCACTGATTTTCTTTCACGCTCTGTTTCAACCTCACGAGCATCGATACCGTGGCTGCGTTTCCAAAGTGATGCTCCTAATCGTCCGAACTTAAGCAATAATTCACGATAGTCACTATTTTTTATATCTTCACAAACAAAAAAACCCGCCTTCTGTAATTTTTCTAAACTCACCTTACCGACACCTGGGATCTTCTCCAGCGGGAGCTTATCAATTACGTTTTGTACCTCATTGGGAGGTATAACAAATTGACCGTTAGGTTTATTCATATCCGAGGCTACCTTCGCCAAAAATTTGATTGGCGCGATGCCAGCAGAAGCAGTTAGCCCTAGTTCATTCTCGATATCTTCACGTATTGCTTGGGCTATTAAAGTTGCAGAACCATACAACATCTTACAATCGGTTACGTCTAGATATGCCTCATCGAGTGAAAGGGGTTCAATTTTTAATGTATACCTCTCGAAAATACTTCTTATCTGCTTAGAGACCTCTTTATATACTTGCATTCGTCCGGGAACTAGCCGCAGATGAGGACACAATTTCAAAGCCTGACCAGTCGGCATTGCCGAGCGAACACCAAACTTCCTCGCTTCATAATTACAGGTGCTGATCACTCCACGCTGCTTTTCACTGCCTCCAACCGCAAGTGCAACATTCTGGTACTCTGGAAAATCCCTCATTTCTACGGCCGCATAAAAACAGTCCATATCGACATGAATGATTTTTCTTTGTTTATCGACAGTTTCGGGCATTTTCATGCAAAATCTAATAGCTGTATAAAAATACAGTATAACGTATAAATTAATTCGACCGCATCTTTTTCTAAAACATGTATATATAGCATGGATTATTTCATATATATTTACATTGTGGTTATATGCAAAGCAGAGTCGGAAAATTGGGGTGTTAATTGAACAATCGAATATTAGTTGTCGAAGATAGCCGAAGCTTTAGAAACTATCTTAATAGCCAGATAAGTAAAATCAATATGGAAGTCGTATCTGCTGAATCACTGGTAGAGGCAACAGCTATATTAGAAAACGATACCGATTTTTTATGCGCTGTATTGGACTATTGTTTACCTGATGGACAAGAAGGTGAGGTTATTGATCTTGCGCTTTCTCATGATATGAAGGTGATTGTTGTCACCGGAAAATTTAATGAGCAGTTGCGTGACATTATGTTGGCCAAAGGCGTTATTGACTATATTTTGAAAGATAGCTTCGCATCTGTTTCTTACTTACTCCCTCTATTGACTCGCCTAAACCGAAATAAAAGCCACAAAGCGCTGGTTGTAGATGATTCGAAGACAGTTAGAAAACATCTGGTTCATTTACTTGACCATCACTATATCCGTTCTGTACAAGCAGAAGACGGCGTTGAAGCATTAGAAATACTTAAAAGTGATCCAGAAATAACGTTAATCATCACAGACAATACCATGCCAGAAAAGGATGGTATTTCCATGACGAGAGAAATACGCCTCACATACGACCGAAGTCAACTCGCCATACTTGGCATCTCAACTGCTGAGTCGAAAACCGTAACAGCGCAGTTCCTAAAAGCCGGTGCAAATGATTATCTAAAAAAACCGTTTAACCAAGAAGAGTTTTACTGTCGTATACAAAATCTATTAAACATGAAAGATATTAGTGACGATATGTTTAAATTGGCGAATCAAGACGCCTTAACTGGTTTGTGGAATCGCCGTTATCTGTTTTCTAATATAGATGAAAGCAAACCCCAGCGTAATGTTGCTATGCTAGATATCGATTTTTTTAAAAAGGTTAACGACAACTATGGTCATGAAGGTGGTGATCAAGCGCTCACTACTGTTAGCCATATTATCGCTATTTATTTTAAAGATGACCTTGCCGCACGCTTTGGTGGTGAAGAGTTCTGTATCGTCAATTACGGAGATTATGATGCCTTCGTCCAACGCTTAGAAAGCATGCGTCAACGAATAGAAAAAACAGCAATACCCTATAATAATGAGGAAATTAAGCTCACTATCAGCATAGGTGCCACAAAAGCGAAGAGAGATATAGATACAATGATCCGTATAGCTGACGAAAGGCTATACGCTGCAAAAATAAATGGCAGAAACCTAGTTATTTCAAAGGATGTTGATTAACTAACAGGGTTTAACGCGACATCCAACTCCAACACATTCGCCTCTATTTCATCTGGGGATAGAGGTGTATAAAAATGGTAACCTTGGAATAAGTCGCAGCCATTATGCACTAGAAAATCTAACTGCTCTTGGTTTTCAACACCTTCCGCGACGGTAATCAGTTCCAAGTTATGAGCTAAGCTTATAATCGCGGCGCATATTTTCGCGTCTTCTTTGACTCTGTGACATTCATCGATAAATGACTTATCAATTTTTATTACATCTATTGGTAGCCGTTTAAGGTAATTTAAAGAAGAATACCCCGTACCAAAATCATCGACAGAGATTGATATCCCAAGCTGTTTGAGCTGAGATAACACCTTGATACAGTGTGTTATATCCGAAACTAATACCCACTCTGTGATTTCGACTTCTATATTACTTCCTGCGATCTTATATCGCTCTAGCATAGAGGTTAAAAAGGGGATAAAACCCGGTGAGACTAATTGTTTGCCAGAAATATTGATCGATACTGGGACCAATCTTTTTCCTTTGTTCTGCCAGATACTTAATTGACTCAATGTAAGCTCTATAACTCGCTCACCCAACAAATTAATTAGATTAGATTCTTCGGCAACAGGAATAAAGGCGGCTGGTGATATAAAACCATCTTCTTTGTGAGTCCATCGACACAAAGCCTCTAACCCAATAACCTCTCCGTCCCTTTTAACTTTAGGCTGATAAACCAAGAAAAAACGGTCTGTATAAATATCATCTTTAAGGTCTTGTTCAAATCTAAAGTTTTGACTCACTTCTTGCGCCATCTCCAACTCAAAGAGCTGATAATTGTCCCGGCCTTTTAATTTCGCTTGATACATAGCAATGTCAGCATGCTGAATCACCTTATTTGCATCTATGTTTCCATCAGTGACAAGATGAATACCGATACTAGTAGGAATGTTAAGTGATTTTCCTTCAAGCTCTACGGGCATCCTCATGACTTCTAGAATTTCCTCAGCTTTATGACAAGCTATTGTTCTATTTAATTTACCTCGCATTAAAATAATGAACTCATCTCCTCCCCAACGAGATATCACGTCCTTTTCTCTAGTGACTTTAGTCAGCCGTTTAGCGACCTCACAGAGAAGAAGATCTCCAGCTTTATGACCGAGTGTGTCATTAATTCTCTTAAATTTATCTAAATCTAAAAAATAGATCGCAACAGTTTCATCGTCTTGCGCCATTTTTCTTAGCGCTTTCGTCATATTATCTATTAAATAAGCTCTGTTATAGAGCCCAGTAAGAGGATCACTGTAAGCCAGATTTTTGAGCCTTTCTTGGAGCTTTGTTTGACGCGTTATATCCCTAATATTTAAGACATATTCACCTGTTGCGTTGTTCAATAAATGAGAAAATGTAATTGAGATTTCAGCCGGAAATTGCGCACCGCTGTATCTCATTAGGTTTAAACGATTACGTCTATTGAGTAGTAGCCCTTCAGATGAGGCAAACCCATGTTCTAAGCTTTTTTTACGTAAGGTTGCGCCTCATCTGGGACGAATAACTGTATGAAATCTGAATTTTTGGCTCTTTGTCTGCTAGAGTCAAATGTCCTTTCTGCAGCAGGATTAAACTCAAGAATACGTCCTTTAATATCTAACGTAACAATGCAATCCATAGAAGAATCTAAAATGGCACTTTTGCGCTTCTCGCTCGACTTAAAGTTTTGAATGGCGCTATCCCTTGCGGATATCTCCGTTTGCACTCGCTGTATAACTTGATTGTATTCTCTAGCGACTAGGCCTACTTCAGTGAATGGATGTTCAGGTACTAACTCAGAAAAGTCACCCTTTTCTTTTTGACGATTCATTGATACTAGTAGATCTTTAAACTCAGTTGCCGCGTTATGTTCAGAAACATTAAGACCGTCTTCTTCCGCTTTTTGAGTGACTCTTAAAGGGACAAATTTATTTAGTATTGAGAAAAACAGAAAACTTACTGACACAGCCCAAACAACGATTACAGCAGTACCGAGTAACTGAACAGAAATCTGTTCTATTCTAGTATTGCCTGTTGATAACAAATCCAGATCACCGAATAACCCAACGGCAAACACACCCCATATCCCCGTAAATAAATGGGCAGGGACAACACCTAAAGCATCATCTATTTTTTTCTCGTAGATCCACTTTTCACCAAAATAAACCACGCCTCCAGACACGATTCCAATAAGCATTGCAGCAGCTGAACCTACGGCGTGACAACCAGCAGTGATCCCCACCAAACCACCAATGATACCGTTAAGTAGCATAGTGACATCAACTGATTTGTGATAAATATAGTAGATAAGTGAAGCAGAGATTCCTCCCCATGCAGCAGCAATACATGTATTGAGCAAAACGCTAGGAACTTGGCTATTAAAGACAAGTCCACTACCACCGTTAAAGCCAAACCAACCAAACCAGAGCAGTAGAGTTCCCAAAGCAGACAAAGGCAAATTACTACCTTGAGACAAAGCATTTCCATTTTCAAAACGACCGATTCTAGGTCCAATAATGATAACCGCCACTAAAGCGACGCAACCACCAACCCCGTGTACTATCATTGAGCCTGCAAAATCAACAAATCCAAGTTGCTGAAGCCAACCAACATTTCCTGTTGTAAACGAGCCAGACCAAGCCCAATGGCCAACAATAGGATATATCAAGCCACTCAATATCAATGCTGCGGCTAAGTAGCCATTAAAAGACATGCGTTCAGCGACAGCGCCAGACATGATTGTCGTCGCAGTACCGCAAAACATCATTTGGAAAAGAAAGAAGCTAACAGCCCAAGGAGAACGTAGTGAATCGAATAAGAAATCGGAGAAACCAAAGAGCCCGTATGTAGACTCACCAAACATCAATGCAAAACCGAACATCCAGAAAACGACAACTGAAATAATAAAATCAGAAATATTTTTTGCGGCTACATTGATGCTGTTTTTGCTACGTATACGGCCACTTTCCAAGCATAAAAAACCCGCTTGCATAACAAAAACCAATAGCGCACTTACAATTAACCAGAAATATTCATCCATGAATGTTACATTTTGTTTGGTTGACTACTTTGCCTATCAATGGCTTAGCATAGAAGATCTAAATGTAACATCACACTTGTGAAATAGATAGAGAGAACCACATCTACATCATTAACTATACCTCGAGGCGCCACACCCGAGGTACTCAATCATTAGAGTAATCTGTTTTTCTCCCACTCAGCCATTTTGGCTGCACGCGCGGCTTCTTTAGCCTCTCGACGCTTGCGAGCATCGCAAGGTTCTGGGCAATTGCATACTTTGTCTATACCGACTGAACCTAGACCACCACAGCTTCCTGCTACCACCTTCTTTTGGAATATATAGCCGACAGCCATAGAAGCTATTACTGCTAAGAATACGCCGAAGGTTATTAGAAAAGTTTCCACAAAATCACCTTTTTCATTCTTTATTTCTTTAAATATTGAGCAAAAGCGTCAGAGTAGACTTCTTTAAAGCCATCTTCCGTTTTAACGACCATAAATACCGCAAGATCATTCTTATTCGCGACGTCTATTCCTACCTTTTCGCCCAAGACCATGAGGCCTGTTGCCAAACCATCTGCCGTCATGCTTGATGCATGCAAAGCGGTAACGGATACAACCTTATGAGCGATAGGCTTTCCGGTTTCAGGATTAATGATATGAGAATAACGAATTCCATCATGTTCAAAATAGTTTCTATAATCTCCTGATGTCGCTATCGCCATGTCTCCTGGAGAGATAATTTCTTGTACTGTTCTTTCGTCAACAGTCGGTTTTTCAATAGCAATTCTCCACGGGACATTCTCGCGATTGGTCCCCTTAAGGCGCATCTCTCCACCAATTTCTACCATGTAATTTTGAATACCCTGAGACTCGATATAATTAGCGATTACATCGACGCCCCATCCTTTAGCAATAGTCGATAAGTCAACGTATAAGTCTGGAATATCTTTACGTAGACTATTGCCTTCTATGGTTAAATGACGAATACCAACATTGGCTCGACGCGCTGCCAACTCTTCATCTGTCGGAACGACATCAGGTCTTGCTTCTGGGCCAAACCCCCAAAGGTTAACCAACGGGCCTACAGTAACGTCTAATGCGCCTAATGTTAGCTCATTAAGCCTTATTGCTTCTCTTGTAACCAAAGCAGTTTCAGAGGACACAACAAAAGGGTCTGCCCCTTTATATTGGTTAAATCTACTCAGCTCTGAAGTTTTACGATAGGTAGACATCTGATCGTTTACCAACTCGAGTAATTTATCTACTTCTGTCTTTAATTTATCTGATGATGGAATAGCATCACCATTTATATATTTGATATTGTATGTTGTGCCCATTGTTGGGCCGGTAAGGTGAACTTGTTCTCGAGTATCACTACATCCAACAACTAAAGATATAGAACAGATAAACAACATAAAAAATTTCATCTGTTTAAAAATTTTTGAAGAACTAAGCGTCATTGCCCTTTCCTATTTTCAGTTTCTTAATTTACGACAAAAAAACAAATGGCTGACTCATCGAGTCAGCCATCAATTTTACATTAAGTTATTAAAACTTAACCACCAAAGTCATCGAGCAAGATGTTTTCATCTTCTACACCGAGGTCTTTCAACATTCCGATTACTGCAGCGTTCATCATTGGTGGACCACACATGTAGTATTCACAATCTTCTGGTGCGTCATGATCTTTCAAATAGTTTTCATAAATCACATTGTGAATAAAGCCTGTGTAACCATCCCAGTTATCTTCTTCCAATGGATCAGAAAGGGCGACGTGCCACTCAAAGTTCTCATTGTCTGCCGCTAACTTGTCGAAATCTTCTATATAGAACATTTCGCGCTTAGAACGAGCACCATACCAGTAAGTCATCTTACGCTTAGACTGCAGGCGTAATAACTGATCGAAGATATGAG
Source organism: Vibrio algarum (assembly GCF_028204155.1). Classification (NCBI taxonomy): domain Bacteria; kingdom Pseudomonadati; phylum Pseudomonadota; class Gammaproteobacteria; order Vibrionales; family Vibrionaceae; genus Vibrio; species Vibrio algarum. Next base: position 1,171,956 of record NZ_JAQLOI010000001.1, on the reverse strand, counting down.
AGCGCATAGGAGCCATCCCTGCACCACCACCGATGAAGACCATTTCATTGTCCGTTTCTTTAGCAAAAAACTCACCAAATGGACCAGAGATAGTACATTTATCACCCGCTTTAAGAGACCAGATATACGAGGACATAATGCCCGGTGGTACATCTGGATTATTAGGCGGTGGCGTTGCAATACGAACATTCAGCTTAATCAAGCCTTCCTCTTCTGGGTATGAGGCCATAGAGTATGCACGGATAGAATGCTCTTTAACAATAGACTCATAACGGAACAGGTTAAACTTGTCCCAATCTTCACGATATTCATCAGGAACATCGAAATCAGAATATTTAATGTGATGAGCTTCTGCTTCAATCTGAATATAACCACCGGCACGGAACGGTACTTCTTCACCCTCAGGGATCTTGAGTACCAACTCCTTGATAAAGGTCGCTTCGTTGTCATTAGAAAGAACTTCACATTCCCACTTCTTAACACCAAAGATCTCTTCAGGTAGTTCTATATCCATATCAGTTTTAATCGCTACCTGACATGCAAGACGTTCGCCTTCACGAGCTTCACCTTTTGTGATGTGATCAAGCTCTGTTGGAAGAATATCACCACCACCAGATTTCACTTTCACGCGGCACTGACCGCATGAACCACCACCACCACAAGCAGATGAAACAAAAATACCACTACCAGCCATAGCGCTCAGTAGCTTATCACCCGGAGACGTAACGAAACTTTTCTCAGGGTCGCCATTTACGGTAATTGTAACGTCACCTGATGGTACTAACTTCGATTTAGCCATTAATATGATTAAAACGAGTGCGAGTACAATCACGGTAAACATCACTACACCAAGAATAATGCTTTGCATTTACTATTCCTTATTTATTGTGTCGTTTACCCGACTTACAGTTGAACACCAGAGAAAGACATAAAGCCTAACGCCATTAAACCAGTTGTGATAAAGGTGATACCCAGTCCACGTAGACCCGGAGGCACGTCTGAATACTTCATCTTTTCACGAATACCTGCTAGTGCCACAATGGCCAACATCCAACCCACACCAGAACCAAAGCCGTATACGACCGATTCTGCAAAGTTGTAATCACGTTGAACCATAAATGATACTCCACCAAATATTGCACAGTTAACTGTAATAAGTGGCAAGAAGATACCCAATGCGTTATACAGAGGCGGGAAGAAACGGTCTAACACCATCTCTAGAATCTGTACTAACGCCGCGATAACACCGATAAAGGTAATGAAGTTAAGGAAGCTTAAATCAACACCAGAAACCAATGCGCTGTCTTTTAGGACAAGGTTGTAAAGTAAGTTGTTCACTGGTACCGCAATGGTAAGAACAACGATTACGGCAACACCCAGACCGAAAGACGTTTTAACTTTCTTAGATACCGCCAAGAAGGTACACATACCTAAGAAGAACGAAAGTGCTAAGTTCTCGATAAAGATCGAACGAACAAGCAAACTAATATAATGTTCCATTACGATCTTACTCCTTCGCTTCTATTTGTTCTGGTTTGATGATTCGGACAACCCAAATCATAAAGCCGATCAAGAAGAATGCCGATGGTGCTAGTAGCATCATGCCATTTGGTTGATACCAACCACCATCAGAAACAAGAGGAAGAACCTCCATTCCAAAGAGCTTACCTGAACCAAATAGTTCACGGAAAAAGCCGACAGTGATAAGTACGAAGCCATACCCTAAACCGTTACCAACGCCGTCTATAAAAGAAGGAATCGGTTCTGATTTCATGGCATACGCTTCCGCACGACCCATTACAATACAGTTCGTAATGATCAGACCAACAAATACTGAAAGCTGCTTAGATATATCATATAAATATGCTTTCAAGAATTGGTCCACCACAATTACCAATGAAGCGATAATCGCCATCTGAACGATGATACGTACGCTATTTGGAATATGATGACGGATAAGAGAAACAAAAAAGTTAGAGAATGCCGTAACAAAAATTACAGCGATTGTCATAACAAATGCTGTTTCAAGTTTAGTCGTAACCGCTAACGCAGAACATACACCTAGCACCTGAAGGGCGATCGGGTTGTTATCCATGACCGGAGCGAAAAGATTCGATTTCATCTCTTTAACATCAATAGACATTAGTTCAGACCTCCATCACGTACTTTAGTTAGGAAAGGACCAAAGCCCATGTCTCCCAACCAGAAATCAAACGTATTTTGTACGCCGTTTGCCGTTAGAGTTGCACCGGAAAGACCATCAACACCGTGTTCACTACCTTGTGGTGCGCCACCTTTAACAATCTTAATGGCTGGTTTATGACTTTCATCAAACAGTTTCTTACCAACAAACTGGCTACGCCAGCGTGGGTTTTCGATTTCACCACCAAGTCCAGGAGTTTCACCCTGTTCGTAGTATGTGATACCAGAAACAGTATTACCGTCTGTCTCAACAGCAATGAATGCATACATCATTGACCAAAGTCCATTACCATGAATTGGCAAAATAACTTTCGACACATCGCTGCCATCTTTAACAAGATAAACAAGGCCAGTGTTAGCACGGCGAAGAATCTTCGCGTTGTCTTGCTCGCCAGTCAATTTAACGGATTGTTGTGGGTTCTTAGCAGCTTGACGTTGGTCATACGTATTCGCATCACCATCAATAAAGTCACCAGAATCGAAATCAACCAAGCGCGGCTCAATGTACTGAGTAAATAATTCAGGAATAGACCCTTCTTTACCTTCTAGTCCAGCAACCGCTACGATGTTTTTCTGTTTATCAAGAACAGCATTTGCTTGTTGTTTGTCGCGTAAGAATACCGCAGCAGCAGAAACTACTACTGAGCACACCAAACTTATTGCGATAACAACAAACAGCGTTTTCTTAATGCTATCGTTATTACTTGCCATAGCGTGCTTGCCTCCGCTTAACGTTTTTCTCGATGACAAAATAATCGAAAAGTGGTGCAAACAAGTTAGCAAATAGAATCGCCAGCATCATACCCTCTGGGTACGCAGGGTTAACTACTCGAACAAGCACACACATCAGACCGATAAGGATGCCGTAAGCCCATTTACCTTTGTCGGTAAATGAAGCTGAAACTGGGTCTGTTGCCATGAAGAACATACCAAATGCAAAGCCACCAAGTACAAGGTGCCAATGCCACGGCATTGCAAACATAGGGTTTGTATCAGAACCAATTACGTTAAATAGGAAAGAAGTCGCTATCATGCCGATCATAACACCAGCAATGATACGCCACGAAGCAATACCCATATACACGATCATCGCAGCACCTAACATCAAGGCTAGCGTTGAAACTTCACCGATAGAACCTGGAATATTCCCTATGAATGCATTCATCCAAGAGATAGGTTCACCAGTAACATTGTGAATAAGAGCACCAGAGCCACCATGAGCCCATTGACTTAGCGCCGTTGCGCCAGAAAAACCATCAGCTGCAGTCCAAACCGCATCACCTGATATCTGAGCAGGATAAGCAAAGAATAGGAAAGCACGACCAGCAAGTGCAGGGTTTAGGAAATTACGGCCCGTACCACCAAAGATCTCTTTAGCGACAACAACACCAAAGGTAATACCTAGTGCAGCTTGCCAAAGCGGAAGCGTTGGAGGAACAATGAGGGCAAACAGTATAGAAGTAACAAAAAAGCCTTCGTTCACTTCATGCTTACGCACGATACAGAAAAGTACTTCCCAGAAACCACCTACAGCGAAAACAATGCCATAAATAGGTAAGAAGTATGATGCACCAAGAAGCATCTTAGTGCCCCAGCCCGCATCGGGCCCAAGGCTACCTGCGATGGCTTCTGTTAACCAGTAGTGCCAATCGCCTGAAATTACTTCGGCAAGCTGAGCACCTTCATACATATGGTTTAGGGCAACAATCGCTTGATGACCGGAATTGTACATCCCCCAGAACATAGCAGGGAACACAGCAAACCACACCATGATCATGATACGTTTCAAGTCAACGCTATCACGCACATGAGAACTGCGCTGAGTTACCGTACCTGGAGTATAGAAAAGTGTCGCTGTCGCTTCGTAAAGCGGATACCACTTCTCGTATTTACCGCCCGCTTCAAAATGCGGTTCGATATCCTCAATTATCTTTTTAAGCATGGATTACCCTTCCTTCACTATTGTATCTAGGCAATCGCGAAGCATTTCGCCAAACTCATATTTGCCAGGACATACATAGGTGCACAATGCTAAATCTTCTTCATCTAACTCTAAGCAGCCTAAACGCTGTGCGCTGTCAGTGTCTCCAGCACATAGATCACGAAGTAGCAAAGTTGGCTCCATATCAAGTGGCATTACTTTTTCGTAATTACCGATAGGTACCATTGCACGTTCACCACCATTTAAAGATGTTGTCATATTAAACAACTGACCTTTGAAAAGGTGACTCAGGAAAGATTTCGTCACAGAGAACTTATTCTTACCAGGCATAGCCCAGCCGAAAAACTCTTTGTCGCGACCTTCACGAAGTACAGAAATCTGTGTGTGATAGCGACCAAGATAGGCATGAGGACCCGCCGCATGAACACCAGTTAATATAGAACCAGAGATAACGCGGACTTCGCCAGGCATTAGTTCATTATCGACAACATCGTCAATGCACGCACCGATATGGGTTCGGACAAGGCGAGGGTTTGTAACGACAGGACCACCTAAAGCGACCACACGATCAGTATAAATTTCACCAGTTAGGAAAAGTTTACCGAAGGCAATAACATCTTGGTAGTTGATGCTCCAAGCAACATTATCTGCATTTACAGGATACAGGTAATGCATATGTGTACCGGCTAAACCAGCAGGATGAGGGCCATCAAACACATGCTCTTCAACATTAGGTTGCTCACTGCGAGGAAGGCTAGTGCCCTTCTTACAAACAAACACCTTACCTTCCGTTAGATTTGCTAACAGATCTAAGCCTGCAGAAAATGCTTCGGGTTGCTCTTTGATTATCACTTCGGGGTCGGCAGCCAACGGATTAGTATCCATTGCTGTAACGAAAATCGCCTTAGTGTTTGAATCAACGGCAGGGACCTTGCTGAACGGACGAGTACGCAATGCGGTCCACATTCCAGAGTCAATTAGCTGTTTCTTAATCACTTCGCGATCAAGGGTTGCTATTGCTTTGGAATCAAAACTATCGAATGTGATTTGCTCATCACCTGCCACTTCAATCACTACAGATTGAAGTACACGTTTTGCACCACGGTTTACTTCGATAACTTTACCACTTGCAGGAGAAGTAAATAGAACACCTAGATTCTTTTTATCTTCAAAAAGAACTTGGCCTTTCTTAACTTCATCTCCAACGCGAGCATGCATCGTAGGACGCATACCAACGTACTCTTCGCCTAGCAAGGCGACTTTTTTGATGGATTTACCATCATTAATCACCTGGGCAGGAGCTCCCGAAATCGGAAGATCTAAACCCTTCTTTATTGTAATCATACGCACTTGCACTATTTTATCGGGAAAAAGATTCTTTTTTGCGTGACATTAAAATACGACGTATTTTTGTCATTTTCCGACCGCTTACACTGGGTCGAAACTGCAACATTTTTTTAATTAACCCTTCACATAATTAATAGGGAGGGTTATCAGGTTCGACAGTTTAGCATTTTTTCGAGACATGACGCCATGGTCTTAAGTCCCAATGACTGTGATTTTTTTTACCCTAAGGGTCGAGAAATCGATCAAATATCAATAAGTTTGAACTTAAGCACAATTGTTAATATTCTCAGCAACAAATTGTCACATGATAGTTTGAAACTGAACCATTTTATTAACATTTATCTCAAATTGCCCTTTAGGGCTTGTTTAGCCATTCACTCACTTAGTTTCAATTCTCGCTTTTCTAACGATAGAACGGTCTGAGCAACCCTATGTGTCTACTGTACTTTTTTGCCACCTAAACAATCTGGTGATTTAGGTACCAATCCACTTTCTTGCAACCATTCAGTTTCTGTATAGGTGTGAATAGATAATGCATGTAACCCATTTTGCAATTCTTGAGCTAATACTTGGTTTACCTTGCGATGCCTTGCTATTAATCGCAGTTCATCAAATTCTTTACTTACAACAACAACCTTAAAATGGCTTTCAGAGCCCGCGGGGACATTATGCATATAGCTTTCATTGACAACTTGGAGGTGTTTTGGAGAAAAGGCGTCATGCAATTTGGTTTCAATTATTTCTTGAAGCATATCTGGTCTCTAATATTGATTGGAGTTCGCAGCCTCGCAAGCGCAAATATAATACTTGGCTGGACGAAGGACATTAATACCCAATAGGGGTTATATGGTAGCGTTTACATCACAAAAGGACTATTGAACCTCATGGTGAACTCTAACAATAGCAACTTACTCAACCATCTGCGATAATCTTGATTCATTTCATTGAGTCAAACAGCCTGCATAACTATGAGCGAAGCGAATACCCAATTATCATTATTGCAAAGAGAGCTAACTCTTTTCCGTTTCCCGAAACGATCAAAAGAAGCATTACAAGCTTGGGATGCTGGGGATGAATACATAATAAGATACGTGGAAGAGTTAAACCTTCCAGACAACCTCAACATTCTCATATTAAATGACAACTTCGGGGCTCTCTCATGTTGGTTCTCTGAAAAAAACCATGTCACCATGATGAGTGACTCATTTATTTCTCATCAAGCGACATTAAACAATATTGATCTGAACCAAACGAAATCAATCCAGTTTCTAAATGCATTAGACAATATTCCCGAGGACGTCGATCTCGTACTTATACAGATACCTAAAAATAATCGATTACTCACTTGGCAGCTAAGTCAACTTAGAGCCCGACTGACTAAAGAATGCCCTGTCATCGCGGTCAATAAAGCCAAAGAGATTCACACTTCCACACTGACCATATTTGAAAAGCACCTAGGCGAAACTAAAACGTCACTTGCTTGGAAAAAACATCGCTTAGTATTTTGCCAAGCAAACAGCCAACAAATCAACTCAGTTGATCCCATCACTGAATGGGCCGTTGATGATGAAGATTTTTCACTTAAAAATTATCCAAATACTTACTCTGGTGAAAGCTTAGATCTTGGAGCTCGATTTATGCTTAAACACCTACCCAGCAATCCATCTGTTAAAAATATCATTGATCTTGGCTGTGGCAATGGTGTGTTATCGGTAAAACTGGCTCAACTAAATCCACAAGCTGAAATCACATGCGTAGATGAAAGCTTTATGGCTCTAGCCTCTTCGAAACTAAATATAAAGAGCGCAATAGCGGAATCAAACCGCTTTAACTTTATTGCAAATAACTGTTTAGATGGGTTTTCACAAGAAAGTGTCGATTTAGTTGTCTGTAATCCTCCTTTTCATCAAAACAATGCGATAACGGATCACATTGCTTGGCAAATGTTCTGTGATGCGAAGCAAGTTCTACGCAATAATGGAAAACTTATCGTTATTGGTAACCGCCACCTAGGCTACGATGATAAACTTTCAAGATTGTTTACTCGTTCAAAAGTCGACAAAATAGCAAGCAATAGTAAATTTGTTATTTTACAAGCGACTAAGTAATTACTTATGATTGTAGATTCGACGTTTATTGCAACTTTTACTGCATAAACATTACAAGGACATCATTTATGAAAAAACTGTTAATCGCAGCATCCATATTAATATTGGCGGCTTGTTCATCTTCTCCAGAAGAGCCTCAAGTTAACTTTATTCCACAGACAACGACCAGCCAAAACAAAGTCGTTGATAACCTAATGTATTCACTAGACAGTAAGGACGTACGTTCTGCGCAATACGTTGCTTTGGTCGATAGCGGTCGCAATAACATCCAACCTATTCACGCGAAACAGAATATTAGAATTACCTTAGAATCTGCACTTCAAGAACAATTGCAGTCTAAAGGATTCAAAACATCAGTTAATAGTGAAAATAGTGTTTCTTTAGAAATTCAGCAACTGTTAGTGAATGTGCAGCACAGTGTCATGTCCAATGAAATGGATGCAAAAATTACACTACAAATCACTGCTGAAACACCAAGCGGAAAACTAGTAAAAACATTTAATGGCTCAGCTTCTAAGACTGGCACCTTTAGCGCATCCGATGCTCAAATTGAACAAATCGTAAATGATGTTACAAGCTTAGTACTGAGCGAAATAGCAAATGATGCTGAACTTAATAACTATATGAAGGAGCGCTTTTAATGCGTAATCTGCTTATCTCTTTAATCTGTCTTTTCAGTGCTGCTGTCATGGCAGCGCCAAATGTTGAAGTAGAAACATCAATGGGTAACTTTACTATTGAACTCGACTCAGACAATGCTCCTATCACTACTGCCAACTTTTTACGGTACGTCGAAGATGGTAGTTATGAAGGAACGGTATTCCACCGCGTCATCCGTGGGTTTATGGCTCAAGGTGGTGGTTTTGATACAGACATGAATCAAATTAAGACCTACGCACCTATTAAAAATGAATCAAGTAACGGTTTAAAGAATAATACAGCGACTATTGCAATGGCTCGAACATCAAACCCAGACTCTGCAACTCGCCAGTTTTTCATCAACTACAATGATAATGACTTTTTAAACCCTTCAGCAAAGGGCCCAGGCTACGCAGTATTTGGGAAGGTAACTAAAGGTTTTAAGGTTGTTGAAGAAATGGCAATGCAGCAAACCGCATCAATTGGTAATTACCATGATGTGCCTGTTACAGCAATTGTTATCAACAACGTAACGGTTCAAAAATAATCTCTTCTAATTTATAGGGCTGACAATATTCGGCCCTCTAGAGTCTCTACAAATTTACAAGGAATGTTGGATGTCAAATCAGATGACTTGGACTGAAACACTTAAAAGTTACCTAGATAAAAGATTGCTATGGGTAATGATGCTAGGATGCTCAAGTGGATTCCCTTGGGTACTGATCGGTTCCAACATGTCCGGTTGGCTAAAAGATGCTGGTTTGACTCGTGCGGCTATCGGATATTTTGGTTCCGTATTTGCCGTCTACGCAATTAACTTCTTATGGGCACCACTTGTCGACAGAGTTAAGCTCCCATTATTGCATTCAGCTTTAGGACAAAGAAGAAGTTGGATTTTTCTATGCCAATGTATCATTTTAATCTGCACACTCTTTATTGCCGGCGTAAATCCAGCTAATGACCTAATGCTAACTTCGATGATAGCACTTGGAATCGCGACGGCTTCCGCAACCCAAGATATTGCAATCGACGCATTCCGTATAGATACATTCCCAAAATCTGAAGAAAATAAGTTACCGCAAGCATCAGCGATGGCTGTTATCGGTTGGTGGACCGGATATTCATTGCCGGGATACCTAGCCTTTATTAATGCAGATAGCATTGGTTGGAATGGCGTTTATTACGGCATGGCTGCTGTAATTGTCATCTTGATGGTATTTACATTACTCGTAGGGGAACCAAAAACTAAACGTGAAGAGCTTCAAAATATCGCTCAGGAACGACATAACAAAGTCGTTAAATCCCGTGTAGCCGCGTGGATTAGTGTGACAGTGATTGAACCGTTCCTAGACTTTTTCAAACGAAATGGCGTTCAAGTTGCACTTACACTACTGCTGTTTGTTTTTCTGTTTAAGATTGGTGAAGCATTCCTAGGAAGAATGTCGATAACATTCTATAAAGAAGTTGGCTTTAGCAATGAGCAAATAGGTCATTATTCCAAGTTAATAGGTTGGTGGGTCACCATATTCTTTACACTCGTCGGTAGCATGTTCAATGTAAAATTTGGCATTGTGCGAGGTCTTATGATTGGTGGTATCGCTATGGCTTCAAGTAACTTGATGTTCGCCTGGATAGCGAGCGTTGGGCCAAGTGAGCACTTATTCTTAGCCACAATTATTGTCGATAACTTTACAACAGCCTTCTCTACTGTTGCTTTTGTTTCCTTCTTAACGGTATTGACAGGACAGGCATTTTCAGCGACCCAATATGCACTGCTAGCTTCATTAGGTAACTTTGGACGAACGACACTAGCCTCGTTCAGCGGTGAGCTTGCCGATTATCTTAACGATTGGTCGTTATTCTTTATTATTACTGCTCTAATGGTTATCCCAAGCTTAGTAATGCTTTATTCATTGCGGCACTATTTTAATGATTTACTCACTAAAGCCAGTAATAGAGAAGATTAAAAATTAGAATTTAAAATGTGAAGGGCTGCCGATTTATCTGCAGCCTTTTTTATTTACTCCAATTTACTCAAGCCTAACACTTGGATCTGTTGAGATTGAATGTGACTGAGGCTCACGCTTTAAAAAAACACCCATTTAATTAGCTATTTACACCACACTAACTACAACAAAAATGACAAACTTCAAATTAATAGAATTAATAATTGCTTTAGTTGCGATAATGCATATCAAAACAAGAATACAACATCAATAATATCAATTGATGTAATTTACGACATAAGGCCTTTATATATAAGGCATAGCAGCATTTACTAACTATTTATGTTGATTGAGTGAGAGCAATCGAATAAACACACACACACATAAATTAGTGATTTGGATCTCTTTATCCATGCAAAACGAATGCAACAAAACGCGGAGCGTAAAAAGTTCCGCTCTTTAGGTCATTAAGTAGATCTAGATCACAATAAAATTAGTAATTAAAAGCCTAACTCACTTTTAATTACTAATTTTATCGCTATCATCACGCCACTATGGAAATGAGCAGTCGACGGAATTGGCTACTACTATCTAAACAATAAAGAGAGTCACCCTTATGCGTAAATCACTTATTACTCTTGGTCTATTGGCCGCGACTTCAGCACCTGTTATGGCTGCTGATTATTCAAACGGCGATATTCATGAGAATGACTACAAATGGATGCAGTTTAACCTTATGGGTGCATTCAACGAGAAGCCAGGCAACTCAGATCATGATTATCTTGAAATTGAATTTGGCGGACGTTCAGGCATATTCGATCTATACGGTTACGTAGATGTATTCAACTTAACTAGCAGCTCAAGCAGTGATAAAGCCGATAGTGAAGCTAAAATGTTTATGAAGCTTGCTCCACGTATGTCTATCGATGGATTAACAGGTACTGATTTATCATTTGGTCCAGTTCAAGAACTATATGTTGCTGCAGAAATTAACTGGGATGGCGTTGCTACAACAGACGAAACATTTGGCGTTAACCAACAAAAAATTGGTCTAGGTTCTGATGTGATGGTTCCTTGGTTAGGCAAAATTGGTCTAAACCTTTACGCTAACTACGACTCTAATTATAAAGATTGGAATGGCTACCAAATATCAACTAACTGGTTTAAGCCTGTTTATTTCTTCGAGAATGGCTCTTTTATTTCTTACCAAGGTTATATTGACCTTCAGTTTGGCATGGAAACAGGTAAAGGATACGCTGCAGAAAAAACTGGCCTAGGTTGGTACAACGGTATTTATTGGCACACAGACCGCTACGCAGTGGGTTACGGTCTAAAAGTATATGACACAGTTTACGGCCTAGAAGATGGTGGTTTTGCTGGTGAAACTTCAGGTATTGGTCATTACGTTGCCGTAACATACAAGTTCTAAACTAACTAGTAGAAACAATTGCATAAAAGGCGCATTTTGCGCCTTTTTTATTTGGAATAATTTCATCCTATCGCTATTCTTAGATAACACTACTTTGGGATGAAAACGCTTTGAATATCACGATACTAGGCGCAGGATCGATAGGTTCACTTTGGGCATGTCACCTTGCTAACGCAGGTCATAATGTATCCATATGGTCTAATAAACCAGAAAAGTCTGAGACTTTGCTGATATTGGATAATCAAAATCCCAAACGATTTATAACAAACAGTGTTTTACAGCTCAAAAGTGCAGATGTGATACTTGTGACAGTTAAAGCTTGGCAGGTCAAAGGCGCTATCTCAGCTCTTTTAGAACACTTAGCACCAGAAACTATCATTGTCTTTATGCACAATGGTATGGGCACAATGGATGACCTACCAGTATCCCTCTATGAACACCCTATCGTGCTAGCAACAACCACGCACGGGGCGTATAAACCAAGCCAAAATAGTATTTGTCATACCGGTTTTGGAAGCACAACACTGGGCGGTTATAATAACTTAGGCCAGCGATGTCATTTCCTATCCGATGTATTTGAAAACGCATTACCCAGCGTGACTTGGAGTGATTCAATCAATAAAGCATTATGGGATAAACTTTCTATTAACTGTGTAATTAATCCATTAACTGCAATCCACCAATGCCTTAATGGTGATCTATTACAAGAAAAGTTTTCAACCCTTGTAGTTCAACTAGTTAGCGAAATATGCGCCGTTCGCCATGCAGAGAAATTTGAGATCAATTCAGATGTGCTATTAACTTCGGTACATCAGGTCATTAGCGCGACAGCCAAAAACCACTCTTCAATGCAGCAAGATATCTCACATAAAAAAATCACTGAGATAGACTATATAAATGGGTATTTATGTAAAGTTGCCCAGCGACATGGGATAAGCGTTCCCACCAATCAAGAGCTATACAGCCAAATAAAGAACATCGAACAGTCATGGAGTTAATATGACTCATAAAATATTAGTCCCGATCGCCCCTGGTACGGAAGAGATAGAAGCCGTCACTATCATCGATATTATGGTGCGAGCTGGATACGAAGTTACGGTAGCAAGTGCCGACTTTGATGGTTCGCTGTCAATGAAAGCCTCTCGTGGCGTAACCTTAACCGCAGATTGTAAACTCGTTGATATTGCCGACGAAGAATTTGATCTAATCGCCCTTCCTGGAGGCGTTCCGGGGAGTGAAGTATTTAAAGACAGTACCGTACTTGTAGAAATGGTAAAACAACAAAAATACGATGGTCGATGGGTAGCCGCAATCTGTGCGGCTCCTGCTTTAGTACTTCAGAGCCATCAGATATACCCCGAAGCCCTGATGACTTGCCATCCTTCGTTTCAGGCAGATATACCAAAAGACAAGTGGCGGGACAAAAGGGTCACTATTGATATTACAAACAAGCTTATTACTAGCCAAGGTCCAGGTTCGGCTTTTGAATTTGCGATAGAAATAATCATTCAACTTTCTGGAAAACGTCACGCTTGGTCTATTGCAGAGCCGATGGTTCCGTTACCAAACCTTCACTACAATATTTTAGGTAAAAATGATGTTTGATGCCTATCAGGTGCGCAAGCAGTTCCCTTCGTTAGCAAACCAAGATTCTTTGATTTATTTAGATAGTGCCGCAACAACACAAAAGCCAACAGCCGTTATCGACGCAATTAAGCACTATTACCAAACACAAAATGCCAATGTGCATAGGGGAAGCCATAGTTTAACGGCAAATGCCACATCAAAATTTGAAGCGGCAAGAAAAACGGTTCAGGCTTATATACAGGCAAAATCAGAGAAAGAGGTCATCTGGACACGCGGTGCAACAGAGGCGATAAACCTTATTGCCCAAACCTACGCCAGAACAAATCTCCAACCAGGGGATGAGATTTTAGTCAGCGAAATGGAGCACCATGCCAATATTGTTCCTTGGCAGATTGTCGCTCAACAAACAGGAGCAACGGTTGTTAAGGTACCTATCCATAAAGATTGCACATTCGATATGGAGGCCTTCAATCGGCTACTTTCACAAAAAGCAAAAATAGTCGCGGTGGCTCATATTAGCAATGTTACCGCCACCCGTAATCCCATCGAAGAGATTATTTCTCTTACCCACAATGTGGGAGCGATTGCGGTCATTGACGGCGCACAAGGTATCGTCCACGAACAAGTCAACGTATCTGAATTGGACGCTGATTTTTATCTGTTCTCTGGTCATAAACTTTACGCTCCAACTGGTATTGGGGTTCTATACGGAAAGCTAGATTTACTCAACGCGATGCCTCCTTGGCACGGCGGTGGAAAGATGGTCGAAAAAGTCTCATTTTCTGGTACTACATATTCTGAGTTACCGGGGAAATTTGAGGCTGGAACGCCGAATATTGCTGGTGCTATAGCATTAGCAGCCGCGATAAAATGGTTAGACAGCTTCTCGCGTATTGAAATCGAACAACACATCCACCGATTGCAAGAAATGACCTACAAAGTCTTATGTGAACTTGAGGATATTCGTGTAATTGGCTTTCAACCCCAAAGCTCGCTTATTAGTTTCATTATGGAAGGTGTCCATCATCAAGACATCGCTACCTTACTCGACCAACAAGGAATTGCCGTTCGTGCAGGGCATCACTGTGCTCACCCTTTAATGGATGCACTTGGACTTAAAGGAACGGTTCGTATTTCATTTGGGATTTATAATACGGTTGAAGAGGTAGAAAAATTGATTTTAGCCATTAAAAAGGCTATCGATATGCTTTAAAGGTGACAAGGTGAATGATGTCACTTCCTATGCTCTCGCTGATAACATCAAACGATGAAGCATAGGCTTACGTTATTGTCATTTTTATTGGACCTGTTCTTTTATCTGATCAACTATCGCTTTAAGACCATTCCCCCTAGAAGGGCTCAAATGCTGAATCAAGCCTAGTTGATCAAAGTAGCCTTCAATATCAAAAGCGAGTATTTCTTCACTTGAACAACCATCGAAAGCAGACATAACCAAAGCTATCAAACCACGTACAATGCGTGCGTCAGAATCGACACAGAAAAACCATTGCCCATTTCGCTGTTCGCTAACCAGCCAAACCTCACTTTCACAGCCAGCAACCGTCACCTGTGCAGTTTTAAATTCTTCTGGCATCTTGGGTAATAACTTGCCCCACTGAATAACTTGGCGGTACTTTTCTTCCCAACCTTTAAAGTTCTGCATGGTGGCAATAACATCAAACGTTGTTATTTCTTTTGTAAATGGTGTTGTAACAAAGCTCATACAATTCTCTTCACGTTTACTCAGTGTTAGTTTATATGCTTCGCAACGAGCTTCTCAACTATTTTAGCAACCGCAACAAAACCAAATGTCGCAGTGACAACCGTTGCCGCCCCAAAACCAGTAGCACAATCCATTCGTTTTGATCCTAGTGCTGTCGCCTTAGTTGAACATACGCTCCCATCGGCTTGAGGGTACTTTAATTGCTCAGTAGAAAATACGCAGTCAATTCCAAACTTTCGCTGAGGATTTTTACTGTAATTATAAAATCGACGTAGATTATCTTTAATTTTCTTAGCCAGAGGATCTTGAATTGTTCTTGCTAAGTCGGCGACCTGAATTTGAGTGGGATCTGTCTGACCGCCAGCACCCCCGGTTGTAATAACTTTAATTTTATTACTTTTACAGTATGCAAGTAGTGCGGTTTTAGGTTTTACACTATCTATTGCATCAAGAACATAATCGTATTCTTTCGATATATGCTGGGCTACATTGTCGACAGTGATAAAATCATCGATAAGGTTAACTTTGCAATCGGGGTTAATCGACCGCACTCGCTGTTCCATCACTTCTATTTTACTTTGTCCTACTGTTGCAGAAACTGCATGAATCTGTCGATTAATATTTGTAACGCAAACGTCGTCCATATCAATCAACGTTAGCTCACCTACTCCAGTTCTTGCTAATGCTTCTACTGCCCAAGAGCCTACACCACCGATCCCTACAACGCATACATGTGCAGCCCTTAAAATCTCTACTTCTTGGTTTCCGTATAAACGGCGTGTACCACCAAATCGTTGGTCATATTGGTCAGAAGAAGGCGTATTAAGATCGCGCATAAATTTGATTCCGGAACGAGGTTGAAAAAGAAAGAGTGCGTTTTATACGCACTCTTTTAATAAATGTCTAGATCAGCGTACGCTGAATAACACGATAGATATATTTATTGTTTTGGAAAACTAGATTCTAAATCACTTTCTGACATCCAAGGAGAAGAAGTTACCCCCTGCTCTAACCCTAATTTCCAGACTCGACCAAAATGTTTGTAGTGACCAGCTTCCGTTCCTGCTCTTGGGCCCATTCCATGATAGAGATCGAGATGATTTTCTTTCACAGCCCCACCAGTATCAAGCACAATAAGCAACCTAAGGGCATGCGCGCCACTCCAAGTACCATCGGCATTCAATAACGGAACTTCAGCCAAAATAGGCGTTCCCATTGGAAATAGATTTCGGTCCCCAGCAACAGAAGCCATAGGCAATAAAGGAATACCAGCAGACCCTCTCACAGCAGAATCATCACGCGGCGAGAAAAATACATAGGACGGATTTTGCTCGAGCAGCCTTTGAACCGTCAGTTCATCGTTACGCAACACCCATTCCTTGATCGCTTTCAATGACATATCTTCTCGCGCTACTTCGCCAGACTCAATTAAAATACGCCCGATACTGACATAAGATCGATTATTCTTCCCCGCATAGCCAAAATATTCCAAGCTACCATCATCTTCATAGTGGACAAATCCACTGCCTTGAACTTCCATTATGAATGGATCAATCATGTTGGCAGCGTATCCCAACTCCAAACCAAGGCCTTCTAAGGCACCATTATATATTTCCGTTCTTGTGGGACAGTCATCACTACAATCTGGCAAACCATAAACAGGGTACTTATAAGTGTCATCCGCCTCATGACGAAGCTCCATCACCGGTGAAAAATACCCCGTAAATAATACGTTGCCTTTTCGGTCGCCTCCCCCAACTGCGCTGTTTGAATACCATAAGTGGACAGCTCTGCTGGCTCACCACTTTGTACAACCCATGTGTTCAACTGCTCGTACAGTTCTTGGTAACGTTTCGCCATTGAAGGAGAATTTGAAATAACTTGTTCAGCTTGCATCGAGAATTTAGAAAAGTCTCTCGGTTTATTTGATTCAACTTCTGAGATTTGATTCAAATTGGCATCAAAAGTATCACCGTTATATTGCTGGGCTAAACTCGTTGATTGACCACAACCAACCAAAATAGAAAGGCAGGTAAGAGGAATAAAAACTCTCTTATTTTTTAAGATTCTGTAGCTTGATAACACTTATTATTTCCATTTTTTAGAAGATTTATTGATCTGAAAATTCTTCTTCTATTTGTTTGATTTTTCCACGTACATGAAAAACCGATTCGTAATGCGTTGGGGCAACTCTCTGAAGTTCAGTCACATGTTCATCTAATACTATATATTCAAAAATCTTACCTTCAAATTCATAAGTAAGTGTTGAACCATCAAAGGTATAACGGGTATCTACAATGCGTTCTTCAATATAAACCGCTTCTTCGCGTACTTCGAACCTATCTTGAGCAAATGAAGGGACATTCTGTTCTTCCCACACGCCATAAATAAGACCTTCCAAACGGGAATCATCGAGATAACGAGCGACTAAAACACTGGATAAGCCAATGATAAAAATCAATAAAAGAGAAACGACAACAATGATAGCTCGCTTGACTCTAAGCTGTTTTTTAACCAATCTATTGTTGTCTGAAATTGCCATATTTAACTTTTTTATTCTTGTCGGAACTAAATACTAAACTATAAAAGCAACGAAAGGGAGATCCGATAATTCCTATTTTACTTATAGTAGAAAAAACATTTGCTCAATAATGAATTTTAATTCATTATATTCATATAATAATTCAACAGTAGTCAAGCATGAAGATTCGCAACACGGCATTAGTTAAAGGATTTAGACAATCAACCCCATATGTGAATGCCCACAGAGGGAAGACAATGGTAATAATGCTCGGTGGAGAAGCGGTTGATGCACCAAACTTCACGAATATTATCAGTGATATTGCGCTACTTCATAGCCTAGGGGTCAAAATAGTTCTCGTACATGGAGCAAGACCCCAGATAAATAGAATTTTAAACCTGCAAAATAACACTTCGCCCTATCACAAAGGGGTGAGAGTGACAGACTCCTCAACACTAAACCTTGTTATGCAAGCCTCCGGACAGTTGCAACTTGCAATAACAGCCAGACTTTCTATGAGCTTAAATAACACCCCAATGGCTGGTACACAGTTAAACGTCGTCAGTGGCAACTTCATTATAGCTCAGCCTCTAGGCGTCGATGATGGCGTCGATTACAACCATAGTGGTAAAGTGCGTCGAGTAGACACCGAGGCAATAAATCAAGTTCTCGAACAAGGTTCTATCGTTTTAGTTGGCCCGGTCGCCAGTTCAGTAACGGGAGAATGTTTTAATTTACTTTCTGAAGAGGTCGCGACTCAAGTCGCTATAAGGCTAAAAGCAGATAAGCTCATCGGCTTTTGCTCAGAACAAGGTATCTTGGACGGCAATGGCAACGTCATTCCAGAACTATTCCCAAACAATGCAGAAAGTATTTTGCATAAATTGGAGTCTGACAATGATTTAACAACGGATGACAGCTCAGGCACCCTTCGTTTCCTTAGAGGCTCAATTTCAGCATGTCGAGCTGGAGTGAGAAGAAGCCATTTAATTAGTTACCATGTGGATGGAGCTCTCATTCAAGAGCTTTTTTCACTTGATGGTATCGGTACACAGGTGGTAATGGCCAGTGCAGAACAGGTTAGAAGAGCTAACATCGATGATATTGGTGGTATTCTTTCACTAATTAGACCTCTAGAAGAACAAGGTATCCTTGTACGTCGTTCTAGAGAACAACTAGAACAAGAAATACATCAATTTACTTTAATTGAAAAAGATGGATTGGTTATCGGTTGTGCTGCTCTATACCCTTATATAGAAGAGAAAATGGCTGAAATGGCTTGCGTGGCAATACACCCAGATTACAGAGACGGTAATCGAGGGCTTGATCTACTCAAACAAATGAAACAGCACTCACGCCGTATTGGTATCGAAAAGATTTTTGTTCTTACTACTCATAGCCTGCATTGGTTTAGAGAACAAGGTTTTCAGGAAGTAGAAGTATCGGAACTGCCAATGGGTAAACAAGACCTTTATAACTTTCAGAGAAAGTCTAAAATATTATTATTAGATATTTATTGAATGCATGTAAAAACAAAGATTTAATTAAATGGCTCATTTAAAGTCAGAACATTTCTATCAATAATGGTTTTCATTTGGAAATTTGGCTGTTAATATTCGCGGGTCCAGTTGGCTCAAGGATTCAGTTTTCTAGACTATTACAATATTTGAAAATTGAGGGATCATTCTGATGAGCATTAATTATGAGAACTATCATTTGTAATTCGGTACAGAGTTTTATAGACATGGCCGAGAATAATTTTCTTGATGGACTAAATGTACACTGCGTTTTTCCAGCGAACGAGAGTGTCAAGAAAATGATCATGCATTGTCAGAGACGACACAGCATTCGAAGCGTTTCCTTTTCGGAAACCGTTTCAGAGGATTTTAGAGACGACATTTCTAACTACCTCCAATTAATGGCCGAGCACAAGCTCGGCCATTAATGTTTATAGGTCTAAGAAACCTTTAATCTGTATTGAAGTCCGCTTAACCGTTTTGTTTTTTTCTTCACGCCCTTTAGTAACACTGTATTATCGGCCACTATCACTAATTTATTCCTCGCCCGTGTGACACCTGTGTAAATAATCTCTTTCGTTAATATCGGTGAATATGCACTAGGCAATATCATTACAGTGGTTGGAAATTCGCTCCCTTGCGACTTATGGATTGTCATCGCATATGCAGTATCATGTTCTGGAATTCTACTCGGAAGAACGGCTTTTACACTGCCATCAGGTAATTCAAAGTAGACCTTAATGTAGACCTGAGCCTCTCCATTATCATCTTTTTCTGAAACCAGCATAGCGATACCAATATCACCGTTAAACAACCCTAGAGAGTGATCATTTCGGGTAATCATCACTGGACGTCCAACGTACCAAAGATCATCCCCCTTTTGAATAAGTCCCGATTGGCTTAAGGCTTTCTCAATCTGTTGATTTAAGCCTGACAATCCAAAATCACCTTCTCGAATAGCACACAGCAATCTGCAGTTTGAAAATAGAGATAGCGCCTTCAATGCATGTGACTCAACCAAGGAAACATCCATACCCGAAGCATTGTGGACGCAATTTAGATAATCGGTATATTCACTAACAAGAAAGCCAATCATATTTTGGTAACTCTCTGTACTTAATGAATCAAATATTAGATCTGGATAACCGTGGGATAATATCTTTCGAACGCTGGCAACATCACTTGAATTGATTGCTTTAGCTAAAACACCGATACCTGAACTTTCATCAAACCGATAACTTTTTCTGAGCATACATAAACTATCAGATAAGCGAACCGTCTCTGAGTTTTGTTTATGTAAAGATAGTGAATTTGAACTGAATCCGGTTAGCCGAGAAAGTAACTTGCTTTGCTTGTCACTATAACCGTAGTCCAAGAAAGAGCAAATATCGCCAAGGACCGCTCCTGCCTCGACAGAAGCCAATTGATCTTTATCACCAAGTAATACTAATCGAGCATGTTTTGGTAGCGCTTCTAGCAATTTAGCCATTAACGGAAGGTCAACCATCGAAGCTTCATCCACAACCAATAGATCGAGATGCAATTGATTATCTCTATTGTGGCGAAACTCAGCTCGGTTTGGCACGGCCCCTAACATTCGGTGGATGGTGCTAGCATTATTAGGTATCAACAGTTTTGTTTCACTGTTAACTGACAAGGTTTTCACAGCGCTACCTATGGATTCTGTCAGCCGTGCAGCCGCTTTGCCCGTTGGTGCAACAAGTTTTATCTTCGGTACAGCTCCTTTTTGGAGCCCTTGTTCTATCAATGCTGACAGTAATTTAACTACCGTAGTCGTCTTCCCTGTTCCTGGTCCACCGGAAATGACTGATAACCGGCTAGATAATGCGACAGCTACAGCTACTTTTTGCCAGTTTGGCTCATCGAGAGATAAATCCGTATCGGGGAAAAGTTCGGAGAGTCGATTAGCCAAAACATCACACTCCTCATCAGTGAACTGTATTGGCTCCGCTAGCGAATTCAACTTATCCGCGAGAAACTTTTCATAATACCAATACCTCTGCAAATACAACCTCTGGCCATCATAAATAAGTGGCTGAGTTTGATTGTTTTGATCATCACCTACACAAGAAGCACTGCTTAAAACTGCATCCCAATCTACCCCAACTACTTTTTTCAATAGTACGTCTGCAGATTGTCCGTAAAGGCCTAGCATTTCGACAAAATCCAATTCCGTGATTCTGATACATATATGCCCTTTTGATAACTCGCTACTGAGTACACCAGCAATAAAAGCGACTTCATCTGCATGTTGTGTTTCTATTGAATGTATAAAGCGAGCAAATTGAGCATCCAACTGCCGTACACCGTTTTTAGCGCTTAAGGCCATCAAATCACTTAACATTTTCAACCTCAATGTGTTCACCATCGATCAAGCTATCGAAGCTGTTTAAAAATTCAGCCTCAGGTCTGTTGTAGAAGATACCATTGCCTTTTTCATCTACCCCTCGTAAGAATAAGTAATAAACACCACCAAAATGTTTATCGTAATGATAATCAGAAATGCGATTACGCAAAAACCGATGTAGTGCAAGTGCATAAATTTGATATTGAAAATCATATCTATGGTCAATCATCGCTTGTTGTAAAGCATCCCCTTTGTAAGCTTCTGCCTCATCTCCCAAATGGTTCGACTTCCAATCTAAGATGTAGTATTTCCCTTTATGAACAAATACTAAATCTATAAACCCTTTCAGCATTCCACTTACATCGCTAAAGCCTAAGTAATGAGCTCGACTAGTTAAAACATCATAGTGCCGACTTAAGTCGTTGAACAGCACTGAAGAAAGGTGTTGAATTGGCAATAAAAATTCCATTTCAACTAACTTCATTGAGTCATCCTTGTCACAGAGTCGCAACGCTTCACCATCTAAAGGAGTTGAAAGCACGGTATCAATCATATCGAGAATAACGGAGAGCCATTTTTCTTCATACTGTTCTACTTGCAGCAAATTCTGCACGATATCCGACGTTTCTTTACTCGTTGCAGGCAAAACAAAATCAATTTCTTCAAAAACTGTATGCAAGAATGTCCCTGGTCTCGCTCCCCGCGGAAAAGTAAAAATGGTGGGTTCTGGCTCTTCTAGTAATAATTCATTTTTATCTTCTGCAGAATCAGTATCTAACCCCGTAGATTGGCTTTCGATTTCAAATTGAGCACTTGTATCTTTGGTACCATGTCCTTGTTTTACAAGACCAGAATAACTTGTAATACGCCAGTTCTTGTCAATATGGGCATTCATTACACGAGCTTTTAGATCATCATGATCTTTTAGCTCGCTATTATCTAAATGGTTACCATCATCAAAAAGATCAATTTGTTCAATTAACTCCGTCCGAGGCCCTGAACTAATCGCCTCTGGTATTTGGGCCACAGCCATGATTTCTTGATGCTTTGATATTTGGTCGTTCGTTTTGCTTTCAAGTTCCGCCGTTGAACACTCTTCTCCATTTTGGAGAAGATACCCAACAGCACTTAAATGAGCGCTCGTTGGATCTTTTCTAGACCGCCCTTTTCGCAGTGGAGCTAACCCTATGAAACAACCATAAACTGCACGTGTAATTGCAACATAAAGCAGCCTTAAATCTTCAGCTAAACGTTCTTTATCAGATAGCTCAATAGAAGTTGGCTGCAACGTAATATCTAGGATGGTCGTTTCGGATTTTTCATCATAATACTGACCACTCTTTGATTCTCTATAAGCGGAAGAAAAAGGCAAAAAGACCAAATCATATTCCAATCCTTTGGATTTATGGATAGTCACTATCTGCACAAGGTTTCTTTCAGACTCTAGCCTTTGAATTTGCTCATCGGCGGCTGTACCACCATTTTGGATTTCTTGAATAGTTTCAGCAAACCAGCGAACCAATGCATGGTCACTATCTAATGTTAAACTTGCCTGTTGTAGTAACTCCGCTAAGTGCAGAAAATCAGTAATCAAACGCTCACCAAACTCTTGAGCTAGTAAATTTTCACCAATGTTTTCTGCAGACATGACAGCTCGAAGCATTGGCATGACACCCCGTTGTTGCCAAATAACCCTAAACGCCTTAAACGCATTAATTTTAGCTTCTAGTTCAACCTCGTTTTCATTTAGGTTATCCAGCACCTTACTGCTTTTCATTAACACATCAGACGCCAATGCAGCTCTAAGAATACGCTCTACTTCAGGATAAAGAGCGGCCTGTAGCAAGCATAATATCGCACTCGCCATCGAACTATTAAAGACGCTATCCCTGTTAGATAAATAGACACTTGCAACGCCTTTTTTAGCTAACTCTTGACGAACTATCTGCCCCTCACTGCCAGTTCTGACCAGTACGGCAATATCGCCTGCTTGTATCGGTTTTTTTGCCCTTGTGAATCGATGAAATAAGCTTGTTCATTATCACTACTATGCAATATCTGGCTGATCTTTTCTGCGGTTCCCACCGCCATACTATTGACATAATCACTCTTTGCAATTGGCTGTTCAGCGTCATGCAACCAATAAGTCAGTGCTTTTTGTTTAGACCCTTCAAGCCACCAACTACGTTTACCAGCGCTTGGACTCGAATGCACAGGATAAAACGGTATATCGTTATCATACATAAACGGAGAGTCTGCTTGGTTAAATACACCATTAGTCGCATTAACCATATCAGCGCTAGAGCGCCAATTGGTATCGAGGGTATAGTGATCAATGACTTCATTTCGTGCTCGAATATAAGTGAATATATCGGCCCCTCTAAAACCATAAATAGCTTGCTTAGGATCGCCTATCATAAACAAACCCGTTTCCGGATATTGCATGTAGATACGACTAAAAATACTGTATTGCAATGGGTCGGTATCTTGAAACTCATCAATCATTGCGATAGGGAACAACTGCCGTATTCTCTCTACCAATGCACCTTGCTCATCAGTATCAATAGCGGCAGAAAGGTTGGTTAATAGGTCATCAAATGAGAGCCAGTGTTTATCTTGTTTTATCTGCTGTAAATTATCTCTACATATGGAAATAGCATGAGCCAAAAGCGGCTCTCTAATACTGGGTTTATTAGCCCAAAATAGACTGACTTGCGAAAAGATTAAGTGTTCTGGAACAATTTTATTTTCCGGAGTTTTCTCTATTAAAAATTCCTGAGTAAATTTTTCTAGTTTGTCTGGGGCTTGATACCCGTTAGTTGGCTGACTTGCCCATGTCGATATTTCGTTGATCCAGGCAGGTAAGTTCTTCTTGGTAAATGAGCGCTTACTTACATCTGAATCATTTATTAGATTAGGTATTTCAGTAACACTTTCTTTCCATATCGCTTTGAAAGCATCTATCGAAGCAAGATTTTTTAGATGTAAGGCTTCTAATGTATCTTCCATCGGTTCTATGGTGAGCGTGACAGGGACACCAGTTAATTGGCTTGAAATTTCTTTAAGTAATACCTCGGGTTCACGCCATATAGACCGAACCTCATTGGCAAGCTCTGAAGTGAGCGAGTAAAAATTACGACGCCAATAATCCGCGACTACCTGCGCTTTTAACTTACTTTCATCGGTAACAAATTCGTTGTTAAAGCGACTACCTGACTCGAATGCATTTTGCGTTAACATTCGTTGGCAAAAGCCATGAATAGTAAAAATGGCCGCTTCGTCCATCTGACGTTCTGCATTAAGCAATACGCTGATCGCCCAGTTAGTATCGAAGACCTGCTCTAGTAATAACTTGATCACAGGATCGCTGCTTTCTTGCCTTAAAAAAGCAATTCTCGCAGCATGAATTTTGCTACGAATACGCTCTCTTAACTCTGCTGTAGCCGCTTCTGTAAAGGTCACTACTAGAATCTGGTCAACCGTTAGTGGCACAGCATGACGGCTTTCCGGTTCACCATGACCTAAAAGCAATCGTAGGTACAAACCGGAGATGGTAAAGGTTTTCCCTGTACCGGCAGAGGCCTCAATTAGCCTTGCTCCGTGTAATGGAAAACTCATCGTATTTAAGGTTTGTGGCATAGTTCGATTTCTCGGTTATCGGTTACAAATAGCGCGATCACTATCACGGTTAAGCGTACGGTTTACAGTTACTATCCTTGCAACGAATTTGTGGTCCCTCTGACCCTTGTGGCCGTACTGTAAACACCCTACAAATAATAATGATTTGCGGACGGCCACCCTACTTTTTCTTTACTCTTTTCTCGCTATATTTCAATATTGTCACTATCTTTTGTCTGCCTTAACAAGGCCAATAGTACATCTCTGGCGACCAATGACGTTTGTTGGGACAAGTCCTCATTCCACTCAGGCCATACTCGATGAATATAGCGGTTACTTCCCTCACCACTAAACTGATATCCATCATTAAATGTATTGGCCATTTTAACGTCGCCGTCTTCTTTTCCTAGGGCTAACCTTTCCATACCGACCAAAGCGGTTTTAGGGAAATAGGTGAGTGGTTGATTTAACCCCTTAAAATAATATTGAACCAGTTCAACCAACCATAATTGTGCCTGTTCTTTCTCAATCGGAAGAATCACTTTATGCTCTAGCCCTGCTTTATCGTTGAAACCCACAAGATGAGTCTTATTACTCTCTCCAACGACAGCCAAACAGAGATGGTCTATCCAAGCAAGTAGTAGATCTTGACTGCGGATTCTACCGCTGCGGTAGCGAACTAACCCTGATTGATAGTTCCCAGCTAACCAACCACTAAGGTTAATAGGCTCTTTCCAATCGGCTAATGTAATTTGTAGATCTATTTCTATATCGCCTAACGGCTTTTGGCAAAGAAACTGTAGTTCGTCCACTAAGGTATTGATTTTTTCTTTATTTACACTGAGTTCTAATTCCCCAAAAGCCCCCACTGGTAACCCACCTTTAGCCCGTTGCTGTTGGACAAAATTTTGGTAAACCGCTTGCTCATCCTGATGACTTAGCTTCGCCGCTAAAAGTGAATGCAATAGCTCGTCTCTTAAATGGAAGCTTTGTAAGTTATTGAGCAAAAATGGCTCATCATCCTCGGTGACAGAACCAAAATCTTCAAAAAACACCTTAAGTCTGCGATTAAAAAAATATTTAACCGGTAACCGCCAAAATCGCTGCAACTCCACTAAAGGAAGTTGTTCTGGCTGATCGGTTATTTCTCGGTAATCTGGTAAGGGTTGGATAAATGGCTCAGCCTTAAGCCCCTCTCTTTTAACGGAAGGTAACCATTCACTCGCATAACTTCTGTATTCATAGCCAAACGCTTTTTGACTAAAAGGAGCCATTGGGTAATGCGATGACAATTTGTTAATCAATGCACGAGCAGAGTCATCACTGTTCACGTCTTGGTCATCAACTAAACAAAAGTTTTGACCGCAATAATCCAGTAATTCAGAGACGAGTATAGAGGGGGAACGCTCGCTATTATCTTGAATAGAACGACCAACATAACTGATATAAAGTTTACTTTGAGCAGAAAGTAGTGCCTCCAAAAATAGGTATCTATCATCGTCACGTCTAGAACGGTCTCCTGCTCTAGCTCGTCTATTCATCAAATCTAAACCGTCTTGAGGCATCGCTCTAGGATAAACACCATCATTCATACCAAGAAGGCAAACCACGTCAAATGGTATTGAACGCATGGGCATTAGTGTGCAGAAATTAACTTGACCAGCAAGAAAACGTTGACTCACCCTTGAGGTCGATAATTTGGATTGTAAGTATTCCACTACGATGGCTGGGGAAAGATTGTGAGAATAAGCTGCATCGGTTAATTGGGCTGATAATTGCTGCAACGCGTCACGAATAGATTTGAGTGCGATTTCACCTTCTAGATCGACCAGAAAAAAATCATCAATCAGACGATAGAGTAACTCTTGCCACTCATCAACAGATTGAGTCAAGGTTAGCTCTCGACGATAAGAGGTAATACAGTCAATAAAGTGAGCGAATTTCCCTGCTATTTCTGCATCCATACCTTGAACTTCATTGTACGGTGCAAAAGATTGATTAGACGTGTGATAGACATCGATGCTGTCATGCATCGCGTACCCCAATAGCATACGCTGAATACCAAATAACCACGTATTTTGATTGGTTTCTGGCAGGTTAAATTCCGCTCCGGTAGTGTTATCAAGTCCCCATCGAATGCCGGTTTCTTCAACCCATCGCTTACCCTTCTCAAATTCCTTATCACTTAAAGAAAACCGGCTCAGGATCTCTGGTGTTTCAAGTAACTCGAGTATCTCAGACGCACCACAACGGCTATCTGGTAGTGTTAACAAACGAGTAAAGGCATTTAAGATAGGGCTCTCTTGAGACGCACTTCTATCAGAAATAGAAAATGGAATATAACGCTTACCCGGTGCATTACCGAAAACGGCTTGAATTGCGGCGCTGTATGCGTTGATATCAGCAACCATAACAATAATATTACGCGGCTTGAGTTCTGGGTTATCTTCAAACATTTCGAGTAACCGATCATGCAGAACCTCAACTTCCCGCATTGGGCTATGGCAAGCGTGCAGACTTACTGAGCTATCGTGTTTATCTATCTGTTTTTTATGGTGACTAGACAAGAGATTTTGATCATCCTGTCTTTCTTCAAGGTTCAGCATATCCGCTTGAATCTGATGCAATAAATTATCTCTTTTTACTTCAACAAACGCTTCTATTTCATTTGAAGAAAGTTGTGACAGTAAGTACATATTGTCACGTCCTAGTTTACCCATTGATGCTAATAAGCTATTACCAACAACCTCAGTATGCAGTGACTCGAGTGGGTCATATTCTATCGGTTGCTTAAATTGCGCTGATTCCCCATCAAGCTCATAGAGTTTGTCTGATTCTCGATTTTCTTTCCAGGCAATATGTTGGCGATTTTTCATCGCGAGCTTAGCAAGGTATTTTCTGTCTCTTACTTCTCCCCAATAATAACGGCTAGGATTAGTGAACATCAGATGCACATCCATATGCTGACCAAGTGCGGCTAACGCATCCATGTAGCGTGGTGGAATAGAAGAAATACCAAATACAAATAAGCGCTTAGGCATGGAGTCTAGTTGACCCGTATAATGATCTAATGTATCGATAAAGTGTTCATAAAGGTTAGCTCTATGATAGGGCGACTGGTTCAGTGCCACAGTGTGATCATAAAGCGCTTGCCACAACACTTTCTGCCACGGTTGCTCACCTTCCAGTTCAGCAACATCTTTGTCTTGTTCCCACATTGCTATCCATTCTGGCCGGTATACTAAATAGCCATCGAAGATATCTGCAATTTTTTCTGACAACTGATAAAGCTTAGATTGGTCGGCATCATCAATAAGGTAACTTCTTAGTTGAATAAAATCCGGAGATTTTAACAGCCCCGGCAATACCTGCATTATCTTCCAAGTCATCGACTCTTTATTAAATGCACTCTTGTTCGGAACTTCATCTAATACTTGTACAAACATGTTCCAAATAAATGTTGCTGGCAAAGGGAAATCTATATTTGCCGCCACACCTAGTTCTTTAGCCAATTCAATCTTAAGCCACTGAGACATACCAGGGCTCTGCACTAAAATCTGCTCTTTATCGAACGGATTTTCCAATGGATTTGCTCGTATTAACTCGGCAAGGAGAGACTTAAGAACATCGATTTGATTAGAGTGATAAACGGTAAACAAGGGAGGCCCTCTATCCATTAAAGCAGTTAAGTAAAGCTTGAATCAGATTAGCATAACTACTGCGACCAAGTAACCTCAAGATAACACTTCGAGTCAAAGGCTTGTCATTAACAATCAAGAAGATAGATATCTTCTAGCGATTTACCTTTGTCCATAATATAGTTTAATAATATTTAACCTCCCATCAATTAAAGTTAATAGAAATGAACGTATCATTAAAACAATTAAATGTGTTTGTTGCGATAACTCAGCACAGAACCCTTTCTTCTGCCTCGAAGTCACTTTTTTTAACTAAAGCCGCTGTCAGCCTATCGCTAGGTGAGTTAGAAAAACAACTCGGCCATACTCTTTTTGATAGAGTCAATAATCGTTTAGTTATCAATCAACAAGGTAGGTTATTGCTCCCGTTAGCGGATGAAATCATCAATCGAGCCAATAACATAAATCAACTATTCTCCTCTGAAAATGAACTCATCGGTGACCTACACATTGGTGCTAGCAACACTATTGGAAACCAAGTTGCACCTTACTTATTGAGTCAATTCCGAGAAGCAACCGGTCATTTAAATCAGACCTTAATCATTGCCAATACCGAAAAAATTGGCCAGAAGCTTGTAGATTTTGAATTAGATGTTGGATTGATAGAAGGAGAGCTAAAAGAGACTAGGCTCAACACTACACCTTGGTTTTCAGACAACATGGTCATTATTGCCTCTCCAAAACACCCATTAGCAACGCGGCAGAATCTAACGCTAAACGAATTGGAAAGGAGCGCATGGTTGCTCCGAGAACCCGGCTCAGGAACAAGAGAATATTTTACAAAGCACTTAGCGGCTCATTTAATCAATTGGGAAGAATCGTTTGAATTAAACACAACCGAAGCCATCATAAACGCAACGTCTGCAAATTTGGGGTTAGCATGCCTTTCTCAACTTTCTGTGCAATCAGCACTAAAAGATGGTCGAGTCGTCTGTTTAGATTTTCCTCTCACTACCAAGCGTGATTACTGGCTTATCATTCATAACGAAAAATACCAAAGTCCATTGGTAAAAAAATTCGTAGAGTTTTGTCTAGAATATCAAGCCATTTAAACTTTGATCTATTTATGATCTGGTGACCTTTAGTTGTTTATGTCCGAGTTTCATTATTCAACGCAAAGGGCAGAACTAGTGCTATGTCGATTAAAAGGATTTTTGTCGCTCTAAGTATTGAATTGGGGTTATTCCTCTATTTTTTTGAACATACGACTAAAACTTGCAACGTGAGTATAGCCTAAGCTCGTAGAAACTTGTTCAATCGAGTAGCCGCGACTAAACAAATTAACCGCTAGATTACTTAATACGTAACTGGAAATAGTTGTGAAATTAATATCTAGCGAATGAAGTCGTCGACTGAATTGCTGAGTAGACAAACCAAGCATTCTAGAGACGTTGCTGACATTAGGAACACCTAGGTGGCGGGAGTAATTTATGGTTTCGTAAATTACCTTTATTTCATCTGCAGGGTCAGGCATGTTTAATAGATCATCTAAATCCGAAAAACTCAATGCAAGCGGCCCTTTAGTTGATACATTGGTGTGAGCAAGTGTAAACCTTTCCTGAGCATTGAACCACACCTCTGCTTTGTTATGATTCCATCCAACATCACATTGAAAGAATGCTTGATATAACCCCTCGTTTTTACGCGACCCCGGCAGCATAATTCTTGTAGGATTAAAGTCAGGCCCAAGATAACGACGCAAAACTTTAGTCATAAAAATAGCAATTCGAACACTGTCGTGTGTTTTAACATTCGCTTCTATTGACGGATTTTGGTACACCCATTTAAGCAAATTCCCTACTTGCTCTCCGGCCAAAAAAGCCCCGGACTGCAAACAACTTATACCAGTATTTATTCTCCTAACCGTTGTTGCCAAATCGCTACCAGAAAAAAACCAATGACCAAGCGAACCAAGCTTATCCAGTTCCACATCCTTGACCATTTTTATGACTATGTCCGGATCACCGGTCATTGTTTCTAATTGCAAAAGCCATCGGCTAACTTCCGAAACTGGGATTAGATTCATTGGCTCAGCAAATACTTTAGCAGGTAAGTTAAGCTCATTAACTGATTGACCATAATGTTCTACAGCCCGTTGATAAAGCCCCAATAACATAACAGCTCGAGCAAAATAACGATTTTGCATTTTTGTCCCCAAAGAACGCGTAACAGATCAAATCAATAATAGCTTATTTTTGAACTAATCTGTCATTCTCCAAACGAATAACTTAGAACCAAGTCATTATATTTCCGTCCACTATTAAATAGGAATCGAGATGAGTCTACTGAGTGTCCCCTTCGTCGGTACAGGTGCTGATACCGCATTACACGTTATTGCAGGAATCGTACTAGTTGCAAGCGTTGCTGCAGCTGTATACGGTTTTTGGCGCTTTCACGAAATGCCTATCAATAAAGCACACAGCCGCAATCACCAACAAATAGGGTTAATTACTGCCCTCACTTGGATTGGGTTCATTTGGCACTGGGTCTGGGTAATAGCTGTGATCATAGCATTTGTTGATATTGAAAAAGCCGTAGCAAATTTAAGAGACACTTGGAAACAGTCACCTAACACCACAAAGGCAGAGGAACTTGAATCATGATTGAAGGTTTAGCTATTTGGGCACTGTTTATTTATCTCCTCCGTTTGGTCGGTATGCCATGGAACACATACTCTAAAACGTTTTCTTATTTAGGTGGTGTGGGTTGGTTAATGTTTGTTTGGGTTGGACTAATTAATTATACACCGATGGACTTATCTGGTGGTTCTGTAGTGCAGTCTCCACACATTCAACTGCGTCCCGATTCTCTTAATGTAAAGGGAAAAACGACTGCTATTCATATTGAGCCGAATCAAAAAATTGTAAAAGATCAGCTAATTTATGAAATTGATGACACCGCTTTCGTCATTGCATTAAATAAAGCAGAAGTTCAGCAAATTTCCGCTGAATCCGCATTAGATACTGCCATTCAAGAAGTAGTGATTGCGCAGGCGCAGTACTCTTCAAGTCAGCAAGAAATAGAAACGGCTGAATCACAAATTGCTGCCGCTGAAGCGGATCTAAAGCTACAAAATAAAACCCTTGAGCGCTACGTTGAACAGAACAAAGCAGTAAATCATACGATTACTGAAAGTGATATAGATAAACAAGCAACAGCCGTAGAGCTATCAAAACAAAAAGTATCGACTCTCATATCGCAATTGGTTTCAACAGAGCTAGAGGTGGTAAAAGCAAAACTCAACATAGACAAAGCCGAGCTTAACGTTGCAAGTCGCCAAGCTGACATTTCTGCGTCAAAAGAGGCCGTAGCACAAGCACAATGGGACTTAGATAGTACAAAGGTAAAAGCACCAACGGATGGTTTTGTAACAAATTTCATGTTACGTGAAGGGCAACGAGTTTCTGCAATGCCTCGTTTACAAATGTATACCAATGAAAAATATGTGTTAATGAGAGTAAACCATCAGGCCATTCGTAACGTAAAGGCTGGCCAACCTGCTGAGTTTGCTTCATCAGTTTACCCAGGAAAAGTTTTTTCAGCCGAAGTGGAAGGGATAGTAGAAGCGACGGGGGAATCTCAAGGCTCTCTGCTGGGTTTCGATGATTCGGTTCGAGCAACAACAGGTAAGAACCTACAAAATAAACATCACTTTGTCAGATTAAAAATAGAAGAACCAGATGGTTACGATATTCCTGTAGGTTCAGTCGGTTTAGCATGGGTAAGCGGTGAAAAGCCCATTGATTTCCTCTCATTTTTAGACCTCATACGAGGCATAATAATTAGAATGAAATCGCAAATTTACTATTTTTACTCTATCTAGTTATAAACGCGCCCAGAATTAGTACTCTGGGCGCGTTTGTTCAGGAATCGTTATAGGCTCTTCAATCCCCATTTCTCCGCCGTTTCTTGAAAGAAACCTTGTGTTTTCTTAAGCTCCACCCAGTGATTAATATAGTTAATCCAGACCTGATCATCTTGAGGTAAAAGCATCGAGATAGGGGTCGGTTTTCGAGCTTCTTTAACTGGCACAATCGCTAACTGTTTAAAACGTTTTACCAATGTCGCCGCTTCAACATTGGACGTTACTGATACATCTGCACGTCGAGCAAGTAACTCTTGAAAATCACGTGCCGGTGCTTCAATGACAATATGTTCAGCATTTGGGAAAAAGTCTTTGACCATTTTTTCTTGAACAGTACCTAAAGTAGCCGCCACTTTCACGTCAGATTTATCTATGTCATCCCAGTCATTAAATTTACTTAACGACTTTTTTTGCACTACAGGAACAAAGGCCAAATAAAAATAAGGTTGACTATAACCCGCCACCTTCGCTCGTGACATATTGAGTGATGCACTTCCCGTAATATCATATTTATTTGTTGTTATACCATTAACCAATGTTTTCCAATCTGCGGCGACATACTCAACTTTCACACCTAAATCTTTAGCCAATTCTGTCGTAATATCGATATCAAAACCTTTATAACTATTCGTTGTTGGATCTTTTACCGTCATAGGGTTCCAATCACCTGTCGTTCCAACTTTAAGTACCCCTGAATCTAAAATTTCTTTCAATCGGCTCGTCTCTGCCGCCACATTTCCAATGCTTAGCATTGTCGTAAAAATAAGTAAGATCCATTTATTCATTGTTATTCCTATTTAATGTATCAAAATCGATGCTGTAGTTGTTAACATAGCAGTAACAACAAGAATTTCTAGAAAAGTGACCATGCCATTTATTCATAAGCCATATCTAATTCTTATTTCGTGCCTATTTTTCCTCACAGGGTGTAGTGATTACCAATGGGGTTGGTATGTATTAAATCCAAATACCGAACAAGGGTCTGCTAACCTTAAATTTTTGGTGTCAGGATTTTACGATACAATCAGTATTTCCTTAATCAGCATGGCGTTAGCGATGATTATAGGGTTGTTCATTGCGTTTCTTGCTTTGTCGGACTCTCGCCTACTTCGTTTAATCAATCGCGTTTATGTTGAGGTTATTCGCTCCATACCTGTATTGGTTTTGTTGCTCTGGGTCTATTATGGAATGCCTACATTGCTTGAGGTTAGTCTGACTCATTTCTGGGCTGGTGTAATTACGCTGTCAATTGCTGAAAGTGCTTTTCTAGCGGAGGTATTTCGAGGCGGGATTCAGTCAATATCATCAGGTCAACATGAATCTGCAGAGTCTTTGGGCCTCACCTATTGGCAAAAAATGAGGCTCGTTATTCTTCCTCAAGCTGTCCGTCAAATGCTACCGCCATTAGGCAACCAGTTTGTGTATATTTTAAAGATGTCTTCTTTAGTCAGTGTTATCGGATTAAATGACCTAACAAGAAAAGCAAATGAACTTGTCGTGAATGAATATTTACCTTTAGAGATATATAGCGTCTTAGTTATTGAATATCTTGTGCTGATTTTATTTGTATCTCAAGGCGTTAGAATGCTTGAAAAGAAACTTGAAATCCCTCGACATTAACTCTTGCTTAGTCCAATAGGTCTATCACTTTCACTTCTCAAAAAATAGAGATCGTAGTGGACTTACATCGCAACAAACTGTATAAAAGCACAGTAGATATATTAACAACTTTTAAGGGATAACCATGGCTGTAATCGTCAAGTACGTGGTGGAGCGCAACGGAGAAGAAAAGATGACTTTTACCTCTAAGGCTGAAGCTGACGCTTACGACAAAATGCTAGATATGGCCGATGAGCTATTTGAGCTTATTGGCAAGAGTGAGCTTATTGATGATGAATCAAAGCAAGAAGAACTTTCTCTATTCTTGGCTCAAAACAAAGAAGAAATACTTTATGCTTTAGGAGCGAAACGTAAACCCGCACCTAAAAAGCCTAAAAAAGTAGAGGCGGTTGAAAATCCGCAAGAAGACGCAGCTTAAGAAATCTAAGCGCAGCAAAAGCTGCGCTTTTTTTGCCTTTCTGGTTTCTTTTAAAAGAAATGTATCTCTAAAAAGACAAGCCGTATCAATTTAAAGACTTTCTCTTGTTTGCCCCTTTCATCTCCTGGTCGCTGTCATTATGATGATTACAAAGTAAAGCGATAATCCGTTTCCGCTTATCTGCATCACGAGAAATTCTGACTTCAATTAAGTGAACGGTTTCTCGTTCGACACAATCAGACTATAAATTTGGAGATTCTCACCAATGGCTAATTTTTCTCTCGCATTCGGTACTGCTACAAAAAATCGTGACGGCAAAATAATTGAAGCATTCTTCCCTTACCCTATTTTAAACCCAAGTGATGCTCTAGTTACTGCATTAGGCCAAGTAAGCGGCTATCAAGGTGGCAACCAGGCTATCGAGGTTTCCAACGCACTGAGTGTCGAAATTGCCAATGCATTCGCAGCAAATGCCGATGTAGAAAACGCTTCTTTCGCTGAAAAAGCAGCCGCGTCAGAACAGCCACTTGTTCTTGTTATTCTTGAATCAGATGATAAACCTCAATCCGTTGCTGAAGGGTTCTTAAAGCTTCAACTCATTTCTAACCGTCTTGTCCAGCCACATGGCACCGTGCTCGATGGTATTTTTGGGCTTTTACATAACATCGCTTGGACAAACAAAGGTGCAATCGACTTACCAGAATTAGCAGAACGTCAAATAGAAGCTCGCCTTGCGGGAGAAACTATCAGCGTAGATTGCGTAGATAAATTCCCTAAAATGGTGGATTACGTTGTTCCGACTGGCATTCGCATCGCAGATACATCACGTGTTCGTTTAGGTGCGCACGTAGGCGAAGGCACTACTGTTATGCACGAAGGTTTCATTAACTTCAATGCTGGTACAAGTGGCGTTAGCATGGTCGAAGGTCGTATCTCAGCAGGCGTCGTTGTAGGGAATGGTTCTGACATTGGTGGTGGCGCATCTATTATGGGTACACTTTCTGGCGGTGGTACGGTAGTAGTTTCGATTGGCGAAAACAGTCTACTTGGCGCGAATGCAGGGCTAGGCTTCCCTCTAGGTGACCGTTGCACGGTTGAATCTGGTCTTTATGTCACTGCTGGGTCGAAGGTTCGTATGCTTGACTCACAAGGCCAAGAAGTAGAAGTTGTGAAAGCAAGAGACTTAGCTGGAAAATCTGATCTATTGTTCCGTCGCAACTCTGTAACAGGCCAAATAGAGTGCCTAACAAACAAGTCGGCAGTAGAGTTAAATAGCGAGCTACATAGCAACAACTAATTAATAGAGATTCACGTATCAATACTGAATAACTTTAAGGGCTGTTTACCAGCCCTTTTTCTTTTCTAACTATCGCGCTACTATCAATATCATCGCAATAACACTGTAAACGGCTCATTGTCATGTTTCTCGACCACCAGTTAGCACAACAAATCGTAGATAGAACCATGAACATCATTGGTAACAATATCAATGTAATGAATCACGCAGGTACGATCATTGCCAGTGGAGATACCAAACGACTTGGCGAGTTACACGATGGTGCTCTACTCGCAATTAAGCACGGAGATACCGTAGAAGTTAACCAGTCAAGTGCTCCGGCATTAAAAGGGGTTAAGCCCGGCATTAATCTGTTGTTAAAAGAGGAGGGTCAAGTCGTTGGAGTAATTGGTATTACTGGCGATCCAAACACTATTCGTAATTACGCCGCCTTAGTAAAGATGACGGCTGAGATGATTCTTGAACAAGCAAGGCTAGTCGAACAACTACAGTGGGACAGACGGCATAAAGAAGAGTTTATTACCGCGTGGATTAGCGGCAAGCTTTCTAATATAGAGCTTCAAAACATCTCATCTAGGCTAGATATCGATATATCAAAACCAAGAGTGGCTGCCGTTATTAGCTTCAATCAATCAAAGACATCGGTTACCCAGAATACTATTCGTCAAGTTGTTGAATTACTAGAATATCCAGAACGAGATAACCTAGTCGCGGTATTGTCGCTTACGGATGTTGTGGTTTTAAAACCTTATGTAGAAGGCGATACGCAGGGGTTTGATCATAAAGAGAACCAGCGAATTGATCAGCTAAATGATAGATTAGAGAAAAATGGCATCTACAATGTGAAAATTGCTTTAGGAAAGTATTTCTCTGGTGCCGACAATCTTCCATTATCTTTCCAAAGTGCGCTGCAAGTAATGTCTTACGGGCAACATCATCTAGCTAACAAAAATAAGTACCTATTTGATGATGTTCGGTTACCTGTATTGCTCTCACCATTAGCAAACATGTGGCAAGGGAAACAATTATGCGAGCCTTATTTACATTTGCTAAACAAAGACAAATCGGGCCAACTAACCAAAACCCTGCATTCATTATTTGAGCATCAAGGAAATTTGAAAGCCTGTGCAGAGTCACTCTACATCCATAGGAATACGCTCCGCTATCGATTAGACAAAATCGAGAAAATCACTCAAATTTCACCTCATCAATTTTCTGGGTTAGTCGAACTATACATTGCGAAGCAGATCTCTAAAAAATAGAAAATATGTTCGGATGAACAGTTTTTACGTTAAATATATTTATTTTTATGTTCAAAAGACCAATGAATTCTGTCTTTATAGTCCCGATAATAGTTATAGTTACTCATTTAAGTGATTGAGCTTAGCTTAATATTAAAATTCAATATTATTGGGAAGTCATATGAAAATTGTCATTGCACCAGACTCATTTAAAGAAAGCCTAACCGCGAAGGAAGTATGCCATGCAATCGAAAACGGCTTACGTCGTGTATGGCAAGAGGCGGAAATACTCCATGTTCCCGTTGCGGATGGTGGCGAAGGTACCGTGCAATCTTTGGTTGATGCGACTCAAGGTAAAATTATCGAACTCACCGCGACTGGTCCCTTAAAAAAACAAGTTGACGCTTTTTATGGCATTTTAGGCGATGGTAAAACCGCCGCTATTGAAATGGCAGCAGCCAGTGGTCTGCATCATGTAGACCACGCCCTACGCGATCCTAAGCTCACATCTAGTTACGGCACTGGTGAAGTGATACTTCATGCATTAGATAATGGCGCGACTAAACTGATAATTGGATTAGGTGGAAGTGCAACCAACGACGGTGGTACCGGTATGTTAGATGCGTTGGGTGTTAAGTTTTTTGATAAAGAGGGCCAGCGTATTGAACCAAATGGAGCTGGATTAAGTGAAATAGCAACTATAGACAATTCTGGCTTAGACTCTCGTTTTGTAAATTGTGAAGTATTGGTTGCTTGTGATGTAGATAACCCTCTTTGTGGTGAGCACGGAGCGACAGCAACATTTGGCCCACAAAAAGGGGCCACAGAACAAGATATAGAGTTCCTTGATGCTGGCATGCGAAATTTCGGTGAAAAAGTACAACAACAATTTGGTAAAGACATCATCAATGTGGCAGGCGCAGGTGCCGCCGGTGGTATGGGCGGTGCGTTACTAGGCTTTACCTCTGCTGAATTGAAACCAGGTATCGATATCGTTATTGAAACCGTTGAACTTGGTTCACAGGTTCTAGGCGCAGATTTAGTCATTACAGGTGAAGGCCGGATAGATTGGCAAACTGTGCACGGAAAAACACCAATGGGTGTTGCGCAAGAAGCCAAGAAAACCAACATTCCAGTGATCGCAATGGCTGGTTGTGTAGGAAAAGACTATCAAGCGGTGTACGACTATGGCATTGATGCAGTATTTGTTGCTATTCCTAGAGCCTTTGATTTAGCAACTGCATTTGCTGAAGCAGAGGCCAACCTTGCGAATCTCGCCGAAAACGTGGCTAGAACATGGAAAATCAGCAAATAACTTTTTGCTGAACCCTTTCACTTTAAAATACCGCCTTATTGGGCGGTATTTTATTAAATTATCTTCAATATCAAACATATAGATCCACCACATGTATAACGTTTACATGA
The DNA here is from genome assembly GCF_028204155.1 of Vibrio algarum. Classification (NCBI taxonomy): domain Bacteria; kingdom Pseudomonadati; phylum Pseudomonadota; class Gammaproteobacteria; order Vibrionales; family Vibrionaceae; genus Vibrio; species Vibrio algarum. The sequence continues at coordinate 1,133,445 of NZ_JAQLOI010000001.1, read as the reverse complement.
AAACATCTAACTAAAAAACAACAACTTAATTACTACTTTTGTATTATGAGACACTCCGCATTGCGTTAGTTCCACTATCGTTGTTTAATTAAAAGTGGATGTAACTGAGGTGAAGTATGGCAACAATCAAAGATGTAGCGAGAGAAGCAGGTGTTTCAGTCGCAACGGTATCAAGGGTTATTAACAAATCCCCTAAAGCGAGCGCAGCCTCTGTAGACTGTGTAAAAGCAGCGATGAGCAAGTTAGGTTACCGACCAAATGCCAACGCAAGAGCGCTTGTCAATCAAACCACTAACACGGTTGGGGTTCTTGTTTCCGATGTATCAGATCCATTCTTTGGTACCGCTGTAAAAGCGATTGATAACGTAGCGCAGGATCATGGAAAACATATCCTTATATGTAACGGTTACCACGACCCAAAACTAGAACGAGATTCCATTGAACTTCTCATCAATAGCCGTTGCGAATCGTTAATCATCCATTCAAAAAGCCTAACCGACAAAGAGCTGATTGATTTTGCCAACGAAGTTCCCGGTATGGTGATCATTAACCGACACATTCCTGAACTAGCCGACAGATGCATCTCCTTAGACAACCGTAAAGGGTCCTATTTAGCCACCGAGTTTTTGATTCGTCACGGGCACACTAAAATTGCGTGTATCGCCTCTTCTCACGCCATCGAAGATGTCGAAGAACGAATCGAAGGTTTTTTGGCAGCAATGAAAGATAACAACCTAAAAGCACCAAAAAGCCACATTGAATATGGGGAACCCAACAGTGAAGGTGGTGAGTATGCGGCTACCAATCTTTTGGCTAAGTCTGTTCCTTTCACTGCCGTCGTAGCCTACAACGACTATATGGCAGCAGGTGCTATCTCTATATTTGAAGAAAACGGCATGAAAGTACCAAAAGAGATGTCTATTGTTGGCTTCGATGATGGGTTAATTGCACGTTATATTCATCCAAAACTAACCACCATACGTTATCCAATTCAACTTATGGCGGAAAAAGCGGCCCGACTTTCGCTCTCTCTCGCTAAAAAAGAGAATATAGAGCCTGAAGCAAATCGATTCTCTCCGACGATAGTACGCAGAGAATCGGTAGAAAAGCACTAATTAATCTGAACTCAGGATAATAAAACCCTGTGGTGGAGCCAAATGAAAAACAAACAAGCATCAGACTATTTCCACGGAGAAGACGGCTATAACTGTGCACAAGCTGTCTTAAAAGCTTTTCAACCTGAGTCTGGAATGCCAGAATTAGTTATTCGCTCTGCGACTGTAGCAGGTGGAGGCCGAGCTAAAGGAGGTACTTGTGGTGCACTTTACGCCGCTCAAATAGTGCTTGGCGAAGGTCAACACTCGGCTCAAGTAGCCAATGAGTTTTTGACTGCTTTTGGCTCGACGCTGTGCAGCGATATCAAACAGTCGGAAGGCGGATGTCGACATTTTGTTGGTAAAACAGCAGAATTTACCGAAAGGCATTTAGATAATATTAACACGCAGAACGATGACTACGTAAAAGCACGAGAAATTCGTGAAATAGACATGCTTAGCCAAGAAAAAAATAACCTCTTCCCTTTATACTTAGCAATAAAAAAGGTCACTTCTAAAGTGACCTTTTGCTATTTAAAACTCAAATAGATGCCGCGTTTGATAACTGTATTCTTCCCCAGGACGCAGAATCGAACTTTCTTGTGTCCATTCAGGATGATTGGGAGAATCAGGTAAAAACTGTGTTTCCAAAGCAACACCAGCGTACGATTTATACTCTTTACCTTTTCTGCCTTTTTCTCCAGCCAGCCAGTTTCCGGTATAAAGCTGAATAGCGGGCTTATTGGTATACACACTCATTTTAACTTTTTTGTCCGCCGTGGTGACCATTGCGGCACACCCACCTTCACGACATTCTGAGTTTAAAAAGAAGGAATGATCGTACCCTTGAGCAGGTTGCTGTTGCTCGTCGGCTAGTAAATCTTGTCCTATCGTCTTCGCTACGCGAAAATCAAATCCAGTCCCCATTACAGGTGCTAATGAACCTAGTGGTATGCCCGTATCGTTGGTTGGTAAATAAGAATCAGCATTAATTTGCAAAGAGTATGTTTTACAATCTTTGCCAGAGGACTCACCTTGTAGATTAAAATAAGCATGGTTAGTTAGGTTGATAGGTGTCGCTTTATCTGTTGATGCTTTATAGCTAATAACAACTTGATTATCTTCGCTCAGCTGATAGGTAACAAAGACATCAAGGTTACCTGGAAAGCCTTGGTCTCCATCAGGAGAAACTAAGTTAAATTGGACAAAATTGGTTCCCTGAGAAGCAATTTTCCAACGTCTTGCATTGAACCCTTCAGGGCCTCCATGCAGTGTATTACCAGCCTGATTGGTTAAAAGTTGATACTTTTTATCATCAATCTCAAATTGACCTGAAGCAATTCGATTGGCAAATCTACCTGCCGTTACTCCCATATATGAAGACATATTTTTAAAGTCTTCCATATTTGACGTCCCTAGCAATACCTCTCTACCCTTTTTACCAACGGGTAGAACACAACTAAGCCAAGTTGCACCAATATCCATTAGGGTAATAGACATTCCAGATTTGTTTTTAAGCTCAATTAACGACGCAGGCTGCCCATCAAAGGCAGCCTCTTTCGTCATAGTTTCAATTAGTGTGTCAGCCATGACAATTCATTACCTTTTTTCGTAGTAATGCTACTAAGCTAGTCCTGCTCCATCTTTTGCTTGGCACACATAGATAGACTCTTTAAGACCAGTTGCAGCTTCATATTTTTCTTCTATGGTTTCTTTTACGCTATCAACAAGTACAGGTGGTACAAGAGCAACAATACAACCGCCAAAGCCACCGCCAGTCATACGCACGCCACCTTGGTCACCGATAACTTCTTTTATCATATCTACCAGAGTATCTATCTCTTTAACAGTAATTTCGAAGTCGTCTCGCATAGAAGCGTGAGATTGGGCCATAAGTTCTCCCATTCGCTTCATATCACCGTTTCTTAATGCCTCAGCCGCTTCCACGGTGCGGTCATTCTCTGTGATCACATGTCTTGCACGATCAGCAACGACTGGGTCTAATTCTGATTCACGTGCTTTAAATTGGTCTATAGTGACGTCTCTTAACGCCTTCACACCAAATATACGTGCAGCCTCTTCACACTGCTCACGACGAGTGTTGTATTCACTATCAACTAAACCACGTTTTTTGTTAGAGTTAATGATAACGACAGACATATCCGTAGGCATTGAAACCGCCTTTGTTTCAAGTGATCGGCAATCGATCAATAAGGCGTGATGTTCTTTACCTTCAGCAGAAATAAGCTGATCCATAATTCCACAATTACACCCTACAAACTCATTTTCTGCTTGTTGACCATTTAATGCTATCTCAGCTTGGCTAATATCTAACGCATATAACTCTTTAAATGTTTGACCAATAACCACCTCTAGTGCAGCAGAAGAGCTCAAACCAGCACCTTGAGGAACGTTGCCACTAACAGATATATCAGCGCCTTTAAACTCATGGCCGCGCTCCATAAGGCATTTCACAACACCGCGTATGTAGTTTGCCCACATACGATTTTCTTGAAAGGCAATCTCTTTAGTTAAGTCAAATTCGTCGACTTCATTATCGTAATCAACGGAAATTACACGAACAATGTTGTCATCTCGTTTTGCTGCTGCAACAACCGTTTGATAATTAATAGCACAAGGAAGCACAAAACCGTCATTGTAATCCGTATGTTCACCAATAAGGTTAACTCGACCCGGAGCCTGAATAAGATGTGTAGCTTCATAACCTAGCACACTGCTAAATGAAGCCTTCACGCTGTTAGATAATGTAGTCATAGTCAATTTCTCTTTTAATTTTAGTTTGATTCTCAACTCGTCAATTTCGGGGAAAGTTGAGAACCATCATTCTTAATGGATAATTACTTCTGCTCTTTAAAATGAACATCGCTTAAATCACGAAGTTTTTTAGCAGCTTGCTCTGCGGTGAGATCACGCTGAGACTCAGCCAACATTTCGTAACCAACCATAAACTTGCGTATTGATGCACTACGCAGCAGTGGTGGATAGAACAGCGCATGAAGTTGCCAATGGTCGATATCCGTTCCCTCTTCAAAGAAAGGCGCATAATGCCACCCCATAGAGTAAGGGAATGAGCATTCAAACAAGTTGTCGTATCGACTTGTAAGCTTCTTAATCGCGACGGCTAGATCATCACGTTGTTCGTCCGTTAACTCACTCATACGACGAATATGCGTTTTAGGAAGTAGCATCGTTTCAAAAGGCCATGCCGCCCAATAAGGAACAACAGCTATCCAATGTTCTGTTTCAACAACAGTGCGCTCGCCGTCTTTCATTTCGGCTTCAACATAATCGACAAGAAGATTCGTACCCTGCTTTTCGTAATACTCTTTTAGGTTCTTCTCTTTACGTTCTATTTCATTTGGCAAAAAGCTATTGGCCCAAATTTGTCCATGTGGATGAGGTTGAGAACACCCCATCGTTTCACCCTTGTTTTCAAATGCTTGAACCCAAAGGTATTCTTTTCCTAATTCTTCAATCTGTTCGTTCCAAGTATCAATCACACCACGAATTTTATTCACTGGTAGTTCGGGTAGTGTTTTACTGTGATCTGGTGAAAAGCAAATAACCCTACTAAGACCGCGTACACCTTGAGTTTTAAACAAAGGATTATTAGATTCAGGAGCATCTGGAGAATCCGTCATTAATGCCGCAAAATCATTACCAAAAACGAACGTGCCTTCATAATCTGGGTTTTTATCACCAGAAATACGTGTGTTACCAGCACAAAGAAAACAGCTCTCTTCATAGTTAGGAAGTTCAGCCGTATCAGGCTTTTCATCTTGACCACTCCAAGGACGTTTTGCTCTATGCGGTGACACTAAAATCCATTGACCAGTTAAGGGGTTATAACGACGGTGAGGATGATCTACTGGGTTAAATTTTATTTCAGACATATAGGTTCTCGATAATATTTTGAAAACTAGATGCTCAATGAGCATCTAGTCATAGATTTAATTAATACCCTTGTGGGTTTTTAGATTGCCAATTCCAAGTATCAGCCGTCATTTCCACGACAGTTCGGGTAGCCTTCCAACCAAGGTCCTTTTCTGCCTTTTCGGTGCTAGCCCAACATTCTGCTATATCACCTGGACGACGTGGACAGATTTCATAAGGTACTGGCTTCTCACATGCTTGAGCGAACGCCTCTACCATTTCCAATACGCTAGAACCTTTACCTGTACCTAAGTTGTAAATATGAAGACCTGATTTTTTGCCTACTGAATTGAGTGCGGCAATGTGCCCATCAGCCAAGTCCATTACGTGAATGTAATCACGTACACCCGTACCATCTGGGGTTGGGTAGTCGTCGCCAAATACCGCTAGTTTTTCACGGCGACCAACGGCTACTTGAGCAATAAATGGCATCAAGTTATTTGGAATGCCTTGAGGGTCTTCTCCCATGGTTCCTGACGGGTGAGCCCCTACAGGGTTAAAATAACGGAGTAGTGTGATACTCCAATCTGGTTGGGCGTCAAAGAAATCGGTCAACACACCCTCAACCATATATTTACTGCGGCCATATGGGTTTGTTGTCGCACCTACTGGAGAGTCTTCTGTTATCGGAACGATTTCTGGATCACCATAAACAGTGGCAGAAGAACTAAATACTATGCTCTTTACACCTGCCGTGCGCATTGCTCTAGCTAAGACTAGGGAACCGTTTACATTGTTGTCGTAATATTCAAGAGGTTTTGCAACCGACTCACCGACAGCTTTTAAGCCGGCAAAGTGAATAACTGAATCAATCTGATGTTCAGAAAATACTTTATTCAAAAACGCTTCATCGCGGATGTCACCCTCATAGAATTCCGGACGAACATTCGTAAGCGCTTCTATTCGATCAAGTACGGCTGTTTTACTATTGCAAAGGTTATCAAGAATTATGGGCTCAATGCCTGCTTCCAACATTTGTACACATGTATGACTTCCTATGTATCCCATTCCACCAGTAACTAAAACTTTCACATTAGCCTCACTTTTCGCTATGTAGCGCAGAAATTAAAAATCTATAAGCACAGCCTATTAAGGAGAGCACTCTTATAGAAGATATATGAAGTGTAGAGGCTATCAGCCTCTGTTGCTGTGATCAAACTCAAATAGTGTAAACGTTTCCACAAAAAGTTTCATCACTACTATTTTTCTATTTTGTTAAAAATTTTAGATGGTTAGCGGCTGTATATCGAAAACTGATAAAGTGTAAACATCAGCCACAAGTCCTTTTCATGACTTGTGTTTTTGAAAACATAAAAAAACCCAAGCATAAACTTGGGTTTAAAGTGATGAAATCACTAACAGATTTCCTTAACGGCTTCCCCCTCAGGCATGAGCGCAAACGTTAAGTTCCTCTCAACTAGAGCGAACTCTAGAACAGACTATGTAGAGAAAGGACTCTACTTACCTACACTACGAAACATTCATATCTTTTTAAGGTGGACCATCAAAGCTGATTCAGGGTCAAGAATAGGAAGTGTCAAACCTATTTCTTTAAGATTATCGCCACTTAATGTTAACGTTTTATCTAGCCATTGTGGACGCTGCTTCATCAATTGGAAGCTTGTTTCAGGCATCTCAACTAATTTAACTTCATACGTTGCATCCACATCTATACAACTAATCCGCAGTGGCGTCGGTAACGCATATTCAGGCATCGCTAACTGACATACAGTAATAACCAACTCTTCATGACCTTTAACACCGTAAATGTGTTGGCGCTTGTCAGAGGCATTCAATCTAAAACTACGACCAGTATGCAATAGTTGACGAAACTCTTTATGCAATGCGATATATTTTGCAAACGCTAATTTCTCTTCTTCTGGTACTTTCACAGGATCAAGCTCAACTCCCATGTGACCAGAAAGTGCTGTCATGCCACGCATATTGATATGATGACAGCGGCGAGTCGTATGAGCTTCATCCGGCCCAATATGAGCTCCCATCACTTCCGGTGGAAAGAAATAGCTCATTCCACGCTGAATGGTCTGACGCTCAAGTGCGTCATTACAATCCGATGCCCAGAACCTATGGGTTCGTTTCAGAATTTCGAAATCAATACGGCCGCCACCAGACGAGCATGATTCAATCTCTACTTCTGGATGTGCCTCTAATAAACGATCTAGCAATCTATACAGTGCTTGAGTTTGACCATGTACCGCAGGACGACCTTCATGGCCCGGCTGTACTAGTTCACGGTTCATATCCCACTTTAAATACGCGATGTTATATTGAGATAACAATGAATCTAGACGTTCAAATAAGTACGCAAAACAATCCGGATTTTGTAGGTCAAGCACATACTGCCAGCGGCCCGATGGTTGATGATAACCTTTTAGTTCAAGCACCCAATCTGGATGGTTACGGTAAAGTATCGATTCTTTACTTATCATCTCAGGCTCAACCCAAAGGCCAAACTCCATCCCTTGATCATTCACGTGTTGAATAACGGGTTCTAAGCCTTCTGGGTACTTTTTCTCGTCTAAATACCAATCACCTAGCGCTGTTCGTTCTCCATCTCTTCCTATAAACCAGCCGTCATCAATGATGAAACGCTCCACCCCCATTCTCGAGGCTTCAGATGCCATCTCTTTGATATATTCAGGCTTATGGTCAAAATAAATACCTTCCCACGTATTCAGATGAACTGGACGAGGCTTGTTTACAGGGAATTTTAAAATATTAGTACGGACAAAGCGGTGAAAGCGATCCGATATGCCATTTAATCCTGAATTGCTATAACAGCCATAAAGCCAGGGCGTTGTATAGGACTCTTCTGCTGCTAATATTGACTCACCAGAAAATAGTAGTTCGCCTGCTTGTACAAAGCGTCGACCATCACTTTTAACGTCCGCCCGCAATTGATGATTACCACTCCAACCTAAGTGAAAGCCCCACACTTGACCCGATTGCTCGCTAAAATGATCATCACCAAGCATTAACCCAGGGAAGTTTTCATGAGAAGTGCGTCCACGACGGTTTTCTTGCATAAAACCACCATGACTAAATTCTTGCCTATGAGTTTGAAACTCTCGGCTCCAACGGCCATGAAAGCTCATCAACTTGGTGGCATGACGAGGCACCGGCAATGTTGATGATAATTTACTTAACGAGTATTCATCATGACCTATATTTGTGACTGTAATTCGTTTTTGTACCACGTCGGATTCAAAATCTAACTTAACGTCGATGACTAACTTGAGCTGAGCTATTGCGTCAGATAATGTAAATGTCGCGCTGTTTTCGCTAACATTCCTCTCAACGGTTTCAAATACCGGAGCCCAATCATTGCCATTACGATGCCCTTCTAGCCCTGGAGCATTAAAGTGACCACTTCCTAATTCTGGACATAGGCTTAAAGGCACATCTACATCTAATCGTGCTTGTGATATTGGCCTTTCTGTAGATAAAAGCATATCGGGATCTATTTGACGAATCTTAGGCCCCCAGTGCAAAATTTCTGGTACTCGACCCACTTTAATGATCAAACTGCAGTTTTTACTAATTAAATGTACTATGTTTTTCATAACGACTCACGTGTTTTCGTAAACATTTTGATGCATAATGAACAATTACACACAATTTGCTATAGTTTTATTATCCGTTAGTGATCCAGATCTAATTAAACATTCTATTTATGAGCGCTACCCCTCCCAATATAATGTTTCCGTAAACAGATATACCAATCCACACATGACATGCTTCAGTTATTACTTTCCAACAAGAGTATTGGCCTACCGAACAACTGAGATGCTAGTATCCTGTCAGATGCAAACATAAGGAAATAACGAACCATGAGTGTCACTTTTAAAGATGTTGCTGAATTAGCAGGTGTTTCGACTCAAACCGTATCTCGTGTCACTAATGATTCAAGTAATGTCGCGGAAGGTACGAGAAAAAAGGTAATGGAAGCGATAGAAAAACTTGGTTATGTGCCGAATAAAGGAGCCCAATTACTTAGTCGAGCTAAATCAAACGTTATCGGCCTAGTGACTTTAGATATAGGGCTTCATGGCGTATCTTTGATCGCTAATGGCATTAGAAGGCAGGCTGACAAAGAGGGTTTTGGTACTTCTTTTTCTGTCGTTATCGACCCAACCTTTGAAAATATTCTCAATAGCGTTAGAGACCTTAAATCTCAAAAGACTGAAACTATTATAATAAATGTACCAATGGATAAGCCTTCAGCAGAAGCTCTCGTCCAACAACACGGTGATATTCATTTTGTCTTTATTGATGTACCAGCATCAACCAAAGTAAACACTGTTTGTAGTGCACATTACACAGGTGGATGCCTTGCTGCGCAGTTAATGTTAGAAGACAAAAGAGAAAATCTACTTCTAATTACAGGGCCCAATGATTCTAGTGCTTCGCTGCAGCGTGTTGAAGGTTGGAAAGATACTCTTGCTGGCAGTACAGCCACAATACAAGCTATTTACGAAGGTAACTGGCAAGCGAGCAGTGCCTATTTGCATACACGTCAAGCGATAGCAGAAGGCATTGAGTTTGATTCAATTCTTGTTGCTAGTGATCAGATGTCATTGGGTGTGTTACGTGCGTTAGACGAGTTTTCTATTTCGGTCCCCAAACAAGTCTCTGTTATTGGTTATGATGACATTGCCGATTGCGCTTACTTCTCACCACCGCTGACGACAATAATGCAAGATTTTCAAACCATAGGCCAAATAGCGGTAGAGCTAGCCCTTGACGACTCAATGGACAATCGAAACAGTAAAAAACAGACTGTAAATACAGAATTAAAAGTAAGAAAGAGTACCGCGATAAAAGAAAAGTCGTCCTACGACAAAATAGCTATTCAAAAATTATTAGCAGACATCGACAAATTATTACCGTAATAGATCCTATCTTTCGTTGGTCAAATGATAGACGTCACCAAAAAAACGTACAGTTCTTTGGTGACGTCTGTGTTTACAATGCCGCTTTGACGGCTTTTGCTAGCCTCTCTGGCGCTTTGTTAGGGTCAGCGGCTTCATCGGTAAAGAACTCACTAATTACATCAATCATTGCGTCGCGGATATAACTGGTTGTTGACATATCAGCAGAAAGACTTGGCAAGAGATTCTTGCTCCCTTCCGCCATGGTAAAAGCTGTTTTTGATTGAAATGCGCAGTCATCAAACCTCGCCATAGAAACATCTGTTCTGGCCGGCAGTGAACCTTTGCTGTAGTTAAAGGCTTCTTGAAACGATTTTGACATTATCGTTTTAGCCAATTCTTTTTGCCCTTGCCCTCTAGAAGGATCATGGGATTTAAAGAATACAAAACTATCTACATTGTAACTAAACATACCATCTGTACCTGGTGCAGGAACACACACATAGTCTTCACCAGAGACTTTACCCGCAACAGTCAGCTCCCCTTTAACCCAATCTCCCATGATCTGCATTGCGGCTTCACCATTCATTACCATCTGCGTGGCAACATTCCAATCCCTACCTAGTGCATCGCCGTCAATATATCCCCGAACTTTCTTAAACGCGCTGAATACTTGCACCATTTTCTCACCCGACAAGACATCTAAATCCAACGCAACAAACGCCTTGTAATAATCATCTGCGCCTAACATCGCGAGCGCTATCGACTCGAATACAGTGGCGTCCTGCCAGGGCTGACGACCGTGGGCCAGCGGTATATATCCTGCAGCTTTGATGGCATCAGCCGCAATAAAAAATTCGTCCCATGTACGAGGAATTGAAACACCAACTTTTTCCATTACTTTCGGATTTACCCAAAGCCAATTGACTCGGTGGATATTAACCGGAGCGGCAACATAACGCCCTTCATACTTCATTGTATCGGAAATTGTCTTAGGCAATAGAGAGTCCCAATTTCCTTCTATTGCTATATCATCTAAGCTGGTAAGAAACCCAAGCTTTGTCCATTCTTGAATATCAAACCCTTTTATCTGAGCTGAAGTGGGAGGATTGCCCGATACTGCACGCGCTTTTAATACCATCATCGCACTCTGACCACCGCCACCAGCAACAGAAAAATCTTTCCAAATATGTCCTCTGCTTTCGATACCCTGTTGTAAAAGCTCAGCTGAACGCGCTTCACCACCAGACGTCCACCAGTGCAATACCTCTATTTCTGTTGCAAAGGCTGAGCTTATAGTGAACATAGCCCCCATAAGCGACAAAAATGAGACTACTCTATTGATGACGATTCTACCCATGTTAAATAACTTTGAACATTTTCTCATTTTAATGCTGCTCTTTGTAGGTCGACCTGCACCTGTAATCCGCCTTCCTCTCGGTTACACATGACCAGTTGGCCTCCAAGTGAATTGATTATGCTTCTCGATATACCAAGACCTAAGCCATGTCCTTCGCTATCTTTTGCTAAACGAAAATAAGGTTTAAACACATCTTCCATCCTTGATTCCGGAATACCTGGTCCTTGGTCAATAATGGTAATTCGAAGCAGTTTTTGATGCTCAGTAACTGTAACCGTTACTTTATCTCCATACTTAACACCATTGCCAACAAGATTGGACAAACATCGCTTAAGAGCCAAAGGTTTACACACTAATGGCTCAATTTCTGGCGATATTAAGGTAACGCGCTGTTGGTGAGCATTAAACTGCTCAGCAATACTTTGCAGCATATCGATGACATCAACTTGAACTAAGTTTTCGTGAATATCGGTGTCTTTTACCGTTTGCAGTGCACCTTTTACCATTAACTCTAATTCGTCCAAATCACGATTGAATTTTAAGCCTCTCTGATCATCTTCAATTAATTCAGAACGAATTCTTAATCGCGTAATAGGGGTTTTAAGATCGTGTGAAATTGCACTAAATAAGCGCTCTCTATCGTCTATATGCTTCTTTAAGCTTTCCTGCATCCTATTAAACGCACGGGTGGCCGTAACGAGTTCACTTGCCCCTTCCTCTATCAGCGGGGGTTGATTAATATCGGTACTTAACGCATTAGCCGCCTTTGCGAGGTTCTTTAACGGTTTAACTTGTCTTCTCACCATTGTATAAGTGAACGTCATTAGTAATGCAGTAATAAAGAAGATAAAAAACATCTGTTGGTTAGAAATGACTTCATCTTCAAGCAATGCATAAGGCGCAGGAAGTAACGCGGCAATATAAAGCCATTCATTTTCAGCTAGCTTAATCTGCACCACCAAAATAGGTGGGTTCAAGGGTTCAAGTATTAACGTATAGTGAGCCCAAGATTTAGGTAGATCACTAAGCAAGGTATCATTGGTTAATACATGTAAATTTTCCGGCCTGGAGAACTCTACTTTGATGTCATTGACGTCGCTAAGTTTTTCCAACTTCTGTGCCAGTACCTCTTTCACTACATCAATGGTGATGTTTTTCATTTCCCCACTGCGTGGCGAATCGATAACAATTTCTTCTTCATTAAATGACACGAAAAACCGAGTCCCACCGATGTTTCTAAGTTGATTTAATACCATGTGTCGATATTGCAATGGAAGAGACTGAAAAAAGTTGGCAGTCGATGCAAAGTTGTTAGCCATACTTGTCGCCGTCGATGTTAACCCTTCTATTTCTCTATCTTTCGATTGGGTGTACCAAATGGTAGTGGCAATTAATTGAGCTAGAATGACGGATAAAAGAGTAAGCCACAAAGTCCGAGAAACCAGTGACCTTGGCACCAATGCAGCACAACCCCCTAAGACACGGTTATAAGCAAAATAGAATTTATTCCTATTCAGCTCGTTAGTAGACGAATCAATCTTCATATATCACATCAGCCGAAAGTATATATCCGTCACCACGCATGGTTTTGATTAACTTTGGTTTTTTACCACTATCACCAAGTTGTTGGCGAAGACGAGATAATTGCACATCTAAACCACGCTCGGTTGGTAAGGCGTTTCGTCCTTTAATAACCTGAGAAATGCTGTCTCTGTCTAAAATTTGGTTCGGATTCTCAAGAAATAAATTCAATAACGTAAAATCTTTGCCCGATAATTCAAACTCTTCATTGTTTTCGAGGTTGGTTAAAGTATGCGACTGAACATGAAGTTTCCATTGAGCGAATTGAATGAATTTTGGTTTAGGTTTTTCATTAATCGCATCCATCGTTTGAGTGCGACGTAACATCGCTTTTATCCTAGCCGTCAATTGTCTCGGGCTAAATGGCTTTGCTACATAATCATCGGCTCCAATTTCTAATCCGACGATTTGATCAGTTTCGTCTGAAACCGCTGTCAGCATAATAATTGGCACATTAGAAGATTTTCGAACGTACTGACACAAGGTAAAACCATCGTCTCCCGGCATCATTACATCTAACAGTATAAGGTCTGGCTCAGCTTCAAGTAGGCGTCGTTTCATCTCCTCCCCTTCAGAAGCTAATATAACGCTGTATCCAGCCCTTGTTAAATATTCATCAAGAAGGTCACGAATTTCTTCATCATCGTCGACAACAAGTATTCGTTTGTTTGCATACATACTTCTAATCCTTCTATTATTATTGTTTGCTGTTGAGCTGTGACAAGATACTGCCCTGCAATTACAATATATCGCACCGTCATCGTAATAAACTTTTATAGATATGACTAAACACTATCTACAAAAACGTTCCATTTCTTGTTTGTAACTTGAATTTAGCACATTTTTACCTTGTCATTACGAAGGCTTTGCACTCTGTTACGTTTTGTTACGTTGAGCGTGACTGCTCCCTCGTTAAGCGTTAATACGACCAGTTAATATACTCCCCGTAAACAGAAAACTTATTTTTAACTCAGATGTAATTAATTAAATTAAATTTATGCGGCTAATACTCGCTTCCTTTTATTAATACATTTGAATAAATAACTATATTAATTTCAAACAGATTAATCTCGAAGTTAATATTCTAATATAATAATTGAACGGGGGTTCTAATGAACTTTTTCAGTACTATGCAAAAAATGGGTCGCAGCCTTATGCTTCCTGTTGCCTGTATGCCAGCAGCGGGTATTTTACTCGGAATTGGTGGTAACTCAGAAGTAGCAAAATTTTTACCTGAAATCGTAGCACAAATCATGACCGAGGCCGGTCTGGGTGTGTTTGCAAACATGGCGCTTTTATTCGCTATTGGTGTTGCTCTTGGCTTTACTAAAAATGATGGCGTTGCCGCACTTGCAGCCGCTTTAGGTTACTTAACAATGACACGCGTTTTAGGCGTTGTTGCTGAAGGCACTGACACTGGTGTGTTTGGTGGTGTTATTATGGGTCTGGTAGCCGCTGAGCTATTTAACCGTTACCATACAATCAAGTTACCAACTTACCTTGGTTTCTTCGGTGGTAAACGCTTTGTACCTATCGTAACCTCTCTTGCTGCGTGTATTGTTGCTGCTATTCTTGCTATTGTTTGGCAACCAATCGGAGCTGGCATTGCCATTTTCTCTGAGTGGGCTGCTTACCAATCTCCTGAAGTTGCATTCGGCATCTACGGTATCGTTGAACGTTCTCTTATTCCTTTCGGCCTGCACCACATCTGGAATGCACCTTTCTTCTACGAAGTTGGTGAATTCACTACAGCGGCTGGTGAAGTTGTTCGCGGTGAGATTCCACGTTATTTAGCTGGTGACCCAACTGCGGGCAACTTAGCTGGTGGTTACATGTTTAAAATGTTTGGTCTACCTGCTGCATGTTTCGCTATGTATGTAACGGCTAAAAGCGACAAACAAAAAATGGTTGCTTCAATCCTTGGCTCTGCTGCATTGACTTCATTCCTAACGGGTATTACTGAACCAATCGAATTTGCTTTCCTATTCGTTGCTCCATTGCTATATATTGTTCACGCACTACTAGCTGGCTCTGCATTTGTTGTGATGATTCTACTTGGCATTAAACACGGTACAACGTTTAGCCACGGTCTATTCGACTTCACATTATTGTTTGGTCAATCAACAAACGGCTGGATGTTACCAATTGTTGGACTTGTATACGCGGCTATCTACTTCGTTGTATTCGTTGCCCTAATCAAAGCATTGAACCTGCAAACTCCAGGTCGTGAAGATGAAAGCGAATCAAAAGTTCAAGCGAACACTAACACTGATGAGCTAGCAACAAACATCATGGCGGCATTCGGTGGCAAATCGAACATCAAAGACTTAGAAGCTTGTATCACTCGTCTACGTGTAACGGTTAACAATGCAGATCAAGTTGACACTGATAAACTAAAAGCGCTAGGTGCTGCAGGTGTATTCACTCGTGGTGATAACTTCCAAGCGGTATTTGGTACGCACTCTGAAATCATTAAAGGTCAAATGGAAGCACTAATCTAACCTTTAGTCCTTTCTCCTTTAAATTAGAATCCCGGGCAATAGCTCGGGATTTTTTTGTGTTCTCAAATGAGTAATTTCTTCCCATATAAAAGAGTCTCCATTTATATCAGCACCATCACACCCTGAGTATTAAACCGTTACTTTTCTTGATGGGGATAATATTCTTCGGTTACTACCCAAACCTTTGCTATTCACGTGAAAGCAAAAATCTAAACCTCCGTCATGTCATGAGACGGACATCTGGATGCGATTAGATTTCCACTTTCGTGGAGATGACGCTATTTTCGAGCAGATAGGGCTATTTCCCCAAGGAAGTAAGTCGTTTATGGAAGTAGGTGGTTTTGTGGTGATAGGTGTTTTTTCATAAGGGAAAGAGTAACGCATTATTTATAACTGGCGTCGTTGGTAGCTCTGAAAAAAACGCTCCACTAGGGAGCGTTTTATAACGATACTTAACAATTAAGAAAAGGTTAATTGATATCGAAATTTTTTATCTTCAATCAAAAACTCTTTGTGAACACTCGGACTCCAAGAATCATCACCACCAACGCCCATATGTTTGTGGTCGATACGAAGATACACCGCGTTATCGCCTTCTAACTCATTTGGGTGCTTGGCTTCGGCAAGTTTATGTTGATCGTATTGATTTACCGCAAAGTTAAATTCACCAGTAACTTTTATTGCCCCTAATTCAACGCGACTTGTGTTACAACGCAAACCACTTTCAGACGGGAAGATATAACGGGTAAACATCTGATCAAGGGTAGCTTTGTAATAACCTGTCCGTGCTGCAGATAGACGATCCGGATAGTTTTCAAACGGACCTAAACCATACCATGTTACATCATTTTCAATAACCGTCGGGTTCAGCGCAATCTCTATACCAATACGTGGTAACGGTGGTAAATGCTCACTCACCTCTACTTCTATATCCAATGTCAGTTCATTGGCGGAATTTAAAATATAAGTCCACTTGGTTACTGCCATTAGCTGCTCTTGATATTGGTAAGCAAATCGGCTTGTTATTTGAACTTTAGTACTTAACTGTTCCATTTCAGTAGAAAGGCAGGTTTTATCCCAATCGCCTAATCCAACTTCTCCCCAAAGTGTCACTGGCGCATTAGGATCAACAAAATCGGCTTCACTTGTACCGATATCATTATCTAACGGTGCTCGATAGAAGTTGTCTTTCATCGCGTTGACAAGCAATGAACGTCCTTCTTTGGTCCAACTTTCTAGTTCACCAGTCAGTTTGTTCCAGACGTACTCGCTTTCTGCCACTTTAACAGCCCAATGATTAGGCTGATCAGTAGTCGATAATTCAGTTGAGTTACTAGAGCGTCCATCAATACTCAAACTATTTTTGTTCGCCACTTTGAACTGTTCCGTTGCAACAATATGCCCAGCTTCTGCCCAAGGACAATCAGAACTTAACTTCGCATCTATATTTAGTAAATAGTCACAACCTGGCTTCAATTTATAGTCACATTTAATCAACCACTCTAAGTCAGAGTCTGCACCAATGTGTAACTCCGAAGAGTCTAATGACACTGGCATACCATCTTCCAATAGCGTCCACATAAACGCGTCATCTTCACTGGAACGGAATAACAGCTCGTTGGTTATCTTCAATTGCCAAGTTATAGACTGCTCTTGTTCCTTACTGTCTAGTATTTCTATTTGATAAGGTTGTTGACAGTACTTCACTTCGAAAAGTGTAGGATGCGGTGTCCTGTCTGGAAAGATAAGGCCATTGATACAGAACTGACGGTCATTGTTGGTATCTTCAAAATCACCACCATAACCCCAATATTCTGTACCATTTTTATCTTTCTTGGTGATGCCTTGATCAACCCAATCCCAGATAAAGCCACCTTGTAAACGTGGATATTGACGAAATGCTTCCCAATACTTATTGAAGCTACCAATACTGTTACCCATGGCATGTGCATACTCACACAAGATTAATGGGCGATTTTCACCGGGTAGGCTTATCCACTTCTTAATTGCCCACTTAGGTACGGCAGGAAATGGCTGATCTTGATCTACTCGTGAATACATAGGGCAAATAATATCGGTAGCCGTGGTATCTGCACCGCCACCTTCATATTGTACCGGACGAGATGGATCTCTATTTTTAGCCCAAGCATACATCGCGTTGTGGTTACTTCCGTGCCCCGACTCATTACCAAGTGACCAGATAATAATGCTAGGGTGGTTTTTATCTCGCTCAATAAGCTTAGTAAAGCGCATCATGTATGCGGCGGCCCATTGTGGATCCGCAGATAAGCGTTCCATTGGGAACATTCCGTGCGTCTCAATATTAGCTTCGTCGACTAAATACAGTCCGTACTCATCACACAATTCATACCAACGAGGATGATTTGGATAATGCGCTGTACGTACGGCATTAAAGTTAGATTGCTTAAGCAGTTTGATATCTGCCAACATGCTCTCTTCGCTAATAGCGTGACCGTTATCTTGTTCGTGTTCGTGACGGTTCACACCTTTAACAAGCAGTGCCTTACCATTCACCAACAGCTGACCATCTTTAATTTCGATGTTTCTAAAGCCGATGTCATAGGCCTCTACATCAACAACATCACCACTCTTATTTAACAAGGTAACGACAAATCGATACAAATTAGGGGTTTCTGCCGTCCAATGCTTAGGCTCTTTTACATCAGCAGATAAGAAAACCTTGTTATCCCACCCCTTTTTCGTCAACGATTTTATTTTGAACCTTACCAATTACCTTTTGTGATACAGGGGTAACACCATCAAATACTTGGATTTGAACCTGGCTTTCAATCGGGTTTGCTAACGTAATTTCAGCTTCGATTAAACCATCTCTAAAGCATGCATCAAGCTTGGGCGTAACGAAGACATCTGCAATATGGGCTTTGGGCTTAGATAGAAGTGTCACGTCACGAAAAATTCCGCTTAGCCACCACATATCCTGATCTTCTAAATAACTACCGTCACTCCAACGAATCACCATTATTGATAAGGTGTTAGTACCAACGTTGAGATATTCCGAAAGGTCAAACTCTGCAGGTAAACGGCTATCTTGAGAATAACCAACCCAAACGCCATTGCACCACAGATGGAAAGCAGAATTCACACCATCAAAAATGATACGATTTTGCGATTCCAAGTCCGCTAGGCTTACCTCGAATTCAGTACGGTAACACCCCGTTGGGTTATCTTGAGGAACAAACGGGGGGTTGACCTTAAATGGGTATTTAACATTTAAGTAGATAGGATTATCTATTTTTCCGCCTTCAGAACCTTCTAGTGCGTTTAATTGCTCACCTTGTAACTGCCAATTACTCGGCACCTTGATTGAGTTCCATTTGGAATCGTCAAAATCGATATCTATAAAACTGGCAGGTACCATTTCTGGTTGAGCAAACAGCTTGAACTTCCAATTACCATTCAGACTCACTTTCGACTGATTTTGTTTAGATAACGCATCTTCAACACTAATAAAGTGATTAAGTGGACTATGAGCTTCAATCTGATTTGCCTGAAATGATTGAGGATTCTCCCAATCACGACGAGCAATTAGCGCTTCAAATGTAATCATTACTCTGTTCCTCTACACAGCTTTAATGCTGATTAGCATTGCTGTTTCTGGGTCTTGAATTGGCATCGTTAAGCCAACCTTATTCAATAATTCACCACTAAAAATTGACGAATTATCCATCCATGACGGATTCACCTTCATTAGTTTTCTGCTCGCAGCAGGAAAATCAACGACCTCAACTTGATACATTTTCTCTGCGTCCAGATACCCGAAGCGGATCGGTTCTGCACTGGCAAAATCAGGCATGGCCAGCTGACAGACGGTTAAGAGCATTTCATCTGGATTTTTAACCCCATAAACATTTCGAGTTGTATCATTTGAATCCAAATAGAAAACTTCACCCGAATGCAACAATGACCGAAAACGTTTATGCAATTCAATATAATGTGCAAAGCGAGACTTCTCTTCGTCACTCTCTTTAACGGGATCTAATTCAACGCCCATATGACCACCTAGAGCGGTGATACCACGCAGGTTAATATCATGACGGCGACGTGTAGTATGACTTTCATAAGGCCCAATATGAGCACCCATTACTTCTGGTGGGAAAAAGTAACTCATCCCTTTTTGTATCGTCTGCCTTTCAAGCGCATCATTACAATCCGATGTCCAGAATCGATGTGTTCGCTTAAGCACCTCAAAATCAATTCTACCGCCACCAGAAGAACAAGATTCAATCTCAACTTTCGGGTGTTTTTTGCTTAGTTCGTCAATTAAACGGTAATAGGCTAGGGTTTGTCCTCTTACAGCCGGAGCCCCTTCATGTCCCGGCTGAACTAATTCTCGGTTCATATCCCATTTAAAGTAGCCAATGTTGTAATCAGTCAACAGGGCATCTAAGCAATTAAATAAATAAGTGAAGCAATCGCTATTTTGTAGATCAAGTAGATATTGATATCGACCACTCGGTTGGTCGTAGCCATCAATACCTAGCATCCACTCAGGGTGTTTTCGAAATAAGTTCGAATCAGGATTCACCATCTCTGGTTCTACCCATAAACCAAATTCCATATCGAGTTGATTAACATGCTCGATAACAGGTTCTAAACCGTCAGGGTATTTTTTCTTGTCTAAAAACCAATCTCCAAGCGCGGCACGTTCGCCATCACGTCCTATAAACCAACCGTCATCAATTATAAAGCGCTCGACACCTATTTTTGCAGCTT
Organism: Vibrio algarum; assembly: GCF_028204155.1. Taxonomy (NCBI): domain Bacteria; kingdom Pseudomonadati; phylum Pseudomonadota; class Gammaproteobacteria; order Vibrionales; family Vibrionaceae; genus Vibrio; species Vibrio algarum. The sequence continues at coordinate 1,113,308 of NZ_JAQLOI010000001.1, read as the reverse complement.
CTGTAGCCATCTGTTTTATGTAATCAGGATCGTGCTCAAAGTAGATTCCTTCCCATGTATTGAGATGAACCGGTCTTAACGCTTTATTCGGGAAATTCAAGATTTCACTACGCACTAAACGATGAAACTGGGTACGAATACCGTTTAACCCTTTATCGCTGTAACACGCATAAAGTTCTGGAGTGCTATAACTCTCACCATTTTTAAGTGATGTTTCTCCGGCTAAAAGCAGTTCGCCCATTTGAGCAAAGCGTCGACCATCACTCTTCGTTTCACAACGAACATGGTTGTTACCACTCCACGCTAAGTGAAACCCCCAAACCTCGCCAGTTTGCTCGGAGAAGCCTGAACTACCAACCATCATGCCGGGGAAATATTCATGGGAGGTTCGCCCACGGCGATTGTCTTGGCTAAAGGCCCCATGTTCTAAAGAAACACGCTGAGTTTGAAACTCTCGGCTCCAGCGACCATGAAAACTCATCACTTCATTGGCTCGATGTGGCAGAGGCAACGTATTAACAAGGCGGCTCAAGTGATAGGGTTCTACTGCCAAGTTTTTTACTGACAGTGATTTGCGTAACACACCTGATGTATCGAGATATAAAGCAATTTTGAGCTCTAACTTGGCAATATCATCAATACAGGTAAAGCTTGCGCTAGTATCGTCAAATTCAACCTCTGTTGTTTCGAATACTGGAGCCCAATCGAGATTTCTACCATCAGCACTAATTCTAAATCCTTCTATCCCTGCTGTACTAAACAGCCCTCGACCATTTTCAGGACAAAGTGTTACTGGAATATCAATATCAAGACGTGCTTGAGATACTGCTCTCTCTGTTATTAGAGCAACAGTCTCATCAAAATGGTTAAGTTTTTCACCCCAATAAAGAATTTGAGGAGCGGATTTAGAAAGGATTACAACGCTAGTGTTAGCGCTAAATAGATGAATAGTGTCCATATTCAATCGCCTGAGAGTTATATCAATTGGAATAAGCAACTTTAGTTATAGAGCAACCTTAATTCATTATTCCAATGGATATATAGCTGAGGGAAAAACCGCAGCTATAGTAGCTGCGGTAGATTCTTTACTTAGTTCATTCTAAATAGAGACTATTTAAATTCTCTTTGACGCACTTTTTCAAGACGCTTAAGAATTGCATCTAGACGCTCAGGTTTAACCATAAACTCTTGGAAACCTTTCATGCCTTCTTTCGCCATTGCTGGAGTAGTATCACGGTCGTAGAACTGTGCAGTACCCGCTGCATCCGCAAGCATTTTCACACCGATGTTCAAGAACTCATTGTCAACCGTTGGCGCTTTGCTGTTCGTAGGGATCTGAAGCATAGTGTCGTTGATAAGTTTTTGAATTTCAGGTTTTGCAACAAACTTAAGGAATTTACGTGCGTCTACTTTGTTCTTCGCTTTAGAAGGAATGTGAACCGTATCCATTGGTGCATCTTCAGCCATTGGTACAGCTGGGTCGATCACAGGGAACTGGAAGAAGCCCATTTTGTCTTTTACTTCTTCAGGGAAGTTAGGCGCAATGAAGTTACCAATTAGGTACATTGCTGCTTGACCATTGTATAGGAATGGTTGTGCTTCCTGCCAAGAATAAGAGGCGTGGTTTTCTAGGTAGTAACCTGGTTCTACTAGCTCTTTCCAGTTTTCAAACGTTTTCTTAACACGTTCATCAGTATAAGGAACTTTACCGTCCATCAATTGAATGTGGAAGTCTAGGCCGTTAGTACGCAAATTGAGGTAATCAAACCAACCTGCAGCAGTCCATAGGTACTTAGTACCGATAGCAAATGGTGCAACTTCGTTTTTCTTAAGTGTTGCAGCCGCCGCTTTCAACTCATCAAATGTTTTTGGCTCAGTGATGCCATACTGTGCAAAGATATCTTTACGGTAGTAAACACCCCATTGGTAGTATGTGTAAGGTACACCGTATTGCTTACCATTCACTGTCATTGCTGGAGCAGCAGATTTAAAATCTTGCATCATGCCTTGCTCTTGCCAAATGTCACTAACGTCTTCAATTAAGCCGCGATCAACAAAAGTTTTCATACGATTACCAGCGTACCAGTAAACTACATCCGGTGGAGAAGTTACTAGCCAGTTACGAATCGTAGTTTTATACGCTTCTTTATCGTAAAGGTTGTATTTGATCGTGATATCAGGGTTTTCAGCTTCAAAAAGCTTGATTATTTCAGCCCAAGCAGCTTTAGGAGCAGGGTCGGCCTGGTCAGAGTTGATGACTAGTTCGCCTGCAAAAGCTGTTGCTGATAGGGTGGCAGTCAGCATTGCAGAGGTAGCAATATGTTTCACATATTTCATTATTGAGGTCCTTTTTATTTAAGCCGTAGCTTAGGGTGGTCCGATGACTAATTATAGTTTTAGCTTATTTCTCAATTTTGTTAAGGGATTGATTTAGATTACGTTACTCAGAACAATCGTTCATTGAACTACATCTCAATCTGGTACTTTAACTAATAATGCTGCCTTGCAAGCAAACCTGCAAAACAGCATTTTTCAGTTACCCTTTGGTAGCACCTAAGGTTAATCCGGCAATAAAGTGGCGTTGCATGGTAAAGAACAATATAACGGGAGGTACGGCCGCTACTACTGCACCAGCAGATACAAATTGCCATGATGCCGTCCACTGTCCTTTCAGAGCACTAAGGCCTGCAGTTACTGGACGAACTTCATCACTTTGTACTAGCACCAATGCCCAGAAGAAATCATTCCAGATAAAGGTAAAGACTAATACTGAAAGTGCTGCTAACGCTGGTCGAACTAATGGTAAAACAACATGCCAGAAGATCTTCCATTCGTTTACACCTTCAACGCGTGCAGCTTCAATGAGGGCGTCGGGTATACCAACAATGAAGTTACGCATAAATAGAGTACAAAAACCTGACTGGAAGGCGATATGGAAGAATATCAGCGCCCAGTGAGTATCGTATATTCCAAAGGCAATGGTTAAATCACGTACAGGAATCATAAGGATCTGGAATGGTACGAAGTTACCGGCGATAAATAGCGCAAAAATCCAGATACTTGCTTTAAATTTATACTTTGCCAACGCAAATCCAGCTAATGTTGAAAGTGCAACGGCACCAGCAACAGCAGGTAACGTAATCAATAAGCTATTGATTAGATACTGCCCCATAGGCGTTTGTGTAAATACTTGAGAATAGTTGGCGATAAACTGGATATCTGTTGGCATACCCCAGTAGTTACCGGTATTTATATCCTCTAGAGAACGTATTGAGGTCATCATTACCGCAGCAAGTGGTAAAAGCCATAGCATTAGAGATATAGGCAGTGCTACTCGATAACTTATATTGACAAAGCGTCCTGATTTTTCTATCGGTTTCGGAAACATTATTTTTCACTCCTCAACATACGCCACAAGAAGTAAGCGATATAGATATCCATGATTAAGAACAGCATTACAGCAACGGAAGCACCGTAACCCATGCGGTAGTTAAAGATTGACTCTTCATACATTAAGTAAGCTAGAACCGTCGAACTGCCCCACGGACCACCGGTTGTCATTACAGCAACAAGGTCAAATGAACGTAGTGCACCGATAACGGTCACAACAATAGCGATGAAGGTAGCCGGTCTCAGTTGAGGGATAACCACATACCAAAGCATCTTAAATCTCTTAGCGCCGTCAAGACGAGCCGCTTCAAGTTGCTCTGGATCTAAGTTATTTAAGCCTGTGAGGTAAAGAATCATACAGTAAGATATTTGCGGCCATAAACCTGCTGCAATAATACCGTAGGTCACTAAATCTTCATCTGCTAGAATCGAAATAGGCTCCATACCAAACCAACCAAAGGCAATATTTAGTAGGCCAAAGTTAGGATCATAGAACCAAGAAAAAACCAGACCCACAACAACTTGTGAGATTACAAATGGGAAGAAGAAAAGTGATTTAACAACACGAATACCTCTCACTTGCTGGTTCAAAAACAGGGCTATCGCCATTCCAATCGGTGGGGCTAACATGAAGAAAATTAACCACAGCACATTGTTCTTTAGCGCGGTATAGAATGCTTCTGAATTGAATAATTCTTGGTAGTTGGATAAACCAACCCAAACTTTCTCACCAAGTCCATCCCATTCGTAGAAACTCAACCATATACTGCTAAGGATCGGGTAAACCACATATATCAAGAAAACTATCAATCCGGGTGCGAGGAACAACCACGGGGATAGCTTCGAACTGATTCGCCTTTTCTTGCTTACCGAAGGCATACGGTTCTCTGGGTAGATCGTTTTCACTGAAGGCTCCATTTGTCCGACACTCCCACTAATTATGTCGTGCATTTGCCATGTTCGATTGCTCAGTTAAAAACCTTCGAATGGGGACTCATAGCTATTAAGCACGACCGCTTACCAATTTATAATAGATCTAAGGACGGAATTTTGCACAACCAAGATGTCGTTTTGTAAACGTTTCCACAAAAATAGCTTAAATTCGTGTGAGAAATATGACTAAGATCAACTATTCAAATTTCATTACTAACAAATTCTGCCAAAACGAGTATGTTTTATACAAACGAAAGTACGAATTGCAAAATTCATGCAAATAGAAATTCAGCCGAGCTGTAGCAAAGGAGTCAGTAATGGCAGACATTACGCTAAAAAAAGTCATTAAACGTTTTGGTGACGTGCAAACAATCCATGGTATCGACTTAGAAATAGAAAATGGTGAGTTTGTTGTATTTGTTGGACCATCAGGTTGCGGTAAGTCAACCCTACTACGCCTAATAGCAGGATTAGAAGAGATTACTGAAGGTGAAATCAACATTGACAACGTTCTAGTCAATGATGTTGACCCGGCTGAACGTGGCGTCGCAATGGTATTCCAATCATACGCACTTTATCCGCATATGACCGTTGAAGATAACATGGGCTTCGGTCTTAAAATGAACGGTGTACCAAAAGAGCAAATTGAAAAACAAGTAGACATTGCAGCTAAAACTCTTCAACTTGACCATCTCCGCAAGCGTAAACCAAAAGAGCTATCTGGTGGTCAGCGTCAACGTGTTGCTATTGGCCGTGCTATTGTTCGCGATCCGAAAGTATTCCTATTTGATGAACCACTTTCTAACCTTGATGCTGAACTGCGCGTAGAAATGCGCTTACAAATAGCTAAACTGCACCAAGAGCTTGAAAATACGATGGTCTACGTAACGCATGACCAAGTAGAAGCGATGACCCTAGCAGACAAAATAGTGGTGTTACGCGACGGCCGAATTGAACAAGTTGGTTCCCCACTCGATCTATACCACCGCCCTGGTAATCTATTTGTTGCAGGTTTCATTGGCTCTCCTAAAATGAACTTTGTGCCAACGACGGTAACCGAAGTAACGGCTGACAACATTACGTTGAAAGCAAAAGATGACTCTGTTTTTGTAGTCCCATTCAACAAAAAACAACTTTCTGTTGGCGATGAAATTACCTTTGGTATTCGCCCAGAGCACCTACTTATCAATGAAGAAGCAGACATCAAAATAATGTTCCAAAGTGAAGTGGTAGAGCGCCTTGGTAACAGTACTTATATGTTTGGCCAGTCATCGGGTACAGACGGATTTAAAGTTCATCTACCTGGCGACCAAGAAGTGAAGAGCTTCCAACAAATTGCTTTAAGCTGCGCAGCATCCGATGTTCACCTATTTGATGCAGACGAAAACTGTATTACAAGTAGCTTATAAGCAACCAATATAGAAAATTTCTCTACGTTTTTGGCGAACCTTTGGGTTCGCCTTTTTTGTTTCTAAACTGGTTGTTTTCTCTCTTAATATGCACGCTGTATATACTTTTAAAAAGATTTGGTCATTAAATGACTGAGCAGCATGAATACAGATGCCAATTCTCGATAAGAGACTTTACAGAGCTAATTATCCTGTATTTTTTTATAAAAAAACGCAGCTATCTAAGCTGCGTTTTCATACTTTAATCCGTATTTAGTTTATTGGAGACTCATCAACAATATCTACGCGACGGTTTTTAGCTCGTCCATCTGACGTACTATTACTGGCAATAGGTTCACCTTCCCCTTTTGAAACCATAAGGAAGTTATCCCCATCAGCACCACGGCTAAGCAAATAATTTTGTGCGGCTTCTGAACGCTTTAACCCAAGAGCAAAGTTATAATCTTTTGAGCCTGTATTATCGGTATGTCCTTCTACGATAAGTTCTGATGGATTTTTCTCAACCACATTGGCTACAACACCTAGTATATATTTTGATTCATCCGTAAGATTAAACTTATCAAAATCAAAGTAAACGCGAGCCATTACATTACCTTGCTCGTAACCTTGCAGGCGACTGTGTGTCATCAGGTATTCTGCGCAGTCTGGGTCGATGCCGATACCAATCAATTCGTTAGAAATCATATCTAATGTCACTTGAAAATCACTTTTTGATTCAACCAAGTAGAATGAGCCACTATTAAGATTAACCTGCCGACTTTGACCTATTGAAATCGTTTGCTCTGTATTAACATCTGATTTAGAACAAAAATACTTAATCTCCTGATTCATCTGCTCGCTCGCATGTAAAACACTCGTGAATAGCATTCCTGCTGCCATAACTAGACAAGCTACGATGGTACTTTTCTTTTTTATACATATGCACTTCCATTTTTTGTCCAATTAATCCTAGTTATTTTAAATGTCCAATTTCTTCACTAATTAACTCTAAAATTTTATTTAATATATCGTCAGTATTTTCAGCTTTAAATACGTTTGCACTACCAGCGCATGTCTGAAGCGCCGTATTATTATTGACTTCATAATCAAAACCAATAACTGCAATTTTAGACGTTACATCATCGCCGGCGGAGGTTATTTTTGTATCGAGCGTATTTCGGATAGTAGAACACATACCTGCGTTCACTAAACTTGTAGTTGTAGACGAGCTATTATCATTACCATCGGATAGCAATATTATTAATCTACGTGGATTATCGCCTTTTGCTACGATCTGAGCACCTCGAATCAAACCTTGGTAGGACGCGGTACCTGAGTCAGGATAGAAGGCTGAGATCGTATTATTAAAACTGGTGAAATCGGAGGTTAAGTCAACATCATAAAAATAGGCATCATCTCCGTCACTATTATAATCTTTATCTAAAACTATTCGTTTCTTTGTTGAATTACATGCTTTTTCAACAAATATGTTATTAACCGCTTTACTCCAATCATTCCCATAAAGTTGATTATATTCACACATTTCAATGACGGTTGTACCTCTGTAAATCCAACGTCTATTATTACCAAAATAAATATATTGACTCGATGATAGCTCTATAGATGAATGAAATTTCCGGGACAAACTGTTAAAGCCAACATAGCCCACCGTATTGTCATCCATATTAACTAAGCCGTTAAACTTAGCTAGCTCTACCGTTACTTTGTCAATCACGTCCACTAGATCCAAATATTTTTTCTTTGTTCCTCCTCCCCACGTGTTATCCATAGACCCAGAAAAGTCGGAGACAAAAACAATATCCACCGCATGATTTTGATACTTACGAGATTTACCATTCGAATTAACATCGTAATTATTTACATTAGTATATTCTGTACCAAATACCACGTCGTGATTCGTTGTTGCGGTTACTTGATACTCAAAGAATCGAGGTTCACCATTTTCGATTCCCGTTACACACTCTGGAATATCTTCACAATTCAACTTGGCAATTTTTACCGACGAAATATTCTTCAAATCCTTATGCATATATTCTGAAATATAGGCTTTGGCTAATGTTTGATTAAAATTACTACCAATTCCAAATTTGCCATCATCCACACCATCATCGTTGTCATCATTCGGATCATTAGCCGCTGCTACCGCAAGGCTTGCAGCTTCCAAAGCGTCGTTAAGGCGCGCACCATTTTGCATCATCAAGGCGGCATCGGTGCCTATGGTAAAAAACCCAACATAGGTACCAATACCAATATAAACATCAACGCAGCAGCACCTTTCTGTCTTCGTATTGGGCGCATATTTTACCTACCTAATATAACGGAACTAGAGGTTACCCGAGTAAATCCGCTCCCTAAAGCAAAACCAATTAACCAGTTTTCTGTTTCATAACACAGCGTCACTCGATATAAGGTACTTTTTCGCCCCCAACTAGTGGTAACGGCGAGATTACTTTCAATTTGAGATAAATTCTCAGAAACACTACAGGTGATTCCACCCGTTGAATTCCACGTAACCAAAGCGTTCGTTACTCCACTTGTAGAATAAGTCTGCTCTTCATACAACATACCGAAATCAGCTTGACTGTAATTGGTATAAGTTCTCTTGAGAGATTTTGCCATCACATCATAAATATCATTAAGTTGTTGATTCGACATCTTATAGTCTTCGCTATACAGCTGTGTACGCTCCTTTGCCACACTGGCGGCAGAAAAAGACAAGCGGTCTAATTTACCTTTCATCGATATTTTTGCTACTAGGTCTCCTGCAAACATTAGCATCATCACAAAAGCCATAGAAACAATAGACATTTCTATGGCAAAGGTTCCCCGCTGCTTAGATCTAAATCTGGAACTTATCTCTTTCATACTCTTGTATTACAATTATCTCGCGACTAAATATGGTTTTGGTATCGAAAAAAACCGTGAAAATACTATCGAATTCATAATCGACATAATAGATTGCTATTGCACTATCCGATTCAGTACCACATGTTGTTACACTGCCGCTAGAAGCTGGTAAACAGGTATTTTCTATTCCATATAAATCATCCAAACTTTTAGCGTATTGCACACTCGCCCGTATCTTAGAAGTATCAACAAATTTACTCCAAACACTATCACTAGCCGTAAGTGTCGCCTTAAACGTGTCGATATAGTTCGTCGTTTCTTTTTTCGACGTTCTCGCAGCTTCAGATATAGCTAAATCACCCATAGCGGAAATATATCCCATATAGCTAATTTCCATCCATGCCGCCATCATGAGCAAAAAAGCGCCAAAGCCGATAGAAAACTCTATCGCGACGACACCAGTCTGCTTATTTTTGGTTTTTCTAATCATACTCCTCTCCTTTCACCACTTTGATCCGTTTTTTTGTTAAGGGATCTAAATCCGTGGTAAGGCTTTCAGTAGTGGCTAGACGAGCAAGGTGACTGTTCGCTTCTCTAAGTGCGATAAAAATGGCCTGTATCTGTTGTTCCTTGTATCCTTGTTTCTTCAGTATAGTTTCTACTTGCTTGTACTGCCCTTTTTTCGTTAAGGCAAAGATGAGATTTGATTGAATTTTCCTATCCGCGTTCCCGGCAACATAAATAGGGTCCAAACGCTTAATCACCGCGTCATAATTGCCATGAATAAGGTCTAAAACCGCGAGATTATTGCTGATAGTGATATCGTCATGGTAATGGCGTCTAGCTAATAGAAAATATTCCCTAGCTTTGTCAAATTCACCTTTCTCCGCAAGAATCAATCCCATCAAGTTTTCTGCTTCTGGGTATTTATCACGTTGTGACAAAGCGGTTTGGCAGTTGGCATAGGCCTTATCAACTAAGCCCTCTTCTAGGTAAACCTTGGCTCTTAAAAACACCACTTTAGCCACATTGTCATCCGTTACATCTATCGTTCCAAGATGAAACGAAGCAAGTTCCGTATTCCCATTTTGAATATAAGCATCTATCAGTTTTATCTTTATCTCACTGCTCTCTTCTCGCGCCAATTCATTCTTATAAAACTCAACCAAACGCTCTTGATTGCCGGCACTGATGATCATCTTCTCTCGAGATTCAAACGTCGCTTGCTCTGCCAACTCTTCTTTTGAAAGATTACCGTTGGCTGCACACCCACTAAGTAAAACAACAAAAATAAGCCATTTAAAAGGTAAATTACGCAATTACATCATCCTCATTACGCCAGGTGCTGCGGTGAGTATTACTATCGGGAACATGATGAAAACAATCAGTGGGATAGACATTTTAGCAGATAGCTTGCCAATCTTTTCTTCGAGGCCGAGTATCTGTATTTCCCTGATATCCATGGCCAGCCGAGTCAATGTCTCATATATAGATGACCCATATCTAAGGCTTTGACTTAATGTCATAACAAAACTCCGAAATTCAGGAGTTGGTACTCGAATATAAAGCTCTTCTATTGCCTGCTCTAACCCCACCATATGGGCTCTTTCATTGGTACGCTTAAGCATGTGCGCCATATCCACGTCAAACCCTATCATCTCTTGAGCTAAATAAGTCATGGATGACTCAATAGTCATGCCGGTTTGAACACATACGCCCATCATATCGAGAAGGTAAGGTAATTGACTGGATAGCTTTCTTTTTATGCCATTAGCGCGAAAGGCTAAATAGGCATCAGGCACTATGATGATGAAAACCCCCACATGAGAGCCCAGACGAGATACTGTTGCAATTCCAACTCTAAATGCATTCCAAGCGTTACGGCTAGTGCAACACCTACAACTAATAACAAGTATTTGAGAGGAACAAATAGATAAGCAAATTTTGTATTATATATGCCTGACGCGATAAATTTGTCGGCAATTTCATTGTCTGATGCCGCGACAAGTTTAGATATTTTTTTGCCGATTGACTCTAGATTTTGCTTCCTTTTCTCTTTGTTGTGCTCGTGTTCGGACAAACCGAACTTACTAAGCTGGTTTTTCCTTCTTATCTGTTCATACAAAACATAGGCAACGGTAGCCACCCCCACCACTAAAAACCAAAGGGATAGTACAGTATAAATTTGTTTGCTCTCTAAAAGTTCCATCTTATCTCACACTTCGAAGCAGCATAGATATAATAATCATACCGATAGTTTCACTAATCAGGACATAGTACAAAATGGGTTTTCCCTCTTCACTGAACATAATAAACTCATAATTTAAAGGGCTGATATACTGCATTAACAACAGAAATAGAAAAGGAATAGCTGCGACAATTTTGGCTGACGCACGCGCTTCTGCGGTAAGCGCGAATTTCTTTTTATCGATTGCTCGGGCATCGAACATAAGTCGATTTAACCGAGTGATGACATCTTTAAGTTGTCCCCCACGATGCATATTCGCTCGAAGGGTAATAACAAAAAAGTAGAACGAAGGATAAGGAAAGCGTTTACAAGATTTTCTAAACACATCGTCGGGGGCTTCCCCCATCTGTAGGCGATCTCCCATCACTTTAAACTCGGCACCCACATCACCATCTAGGTTTTTACCCACATACATGATGGCGTGCATAATACTCTCCCCAGAAGAAACCGCACTGGCTAATATATTCAACGCATCAGGAAAAGCTTCTTCAAACTGCGTTCTTTCTCTTTTTGTAACCATAAATAACCCACTATCAATCCTGCAATAACGGTCAATACTTCGACATAGATGAGGTTGACACGTAAAAACCGCTGATTAATCTCATTGCCCGCAATGAGTAATAGAACAACAAGCACCATTATTTTAATAACAGCAAAAGCACCAATCTGTTTTTTTAGATTACTAAACCTATCCTGCAGAGACTGCCAAAAAGTTCTATCCGATAAGGTATTAAAGTCCACCGCTTCGTCATCACCACTGAGTGAATAAACATGAACGGTTTTGTTGTACTCTTCCAAATAATTATGTTTTTTTCTGTCCGCTGCTACCGAAAAAATGATAAGTACAACGCCCAAAATAACTAAAAAAAGATACAGCACTATCGCCTCCTATTACTCTGAAACAGGACGTCTAACTGTTCATCTAGACCAAAGAAGCGCGCTTTTTCCACTAAGACAGAGCGTTTCATCAAGCCTGCCGTAACAAAATTCCCTTGTACTTTTTCTGCATTAATGTCTCCGTGCCCTGGTCTAAACTGAAAAATCTCTTCCATAACGACACTAGAGCCTTCTAAGCCCACCACCTCAGTAATACTCATCACTTTCCGGCTACCATCATGTAGACGACTAATTTGAATAATAAGATCAACTGCGCTGACTATCGTTCTTCTTATTGCTTCTAAAGGTAGGTTTGCAGTTGCCATCATCACCATTGATTCGACACGAGCTAGCGCATCTCGTGGTGTGTTGGCGTGTAGTGTAGACATTGAACCATCATGTCCGGTATTCATTGCTTGCAACATTTCAAATGCTTCGCTACCGCGACACTCACCAACGATAATTCTATCTGGCCGCATACGCAGTGCGTTGATGACAAGATCGCGTTGATGGATAGCACCGGTATTCTCAATACCAGCAGTGCGTGTTTCTAGCCGAACAACGTGTGGTTGCTGTAGTTTTAATTCTGCGGCATCCTCTATGGTAACAATCCGTTCTTTTTCTGAGATAAATTGAGACAAGGCATTCAGCATGGTGGTCTTTCCTGAACCAGTACCACCAGAAATCAAAATATTAAGTCTGCACCTTGCTGCAATCATCAAGATTTGAGCCATTTCAGGGCTCATTGCTCCAAAACCAACCAATTGAGAAAAATCGATCGCTTGCTTTTTAAACTTACGAATGGAAATAGAAGTGCCATCCAACGCGATAGGAGGAATTACAATATTTACGCGACTACCGTCAGCTAACCTTGCATCACACAAAGGTGAAGAATCATCGACACGTCGTCCAACCCTACCCGCTATACGTTTCGCTATTTCCAAAACTTGAGCTTCATCGACAAAATTAACAGCGACTTTCTCGACAAGCCCTCCTCTTTCAATAAACACATGCTCATGTCCATTGATCATAATATCCGTGATAGAATCGTCTTCCATCAAAGGCTGCAGCGGTCCAAGACCATGCAACTCATCAACTAAACTTTTTACAAACTCATTGCGTAGTACTAAAGGGACTTGGAGGGCATCTTTTTCAACAAGCATGTCAACCGCTTTTGACAACTGCTGAGCTAGTTGGTCGTCCGTCAACCGATTTATTGCTTCTGGATCTAGAGCGTCATAAATCTGTCTTCGTATGTTTACATAAATCTCTTTAGTTTCACTCATCCGTTATTTCCTACGAAAAAACAATGAAAAACCCTTTTTTCATCTTCACCCACAATGAGTGCAACTAGTTTACGCAACGCTTTTTCTGTCTTACCACCTATTTTCGAAATTCTTTTACGCTCTAATATGTATGAATCTAACCGTTTAACAAAAGGTATGACTACGTCAACGTCGGTTCGAAGAAATTTTTCTACCTCTTGTAATGTTACCGTTGCCGATGACGTTGGAACACAATAATTAAGAACGATAAACATACGCATATTGCTTTCTTGGTTTTCATCTTCTAACTGTTGTTTGATTCTTGCTGCATCCCTTAAAGAAGAGACCGTTGGCTCTAATACAAGAATGACACTATCCGAAAGCTCAACAACTTCCTCTTTATTGAAATTTTGCCTAGCAATAGAAGAAAGGTCATCGATAATAAAGTTACTGTCTGCTGCAATGTGCTCTACAACCGTTTTTGTATATTCTTTTATCTCTGAGTTAGAGAGCGATGTAGATGTAAGTGAAAGGACTGATAGTAACTTATTATACTTAACCAGCATGCCTTGAGCGGAGGTATTGTCTAATGTGGTCGCAAACGCACCCGGCCTAATTTGACGTTTTTCAAATTTTTCCATCCCGAGCATTATGTCGACATTCCCCCCTTGATAATCATTATCAACCAGTACACACGAGGACTTCTTATCATCAGACAGTAGATGGGCAATTTCTGTACATATTAACGTTGTGCCAACCCCTCCTTTTGAGCCGATCACGCTTATCTGCTTCGCTTTACGTTTTTTACCCAAGCCCTTATTTCTATTTCTGTTCTCATGCACACTCAGAACAAACTCTATCAGTTCATGCTTGGTAATAGGCCAAAACAGATAGTAAAAACCCATCCCCTTTAAATTTCGTATTGTGGAAATAGCGTCTTCACTGCCAATAACAATTACCGAGGCATCATTTGGAAGAAGATGGCTTATCCTCTCCGCATCCTGACTAATATTTCTACTTTCATTTAATTCAACGATAACAATTTCGATACTTTCGTTTCTAACATGCTCTTTAATATTTTCATCGTTATTTTGAACAATTGCAGGAGTGACTAACCCTTCAAAACGATACGCTTCTTTTACCAAAACTTGACATTTATTAGTCTGATAAAAGAGCACCGATGTTATTTCATTTTTCGGACTATCGTCTCCGCTTACGCTGTCTTTCTTAAGAATATCAACTAAATCAAACATTCTTACTCATCCTATTTATTGATATTGTCTGTGAGCATTTTTTCTGGATTGACCATTGACTGCCACCGTGCACTTTCCGCGTAACAACCACCTACAGAGTTGTCAAAAGTACCACTTTTCTCGTAACCACAAACTTCTGAAAACACCTTATTGACAATAATTTCAAATTTCAGATCTTTGGTCATGTCTTCCTGAAGAATCCCTTGAGATAGGGTTATTTGATTTCTGTTTATCCCTTTGGAAAGCAGGTGCTTTTGATAGTCCTCAGCTAGTTTTTTACCTGTATCTGAATACCAAGTAAACGTCAGCTGTTGGCTCACTATCTTTTCCCAGTTATTTTCAACATATTGATCAAGCTCTCGCCATGCTGCGTCGTTTTTCTCTTTCTTCACACTAAGATCGAGTGAATAAGTGATGGGTACTACTTGTAATTGAACCCCATTTCGTTCAGCGATTTTATCGACACAGGCACTCAGGACTAACGCAGAAAAAATAATAGTCAAAGGTTTGATGTGTTTTAGTGGCTTCATTGTTTGAACCCTCCAGCCGCGAGTATCTCGTTAGCCCATTTTTCATCTGCTTTTTTATAACTCCCTTCTATACCAAAAAAGCGATGCAAATTGGAGGTTTTCTCCATTGTAGGTATTTGAACCTGAGAGGCATGAATTGGTTGAACTAGGTTGACGGTCGCGATAATGAGTAGCTCAGTTTTCGTCCGAGTTGTTTCAGTGTGACGGAAGAGTGCACCAAGAATAGGTATGTCCCCAATATAGGGGATACGTCTGAGTGATTCGGTATCTTCAGAATTAAGTAACCCTGCCAGTACAAAGCTTTGACCATCGCCAAGCTCTACTGTCGTTCTTGCCCGGCGAGTTCTAAGCGCTGGTACATTATAAGTATCATCGCTGTAGAAAACTTCGTCTAAAGCGCTGACTTCTGGCATAAGAGAGAGCTTAATTTTATCGTCTCTTAATACTTTAGCCATGAGTTCAAGTCTAACACCATACTCCTTGTACTCTACGCTCGTTGCACCATCAACATAAGTGACAACCGGCAGTTCACCACCGGCTAAAAAGCTAGCGGTTTCACCGGATATTACTGACAAATTTGGCTCTGCCAGTATCTGCCCTACGTTATCATCACCAATAGCGGTAATGACCGAGATAATGTCGTCTGCACTAAAATTGGTTAGATAATCAACAAATACACCAGCAGATTGTCCACTGCTGCCAAGTTGAATACCAAACTCTTCCATAAACGAGTGAGAGACCTCAGCAATGGATAACTTAACGTTCACCTGTTTTGTTATTGCCACTTCGATATTATTAACCAAGCCTGGGAAACGGTATTTTCGCATGAAGTCCATTTCGTACTGGTTATCACCTAAATCCCACTCTACTGTTGTAATCTCCGCATCTTTGGCCAGCAACTCGCCAACAAGATTATAAATATCTTCTTTCTCTTGATCGCTGGATACTAGGCCACTTAACACTGCCTGATCACCCAGGTTATATATATTCACGTCGACGTCAGGGTAGCGAAGTTGTATCTGCTGCTGTACATGTACCATGCTTTTATTGACAACAAGTATTCTGGAAACCAGCGTTTTTCCATCTTCATCAAATATAATCAGCGATGCGTTGCCAATTTTTTTACCAAAGAAAACCACTTTGGTTTTGTCTATTACCTGATAGTCAGCAACTTCGGGATTTGAAATAAACACTGATCCGATTTCGTCATTAACCGTAACGGTTTGCGCATCCCCTTCAGACAAATTAACAATACGTGCGCCAAAGACAGAAAAACTAAAAAGACATGCGACACATACTAACCACTGGCACAACCTACGACTATCCATACCACTATACCTTTCATTATTTTATATGTACGTCACCAGCACGAAACTCTTTAATCGCTTGATAGCTGGGTAAGATATCGCCTGAATTGGCTTGGAGTAACTCTGCTTGCTCCGCACCCACTGACTTATGATATTCTAACTGTGATATTTTTTTTGCTATAACCAACTTAGCTAACTGTTTGCGTGTCAGTTCTAACACCAGACTGACTTGCGTATCATCATTGAGCACACTTTGTTCTACTTTTAATACTTTGACCGCAATAAGAATAGGCGATAGGAAGACAGTTTGAATGGGTTGGACTTTGTCGCTTGACGCTAAGTTCTGGTTAATAGAGGAGAGAGCGACAACATCAATTAGGCTACCGTGAGTGATAACACCGCCGATGATCGTGTCTGAATCAACCTTAACACCGTAAGGCACCATATTATCTTTTATTATTAAATCGATATAACCATCTTGCTCAGGTCGCACAAGATCGAGTTGAGTCACCCAAACGTCTGCACTCATATCTTTTGAGGCGATAGCGCCACGTACAAACTCGATTTCGACATCATCAACAATGCCGTTTTGATTTGCTTCAGATTCTGGTACTCGCTCAACATAAAACTGCTCTCGAGTGACCATATCTCCTTGCTTGATATCTTGCTTGGTTTTCCAGATAGTGATCATATTGACGTCTTCAATAGCCTCGACCACTGTCTGCTCTACATCTTGGTTTATTAAACTGCCTGATAAACCATAGAGCCCGGCACCAATAGCGATAAGTGCTACAGGTATCAATATTTTAAAATTCATTTTTATCCCCCTAAGGGATTGAAGCTATTACCCCTAACCAACAACCTATCGAAATTGGCACACCATATGGGACATGCTTATAAGTGTTTCTCGTCGTTAACCGTGAAAGAACCCACATAACAATTGCCAAGATACCACCGAAACAAGCTATCAATAATAAAACAGAAGCTAGGTGGTTTAGCTGAATCATTGGAACAATTGCAGCTAATAACTTAGCATCTCCGGCCCCCAAATACCAATCTGCCATAGCAGAAAACCAAATATAAAAACCGGAATAACAACAAGTAATTGCGTCCAATAACCAAGCAGTCCGCAGTACAGCATCGAATTTACAAATAGCAAACCCGACGCTGTATTCGAGATTTTTCTAGAACGGATATCACTTAGCGCCACATAGACAAGAATCACCGTTGCAATTGTGACAATCACATTGATTACAGTCACAGCAACAATCCTTACTTCTCTACTCTATCGATTACAAAAAACAGAACCGAAAAAGAAATAAATTCGATTTACGTCGCTGGTGCTTAATCAAATATAGCTGCTACATCACCAAGTAACCCATCTATTACATCGAATAGAGGTCCTTCCGTCCCTGAACCAAATACAACAGCAACAACCGTGGCTACCGCAACTGCTACTACCGCATATTCAATCGCAGTTACACCACGCTCATCATTTTTAAACTCTGTTAACAAGCTTTGTACTTTTACATAAGTTGAAAGAAACATAATAGACTCCACATCATATCTAATCATTATTACATTGCTTTAATCACCAAAATCAAAGCATGCATTTAGGTTGTAAATAATTGTCCGTTGGGGATGTGAACATTTAGCTAGCAAAAAGATCCCCTAAAACAACTTTGAGAATATCACACCGTTTAAGAATGACATCCTGTAAAACCGTAATATCGCTTTATTTAGGCGATTATTGGTCATACAATATACCTAGCTTTCAGATCATTAAATTGAGCTAATTAATAAATAAAATTCAAATGAGAAATATATTTATTTACCTATTATTAAACAAGATAACCTATCCAAAAAAATTAAACTAATTGAAAAATATGACTTTTTATTAACTGATAATGAATCAAACCCCAAATAACAATATCACTCAATAATGTTGCTACCTTTTTTGTAGATTTCAAAATAAGTCCTAACAATCAATCAATTAGGTTTAAATTATAAATTCGAATGCACAACCTAGCATAGTTTTTCTTTATATAAAGTACCCCTACTATTTGTAGAGCTTATAGTCTCAGAAACTAGACACATTTCTAGCTTATTTCGTGATCTTGTTCACAAACGAAAAATATTTATTCATTCTCATTATTGAGACGGTTTTTTTCTTACTTTCCTGAACTAAGATCACTTTACTACCTTGGTATTTTAAACGTAGCTTACCTGCAGGACTTGTCAATCAACAAATATCAAATATATTGTTGTGTACTCTCTTATTTTATTTAAACATCAAATATGGAATCAACCCCACAATATTATGGTAGACCATACTATTGACACATACATTATTAAGGTTAAGGGTTTTTAGTGTTCTAACTTCAATATCTACGACTATAGTGCTATTCAAACGCTAGTTTAAAAACTATCATTATGTTATCGATATGTTACAATTAAGTAGCAAAATGATAACAATGAGAACGTGAAAATATGAGCCTAACAACACATGCAGCTGTAGATTCTTCTATAGACCATAGCCGAGCAAAAGACATGCCTGTCTGCTCTTTGCCACCGCCAAATGAGTTAATACTTAAGTGGGCAGACTCTAGACCAGACGAGATATACCTTAAGCAAATTATTAACCGACAGTTTGTTACCTATACCTATTCTCAGGTTGCCCAGATGGCACTTAAGCTTGTTACCGCACTCAGAGAACAAGGGCTGCAACCAGGTGATAAAGTGGCTTTGATATCTAAAAACTGTGCGGAATGGTTTATAACTGACCTAGCAATAATGATGGGCGACTTTGTAAGTGTTCCAATTTTCCCTACCGCCGGAGCAGATACCATTGACTACTGTATCAATCACAGTGAAAGCAAAGCTGCTTTCATCGGTAAGTTAGATAACCCTACCGCCGTGGAATCAGTTATCAATGGTAGACCTGAGCTTTTAACGATATCTTTACCTTATGAAAATACACCAAAATGCAACCTCGATTTTGGTAGCTTAATAGACCAACATTTGCCGAGTGAAGAACGCCCTAAACATTATGATGATAAACTTATGTCACTTGTTTATACCTCTGGCACATCGGGTACGCCTAAGGGAGCGATGCTTACCTACGGCGCGTTCAGTTGGTCTGCTCAACGTTTAGTTGACCATCTCAGTATTAACAAAACCGATCGCGCATTCTCTTACTTGCCACTAGCGCATATCACTGAACGCGTCTATATCTTTGGAGCATCAATAGCAGGTGGTGTTCAAGTTGCCTTTCCCGAGTCATTGGATACATTTATCGAGGATGTAAAGATGCAAAGGCCGACTCTCTTTATTTCAGTGCCTCGTTTATGGGCTCTCTTCCAACAGCGTATTCAAGATAAAATGCCTCAGAAGAAGCTAAATTTCTTACTGAAAATCCCATTTGTGAATTCAATCGTCAAAAAGAAAATTATCGAGGGCCTTGGATTAGATCAGGGACGTGTTTTAGGCTGTGGTTCTGCTCCTGTATCTCCTGCACTTCTTCAGTGGTATCACAGTGTAGGCATTAATATCACTGAGGCATGGGGTATGACGGAATCTTTCGCATACAGTACGCTTAACTACCCATTCAGAGCTGATAAAATTGGTACGGTGGGTAATGGCGGCCCAGGCATTGAACTGAAGATAGCTTCCGACGAAGAAATTATGGTCAGGAGCAAAGGGATTTTTTCTGGCTACTATAAAAATGACCAAGCAACAGAATCTTCGTTTGATAGTGATGGCTGGCTACATACTGGAGACATAGGTTCTATCGACAGCGAGGGTTACCTTTCTATTCAAGGAAGGAAGAAAGATACCTTTAAAACAGCGAAAGGTAAGTTTGTCGCGCCTGTCCCTATAGAGAAAAAACTATACGAATATAGCCGAGTAGAAATGATGTGCTTGGTTGGTTTAGGCATGCCAGCGCCTATTCTCCTAGCCGTACCTCATCAGTTCCCCAACTTTGACAAAGAACGATACCAAAGGCGTGCAGAACGGGTCATTAAGCGAATGAACCAAGACTTAGAATCGCACGAGAAAATTAAAGGGGTATTGATGATTAAAGACCCTTGGAGTATAGAGAATGGTATTCTTACTCCAACGTTAAAGATAAAACGTCATGTGTTAGAAAAAAATACCATGATGTAGGAGTAAACTGGCCAAAAGATAAGGTCGTTATTTGGGAAGATTAAGGCTATAAACTTTGCTCTTTATTATTCATGACCTTATATTGCAAGATATGAGGTCTTTTTTCTCACTCTAATAACCCTATTCATCGCTACTGAAAACAACGTTAAACCTTCTACAAACTAACACCATATCCTCTGAGTGTTCAATTTCCTTTTTCAAGTTATCTTTCGATAGCAGATATAACGTATAATAACGGCAAAATTATCTGATAGGTACATTATGACTCAACTCAACAACCCACTTCATGGGGTTAAACTTGAAAAACTGCTCACTGATCTGGTCGAACATTATGGCTGGGAAGAATTGAGCCATATGGTAAACATAAATTGTTTTAAAAAAGACCCTAGTATTAAATCTAGCTTAAAGTTTTTACGTAAAACTGAGTGGGCAAGAACAAAAGTTGAAGGCCTTTGGCTTGATATGCAATAACGTTAAATTTAGCGAATAAAAAAACCCGAAAGCGCAAACTTTCGGGTTTTTTGTTAATTCAGAAAAAAGAAATTATTTCTTATCTTTCTCTTTTTCTTCTTTAACTTTTGCAATTACTGCTTCAGCAACGCTATTCGGACATGGTGAATAGTTAGCGAACTCCATAGAGAACTGACCACGACCAGAAGTAATTGTACGTAGGTGACCGATATAACCAAACATTTCTGAAAGAGGAACGTCTGCTTTAATACGAACACCAGTAACGCCAGCTTGCTGATCTTTGATCATGCCACGACGACGGTTAAGGTCACCGATAACATCACCAACGTGATCGTCTGGAGTAAACACGTCAACGTTCATGATTGGTTCAAGAAGTTGCGCACCAGCTTTAGGCATAGATTGACGGAATGCGCCTTTCGCTGCAATTTCAAATGCGATTGCAGATGAATCCACTGCGTGGAAGCCACCATCAAATAGTTCTACTTCAACGTCTAGTGTTGGGAAGCCAGCAAGAACACCGTTTTCCATCATACCAGCAAAGCCTTTTTCTACTGCAGGCCAGAATTCTTTAGGTACGTTACCACCAACAACTGTTGATTTGAACGAGAAGCCTGAACCAGCTTCACCTGGTTTGATACGGTAGTCAATTTTACCGAACTGACCAGAACCACCAGACTGTTTCTTATGCGTGTAGCTATCTTCAATTGCTTGAGTGATAGTTTCACGGTAAGCAACTTGAGGAGCACCAACTGTTAAGTCAACGCCGTAAGTACGCTTAAGAATGTCTACCTTAATGTCTAGGTGAAGTTCACCCATACCTTTTAGGATAGTTTCGCCAGTCTCTTCGTCTGTCTCAACTTGGAATGAAGGATCTTCTGCAACCATTTTACCAATTGCGATACCCATTTTCTCAGAACCACCTTTATCTTTAGGTGATACAGCAATCGAGATTACTGGAGTTGGGAAAACCATTGGCTCAAGTGTTACTGGGTGCTTAGGATCACAAAGAGTGTGACCAGTTTGCACGTTCTTCATACCAACAATCGCGATGATATCACCAGCTTGTGCGCTAGTTAGTTCATTACGGTCATCTGCTTGCATCTCAACCATACGGCCAACACGTTCTGTCTTACCAGTGAACGAGTTAAGAATGGTGTCGCCTTTGTTCAATTTACCAGAGTAAATACGAACGAAAGTTAGTGCACCAAAGCGGTCATCCATGATTTTGAATGCAAGTGCTTTAAATGTTTCGTCTGCAGAAACGATAGCGTAATCGCCAGTTTCTTCGCCTTCTTCATCCATAAGAGGTTGAGGATCAACTTCAGTTGGAGAAGGTAGGTAGTCAACAACAGCGTCAAGAACGATTTGAACGCCCTTGTTCTTAAATGCTGAACCACAGAACGTAGGGAAGAATGCAAGATCACGAGTACCTTTACGGATACAACGCTTGATATCTTCGATAGAAGGTTCTTCACCTTCCATGTACGCTTCCATTAGGTCGTCGTCTTGCTCTACAGCAGTCTCGATTAGCTCTTCACGGTACGTTTCAACGTCATCAACCATATCTGCTGGGATGTCTTGAATTTCGTAGTTTTCAGGAAGACCAGTGTCATCCCAAACGTATGCTTTGCGAGTTAGTAGGTCTACAACACCAACGAAGTCATCTTCGCGGCCGATAGGTAGAACCATTACAAGTGGCGTAGCGCCTAGAACTTTCTTAACTTGGCCTACAACGTTAAAGAAATCTGCACCCATACGGTCCAGTTTGTTAACGAAGATCAAACGAGATACTTCAGATTCGTTAGCATAACGCCAGTTAGTTTCTGATTGTGGTTCAACACCACCAGAACCACAGAACACACCGATGCCGCCATCAAGTACTTTAAGAGAACGGTAAACTTCTACTGTGAAGTCAACGTGTCCAGGAGTATCGATAACGTTTAGACGGTGATCGTTCCAGAAACAGCTTACTGCCGCTGACTGAATGGTAATACCACGTTCAGCTTCCTGATCCATGAAGTCAGTTGTAGATTCGCCATCATGAACTTCACCAGTCTTATGAATTTGACCAGTCAGTTTAAGGATACGCTCAGTTGTAGTAGTTTTACCCGCATCAACGTGCGCGAAAATACCAATATTTCTGTATTTTGATAAATCAGTCATTGTCTTACTCTGTTAATAAGGTATAAAAATGCGCGCAGAGTATACCACAATCCCTCAGGACTGATACCCTAACGTGCGTTGGTTCTGTAAAAAAAGTGGCTCATCTTACCACGTAGATCCAATTGTGGTTAGAAATTATTTGCTGTAAAGCAGAGAATTCACTTTTATGACACATGTGTTCTATTAAACACTAAATCTCGTCAAACGCATCTATTGCTTCAGATAATTTTTTCACACCGTGAATCTGCATACCTGCAATACCTTCTTTAGGCATGTTAGCGGAGGGAACTATCGCTTTTTTAAATCCATGTTTAAAAGCTTCCATTAACCTTTCTTGCCCGCTTGGCACAGGGCGAATTTCACCAGCTAGCCCAACTTCTCCAAAAACCACAACATCTTTTGGCAATGGCCTATCTCTAAAACTGGACAACAATGACATTATCAACGCTAAATCCGCACTTGTTTCTGTCACTTTTACACCTCCGACAACATTCACAAACACATCTTGGTCTGCCATCTGCAATCCACCGTGTTTATGAAGCACTGCAAGCAGCAACGACAGTCGGTTTTGGTCTAAACCGACTGCGACTCTTCTTGGGTTTGCTTGTTGGGAATAGTCAACTAAAGCTTGTATCTCTACGAGAAGTGGGCGAGTGCCTTCCCATACAACCATAACCGAGCTACCAGATGTCTCTTCTTCACCACGAGAAAGAAAAATTGCTGAAGGGTTAGTGACTTCTTTCAACCCCTGTCCCGTCATAGCAAACACACCAAGTTCATTGATAGCGCCAAAACGGTTTTTGTTACTTCGCAATGTTCGAAAACGACTGTCCGTTCCACCATCAAACAGAATAGAACAATCAATAATGTGCTCTAACACTTTTGGACCAGCCAATGACCCATCTTTTGTCACATGCCCAACTATGAATACCGCAACATTATTCTGTTTTGCATAACGAGTTAACGTTGTGGCTGATTCCCGGACTTGGGCAACACTGCCTGGGGAAGATTGAACATCAGAAACGTGCATTACCTGAATAGAATCGATAACCATAATTCGAGGCTGCTCTTTCTCTGCAACTTGACAGATTTTGTCTACATTGGTCTCAGAGAGCATTTTTAGGTGGTCTTTTGGTAAACCAAGACGAGAAGCCCGCATTGCTACTTGCTGGAGAGACTCTTCTCCTGTCACATATAACGTCGGCATTTGTGAAGACAGTCGGCACATCGTTTGCAAAAGCAATGTGGATTTCCCTGCTCCTGGGCTACCACCAATCAAAATTGCCGCACCAGGAACGACACCGCCACCTAACACTCTATCAAGTTCTTTGAAGCCACTTGTAAAACGAGGGACTTCTTGTAGATCAATTTCTGACAACACTTGTACAGTGGATTCTACCGCACCAGCATAGCCCACTAACCTTTCGTTTCTTGCCACTTGAGGGGAAGCAGCAAGACGTACCTCTGTTATTGTGTTCCAAGCCCCACATGCATTACATTGCCCTTGCCATCTAGGGAAATCAGCTCCACAATCGTTACAAACGTAGGCTCGTTTTACTTTTGCCATGAATCCTCAATAAGTTATAGCTAATCAGTTAGTGGGAAATCTACGTACTTTACGTAGAAATTAATAAATTAAAGTAAATCGTTAATTAGCCGATAGTTACTTAATATACTCAACAGAACACACTCTATCAGAAAAAATGCAGCAATCTGAAATACTCTCTTTAGTAGAAAGATTAATTCCAGTTTATGGTGCTCCAGATTTTAATATCGTATTAGAGCAACTAACACACGGTGAGCCTGCGTCAGCAAAAGTCATCGCAAAAATGGAATTAAATCGCCTGATGGCCCCTTGTACTAAGTCAATTGACTTAAGAGGGAGAGTTCAGGGTGAGTGTAGAAAATACAAACTAGATGGGCGTACCCATTGGTTAGATGATGTTGCAATTAACTCATACCACAAAAAGATCAAGCGTTTTGGCAGCTACACCGAAGGCGTCTATGAAGCGATGGTTAACACCAGAAATAACTTTCGTGTAATGCACCAAAATACACAGCTAAACTCCGGAACCGATCTTACCAGTCCAGAAAGCCCGTTTGAAGTGGAACCAATCAAGTTAGGTTTAGTACTTAACAGGCAAGAAAAACGCTTAAAAATGTCTTCACAGGTCAACATTAAACTGAAAAATGGACAGGAAATTCATGCTACCAGTGTTGATTTGTCCAATTCAGGTGTAAAACTCAAGGTACCTAGTGCATTCGACTACAACCTTGGTGAGTCAGTCGGAATGCATTTTGTTCAACTAGAAAAACAGAGCAAACTGAGTGAACTTAGTAAATCTCTCGATTATCGTATCATCGGTATAGAAGAGTGTTATGAAAATGATAGTATCCGATGGCTACGCGCGCTAAGGCTCACCGATAGTAACATCATAGGTAGAGCGATTGATGTCATGTTAAATAGCCACGTAAAGAAAGCCAATCATGATAATCAAGACAAAGTATTACAAGCCAGAACCCATGGCTATGAACACACGTATATCAAATACACTCGCAACCTCCCTCTTTTCTTTTCTGGAACAGAGTTAAAATTTGCTTTGCTTAATGATTTTAATAAAGAGATTTGGGATTATTGGCATGATGAACGCTATCAGCAAACGCTAAGTTCTTTATTTAACACTTCTCGCATGGATGAGCTAACTAAATTTGGTGCAAAGCATTCTAGTAACGTTGTTTATACGTTTGTCCATGAACACCAAGGTAAAGCACTACACTATTCATTAATGCTTCCTGAAGCAAACCGTTCTGAAAGACAACTCTTCTGGCACACAGGTGCGCGCAGGAGCAGTTGGAAAGTATTTCGTATTCATATGTATGAGCTTAGCCCAGAAGAAAAAAACTGCCTCACAAATGAACATACACAGGTAGGTGACGATATAACCCACTTCGGATTGCTGCAGGAGATATCTAACTTCGATTCGGTCAGGGATTATCAACTCACAGAGAAGCCTTCTTTGAATTCAACTATATTGAATAAATTTAGGCATTCTCGAAAAATATCAAGCAATCCTACTGGCATGTACTTTGATGCAACCTCGCGTCGTAAAGAACAACGTTATCAATTTCGCTCTCCTATTGATTTGACTGTTGATGGTCAACTCTCTATCGCCGGAGAAACCGTTAACTTCTCTTCCTGTGGATTATACGTTTCATTATCTCAGCCTTTACTTTGCAAGGTTGGTGATTCCCTAAAGGTTAGCTTAAAAGAACTTCAGCAATATGACCTGTCAGCGCCACTAACACAAATTCCCTACTCTGTTGTGTGTATCAGCCCTGAAGGTTCAAAAATACACCTAGTGCTAGAAGAAAATAGTACTTCAGCGAAGGCTATCAGTTTTCTAAAAAACTCATTACACACAATAAAAACAAATTACAAATAACGGACGAAAACTTACCAAGCATTGATCTCTTACATGCAATGTATGACACAATACTGCCTAGACTAGTGAGCACGCCATTTTATATTTCAAAATTGGATAACGTGCTTCAACCAATCGCCATCGGTCTAAACTACCCACTAGCCCCGCACTTAAAAATTCTACAAAAATTGGGACATAAGAAAGACTTCTCGTTAGAGCCAATTTTTAAAAATAGGAGCGCAAGGTTACTCAAAGAACCAACTCGTCCGGTTCCTGGAGCGATGCCGATTTATCACGATATATATATCGCCGTTATCAAAAACGCCGACGATGTAGTGGCTATATACACAAAACTTTATGAAGAGTTTCCAACCCTCCAGGAGAGGTTGAGGTTTGTTAAGAAATCAAAACAATTAGGGGAGTTTTACGCTTTACGAATTAATGGTGTTCCAGTTGCAAGTGCATCAACAAAAATCTTAATCAAAAAATTAGGTGAATTGGCATCTTCAACCTTTCATCATGCAAGGGCGCTAGAAAAAGAATTTAGTTCAATCGTTGGATTCGGAGAAATTATCGATATTACGGAAGAAGTACTTATTCGATTAGAACTGACTTAATAAGCCTTTCCTTGCCCCAACAATATTAGTCAGGGCAGATAGAACTATTCATACTATCTTAAAAAGTAATTTTACGCTGTTTAGCTAACAGGCCTGATAAAATACACATTACACCACCAAGCCCCGCATACCTTACCGATGTCTGAGCTTGTTGCTCCACTTTAGGCTTTGCATGATAAGCAATACCTAACCCTGCAACGCTCATCATGACAAGATCATTGGCACCATCACCAACCGCGACCGTATTTTGAGAGTTTACGCCATATTCTTTAGCCAACGTCTGAAGAATGTCCGCTTTAGTTTGCGCAGAAACAACGCTCCCAACAACTTCACCGGTTAACTTACCATCCACGATCTCTAGCGTATTCGATTGCGCGTGGTCAAGGTCCAACTCCTGTTTCAAGTAGTCTGAAAAGTAGGTGAAACCGCCGGAAGCAATCGCCGTTTTCCAGCCATAGTCATGCAGGCTAACGATAAGTTGTCTCAAATCTGGCATAAATGGTAATGTGGATCTAACTTGTTCTAATATCGCCTCATCGGCGCCTTTCAATGCAAGCACTCGTTGTCTCAGGCTCTGTTCAAAATCTAATTCGCCTTGCATCGCCCTTTCGGTTACTTCAGATACTTGCTCACCAACACCCGCTAATATTGCAATCTCATCAATACACTCGATTTCTATAGCGGTTGAATCCATATCAAAAACAATAAGCCCCGGCTTAGTTAGATCAGGTACGTTGGTAAGAGATGCATAATCTATACTAAGCTCTTGAAGTATCTTCTCATGGTCACTTGTCAATGAACCGGACATAAGGGCAACTTCGTAATGCCCTACTTTCCAAACATCGAGTACAGCATTATTCGTTCCCGTATAAAAATCAATATCTTCAAAAACACGAGAAGAGAGAGAGTTCGAATAAACTATCCAGTTGGCGTCTTTTTTATCCAAAGGGCTTGAAAACCTGGTTTCAGGTAATCGTTTAATAAGGTTAATCTGCTTTTTTATTGGTAAAGTTTTCACTGCGTCCGTGCCTACTAAATTCAGTTAAGCTAAACGTTACCCTATTGCAATTTCAAAAGGCAAGCGCCAATATGTAATTACTTTAAAAAAGAAAGAATAATGGTTAGATATGAAACACTCTCTTTTCTCTATAAGTCTATTTTTAAAAGGCATAGCCATCATTCTTTTGCTAGTGATGTTTGGTTACATTGCTCAGAATAGTTTTGTGATTAGCAAGGGTAACGAACAGATCCAGTCTCGTCAGTTAGAAACATTAACCAAAGTGTTAGTTTCCCAAGCCTCTCTTTCTGCCAGCGATATGATTACAAACAGTGATCAAGAACGATTACTTAATCTAACCAACCAGTTAGCTAAAGAACGGTTGGTTTTTGACGCAACCATTTATGACTCAGAAGGTATCAAGCTTGCCGCTAGTCAAGATGCAAAATCAACTAGAGAAGTTCTGGGATTAGACACCCCTTTAGAGACATCAAGCATCGGCCGCCTTCAGCTTGTAGAGCCTATATTTCACGATAACAACCTTATCGGATACGTTCGAATGACCTTCGAGAAAGGCATGGTTACAGCGATCTCAGACCACCACTACAGAAACAGTGATCGCTACATGTACATAATGATCATAATGAGCTTCATCAGTGGGATGCTCATTATGTTAATTTTGATAAGAAAGCCGAGGAGTAAACAAGAGAATTTGCTGGTGAAGGAATTAAACTCATAGGGCCAAGCGATACCCATTTTTAAAATAATCGATAAACATAAAAAAAGCTCTGACTTAACCATCAGAGCTTTTTTAGTTTGAACCTTATAGGTTCATTAGTCTTTATCACCCAGTAGAACTGAGTCTAACGCTATTTCCATCATCTCATTGAACGTGGTTGCACGTTCTTCCGACGTGGTTTGTTCACCCGTTTTAATATGATCCGATACAGTACAGATAGCTAATGCTTTTGCGCCATACTCTGCTGCAACACCGTAGATACCAGCCGCTTCCATTTCAACGCCAACGATACCGTACTTATCCATTACATCGAACATATCCGGATCTGGTGTATAGAAAAGTTCAGCTGAGAATAAGTTACCTACTTTAACGTCAATGCCACGAGCTTTTGCTGCTTCTTCTGCAGCCTTCACCATTTTATAGTCTGCTATTGCCGCAAAGTCATGACCTTTGAAACGAATACGGTTAACTTTAGAGTCTGTGCTTGCGCCCATACCAATAACAACATCACGAACCTTGATGTCTTCACTTACTGCGCCACAACTGCCGACACGAATGATCTTCTTAACACCAAAATCTTTTATTAATTCAGTCACATAGATAGAACATGATGGGATACCCATTCCATGACCCATAACTGAGATTTTGCGTCCTTTATAGGTACCCGTGTATCCAAACATGTTGCGAACATCACAAACCTGAACAACGTCGTCTAAAAACGTCTCAGCGATGTACTTTGCACGTAGCGGATCACCCGGCATTAAAACAACATCAGCAAAAGCACCCATTTCAGCATTAATATGTGGAGTGGCCATTAATTTATTCCTTCGTAGTCTTTAGATAGCTCCGGTGCGTTAGATTAATAATTTAACACGCCGTAACTCATAAGTATTAATTGCTAATGAGTTACTCTAACAACTCATTAGCTCTTTGTTACAAAAGCTTTTCCCATAGTCCATATCAGAGGTACCAAAGTACTCTGCTAGGCTCTGGCCAATATCGGCGAAAGTTTCACGTCGACCCAAAGAGCCAGCCGGAATTTTCTTACCATATACGAGAACAGGTATGTGCTCGCGAGTATGGTCACTTCCTGGCCAAGTTGGATCACAACCGTGGTCAGCGGTTAAGATCAAAACATCATCCTCTTCAAGGATCTCAATCATCTCTGGCAAACGCTTGTCAAAATATTCGAGTGCTGCAGCATAACCTGCCACATCACGACGGTGACCATATGATGAATCAAAATCAACAAAGTTTGTGAATACAATCGTATTGTCGCCCGCTTCTTTAACTTGTTCTAGTGAAGCATTAAATAACTCTTCAAGGCCGGTTTTTTTCACTTTCTTCGTAATACCACAGTTCGCATAGATATCGGCTATTTTGCCAATCGATACGACTTCACCACCCTTCTCTTCAACAAGTTTCTGAAGAATAGTGGTTGCTGGTGGCTCAACAGATAAGTCTC
Organism: Vibrio algarum; assembly: GCF_028204155.1. NCBI lineage: Bacteria > Pseudomonadati > Pseudomonadota > Gammaproteobacteria > Vibrionales > Vibrionaceae > Vibrio > Vibrio algarum. The sequence continues at coordinate 1,083,209 of NZ_JAQLOI010000001.1, read as the reverse complement.
GACGATTCCCAGTACGTGCAAATTCACCCGCTTTGGCGCCAATAAATGGTCGTGCTATTACGCGGCCAATATTATAATCTTCTAGCTCTTCACGAACTATTTGGCAAAGCTCTAATAAGTTATCTAAGCCGAACGTTTCTTCATGACAGGCGATTTGGAATACAGAGTCTGCCGAAGTATAAAAAATCGGTTTACCTGATGCCATGTGCTCTTCACCTAAATCATCTAGTACAACCGTGCCTGATGAATGACAGTTTCCTAGGTAGCCGGGTAAATTAGCGCGTTTTACAATCTTGTCCAAAAGTACTTCAGGAAAACTGTTGGTTTTGTCAGAGAAATATCCCCAATCAAACAGCACAGGCACACCAGCTATCTCCCAGTGACCAGATGGTGTATCTTTACCGGAAGATAGCTCTGCAGCATGGCCGTAGGCACCGATAATTTCCGCATTTTCATCCAAACCTTCAGGAAAGCTCCCTGTCGATTCTTTAGACGCTAAGCCAAGTCCCATCTTAGAAAGATTAGGTAAGGTTAATGGCCCTTTGCGGTTTTCATTATCGGCCAACCCTTTTGCACAATGTTCAGCGATATGACCAAGGGTATCAGAACCCACATCACCAAATTTATCAGCATCAGCAGTAGCACCAATACCAAATGAATCTAATACTAAAATAATTGATCTTTTCATTTTACTCTCCATCAGATGAGCTAAGAAATGTGTTTAGCTATCACACATCTTCCGCGCGTATTTGGCGGTAAACATCTGGCGTTGAAATATAAGGTTCACTACCTACTACAATAGCACTCTGTAACGCGGTTGCGGCTTCTTGCCATTGCTCTTCGTTTCGTGCGTGAATAACCGCTAAAGGAGTTTGATCGTTGGCTGTTTCTCCTAAACGAATAAAGCTATCAAAGCCTACAGCATAGTCGATGGTATCCGTTGCGACGCGACGACCTCCGCCCATTCCAACAACGGCCATACCGATAGCACGGGTATCCATAGCTGAAACGACACCACTTTCTTTAGCATAAACTGGCTTAATAATTTCGGCTTTGTCTAAATAGTTGTCGTAGTTTTCGACGAAATCACTTGGACCACCTAGACCCGCTACCATTTTGCCAAAGCGCTCTGCTGCACTACCGTTATCGAGTACCGCTTGTAGCTTGTTACGTGCGTCATCTTCATCTGTTGCCAAATTCGCAAGCACCAGCATTTCAGCACACGATGACATGGTTACTTCAAATAATCGAGGATTTCGATATTCACCAGTTAAGAACCGAACGGCTTCACGCACTTCAACCGCATTTCCTGCAGAAGAAGCAAGAACTTGGTTCATATCCGTTAATATTGCGGTGGTTTTCGTTCCCGCGCCATTAGCTACAGCGACGATAGATTTTGCCAATTCTTCAGATGCTTCATAGGTAGGCATAAAGGCACCGGATCCGACTTTCACATCCATAACTAAAGATTCTAACCCTGCGGCTAATTTCTTCGATAGAATAGAAGCGGTAATCAACGAGATATTGTCTACTGTAGCGGTAATATCGCGAGTGGCATACACGCGCTTATCTGCAGGTGCTAGATCGCCTGTTTGACCAATAATGGCAACGCCAGCATCTTTAGTTACTTGACCAAAGACTTCGTTGGTAGGAGTAATATTATAGCCTGGAATGGATTCAAGCTTGTCCAATGTTCCACCAGTATGACCAAGGCCTCGACCTGAAATCATTGGGACGTACCCACCACATGCAGCCACCATAGGACCAAGCATTAGAGAAGTAACATCACCTACACCACCGGTAGAATGTTTGTCTACAATTGGACCATCAAAGTTCATATGAGCCCAATCAATAACCATACCTGAATCTCGCATTGCACAAGTTAGCGCAATGCGTTCAGGCATAGTCATTTCATTAAAAAATACCGCCATGGCAAAAGCGGCAATTTGACCTTCAGATACCGTATTTTTAGCCACGCCCTGAATGAAGAAATTAATTTCTTCATTGGTCAATACTTCACCATCGCGCTTTTTACGGATAATTTCTTGTGGTAAATACATTAGAGTTGTCCTGCTTTATTATCAATTAAGTAAACGTAGCTCCCAAAGAAAAAATCATTGCAATTAGCTTTCTTTGAGAGCGTTTTCTTCTACTTAGTAAGCGTTTGGATCTGCAACCTCTTGGGTTACCTCTAATGTATTAAGCAAGCTAGTCAATAGGCTTGAAGCACCAAAACGATAGTGCATATTGTCAGCCCAATCCGAACCAAGGATTTCGTCAGCCATTGCTAGGAAAGCGGCTGCATCTTCGGCTGTACGCACGCCACCTGCAGGCTTGAAGCCAACTTTTTCAGCAACACCCATATCGCGAATAACTTTCAACATTATTTCAGCAGCTTCAGGTGTCGCATTCACCGGAACTTTACCAGTCGACGTTTTAATAAAGTTAGCACCCGCTTCAATTGATAGCTCTGACGCACGTTTAATTAGCGCTTCTTCTTTCAGTTCACCGGTTTCGATAATCACTTTAAGTAGAATATCACCACATGCTTCTTTACATTGCTTAACCAGTTCAAAGCCTGTTTTTTCATCACCAGCAATCAGAGTACGGTATGGGAATACTACATCTACTTCGTCTGCACCATAAGCAATAGCAGCTTTGGTTTCAGCTACAGCTATCGCAATATCATCATTGCCATGTGGGAAGTTAGTTACGGTTGCAATGCGAACATCTGGAGTACCTTGTTCACGAAGTGTTTTCTTAGCAATAGGAATAAAACGCGGGTATATACATATTGCAGCGGTATTGCCTACTGCTGTTTTCGCATCATGACAAAGGGCAATCACCTTTTCATCAGTGTCGTCGTCATTTAACGTCGTTAAATCCATAAGTTTAAGTGCACGTAGAGCTGCTGCTTTTAAATCGCTCATTTCTATCTCCGATCAAAATATTCAATTTGTTTACCAAGAAGCGCCATGAATCCAATCAATTATAGTTGGAAGTATGAAATTCGCTTTTTGGTTACGAAATGAACGGACTTGGTTCCCTGAAGACTTAATAGTGATTTCGTTGAATCAATCTATTAATTGCTATCCCTGTCACCGCACAGTACCAATTTGCCTAATGGCACAACAATCTGTGATTGCGGTGTCTATCTAATGTAATACATCGTGTATTACAGACTGGAAACACATGACTTATATGCGCTCTCATTTGTCTGTTTATCTAGCGATATCTGCATCGCAAGATAATACGTTTACCAGATGTATGTATTATAGTCATTTCAACGAAATGTGATAGAGGTTACATTTAACGCAAACGTTTTGTATCTCAAAAAAGTCTCAAAAACGCTAATTAATTCATCTCATACTTAAATCTAGTCTGATTTAAGTAAAAAAACACCGCAGTAATTTCTTACTACGGTGTTAATTCAGCGTTGTCTGTATGTTCTTTATATTGCTACAAACTTAAAATGCAGCAAGAGAGATACAGAAACCAGCAATAGTTGCTGCCATTAAGTTAGACAGTGTACCAGCACAAACCGCTTTGATACCCATGCGAGCAATATCCTGACGACGTCCTGGAGCAATACCACCTAGACCACCTAGTAGAATCGCAATAGAAGACAAGTTAGCGAAACCACATAGTGCGAATGAAATAATCGCTGTTGTTTTCTCAGACATTACTTGACCTGTTGCCGCGACTACTTGAGCGTTTTCACCAACGTAAGGTACAAAGTTAAGGTAAGCAACGAATTCGTTAACAATTGTTTTCTGACCGATGAAAGAACCTGCAAGCGTTGCTTCTTCCCAAGGCACACCGATTAGGAATGCAAGAGGAGCAAAGATCCAACCAAGGATAAGCTCAAGGCTTAATGATTCCATGCCGAACCAACCACCGATACCACCAAGCATACCGTTAATTAGTGCGATAAGACCGATGAAAGCAATAAGCATTGCACCAACGTTAAGAGCAAGTTGCAGACCAGCAGATGCACCACCAGCAGCAGCATCAATAACGTTAGCAGGTTTATCGTCGCCGCCGTCTAAAGCGTCTTGGATATCATCAGCAAATTCTTCAGTTTCAGGTTTGATGATTTTAGCAAACAACAGACCACCAGGTGCAGCCATGAACGATGCCGCTACTAGGTATTCTAGAGGAACACCCATCGATGCATATCCAGCAAGTACACCACCAGCTACAGAGGCTAAACCACCACACATAACTGCAAACAGCTCAGATTGAGTCATTTTAGGAACAAACGGACGAACCACTAAAGGTGCTTCAGTCTGACCTACGAAAATGTTAGCTGCCGCAGACATTGATTCTGCTTGAGAAGTACCAAGGGCTTTTTCTAATGCACCACCCAGAATCTTGATAACCCACTGCATCGCACCGATGTAGTAAAGTACAGAAATGAGTGAAGAGAAAAAGATTAATGTAGGCAATACTTGGAAAGCAAAAATGAAACCAAGACCGTCTACTGAAAAGCTCACTAGGTTACCGAATAGGAAACTAGTACCGCTTTTACCAAAATCGATAACGCTAGCGACACCGCTAGAGAAACCACCGAGTAAATCTCTTCCCCAAGGAACATAAAGTACGAATGCACCTAGTAGGAATTGGATAGCGAAAGCGCCACCCACAGTTCTTATATTAATTGCTTTGCGGTTGTCGGATAGAAGTACTGCGATTGCAATGAGTACTACCATGCCGATTAGGCTCATAAACAGGCTCATGGTTTATGGCTTCCTTATTTAGTTAAGTGGCGTGTGACAAAATTGGTGCTAAAAAGCGAGGCGATTATAAACAGACCCTAGGATAGAAAGTAATATACAAGTCACACTTTTGTACTGCACTCATTAAACATTCACTCAAAAGTGTGACCGCAATCGCATTCCCATCAGTAAACGTTCACTATTGAAACATTTTATTATGTTTTCATTCACAAATTGTATACATTGATTTGCTATTTTTAAAAACCTGATCTGCAATCGTTTGCTTGTCTTCACTTCGAAGCACGTTCAATTCATTTAGTATAATCTTTAGATTTTTAGGGTGGTTATTTTCACCTTGATGACCAAAAATCGGCATATCAGGCGCATCTGTTTCTAACACAATAGAACTAAGTGGTATTTGAGAAATGGTCTGACGAGTTTTAGTCGCTCGAGGATAAGTAATCGATCCCCCAACACCAATAAAGAACCCTAAGTTAATATAATCCATTGCTTGCTGAACACTTCCTGTAAAAGCGTGGATAACGCCCCCACTAAGAATATTATTTTGTCTTAGCATTTTGATACTTTCTTGATGAGCCTTCCTTGAATGGAGTATTAAGGGTAGGTGATATTTATTTGCAAGTTGTATCTGTTTAGCGAGTAGCGTCTTTTGACGCTCTTCAGATTCGCGAGAATGATAAAAATCTAAGCCACACTCTCCTACCGCAACACAGCGACTATTTTTACGAGATAACAACTGATCCAACAAATTTAAGTGTTCATCTAAATGTTGCTCAATAAAGTATGGATGTAGGCCTAAAGAATAAAACATGCCACTATTACAATTACAAATTGACTCTATTCTTTCCCAATTGAATGCCCCACAACCAGGAATGAGAAACATCTCGACTCCAAATTGTTTAGCGATAGAAATTTCTTCATCTATTTTGTCTGAAAATTCATCTCTATCAAAATGGCAATGAGTATCAAAAAGCCTAAAATGAGCTTCACTCATTTTTTTCTCTTTCGATTCAAAAATATCTTCTTTTTTAATCGGCACACAGCAACGTTTTTGCTCTGGAGTTAAACCTAGAGACTTACACCATTCATCGTATCTTTTGAGCGCTTTTTTCAGATAATCCAACATCTATTAGGCACCTTTAACATTCATAACCTTTAAATAATATCAATTAGAGTCTCATAACGAACAATTTTTGCTCTAATTTTTTATAAAATACATCAATATAAAAGAGCAACCTCAGAGCATTCGCCAAAAATATGTGACATAGATCTAATTTTTTATTACTACGATGTCGTATTACCTAGTTTACCTGTGAGCAAAACGCTTTTTTTTGCCAAGCAAACGATAAACTGGCGGGTGATAACTGTTTATGTGTACACACTTGCACAAGACCATCAATACAGTTGCATATAAATATAAATGGCACTCAATTTATTCGTTTTGAGTTTGGGATAAAAATATAGGGATTCATACAGTGAAAAAAACTACTCTTAAGCTAACTGCATTAGCGCTAGCAGTATCTTCATTCAGCGTGTTCGCAGCACCGAAACCAGCAGTTATTTATGATACAGCAGGAAAATTTGACAAATCTTTTAACGAAGCTGTATATCAAAATGGCGTTAAAGTACTAGAAGCTGAAGACGGCATTAAAGTTCGTGAATTTGAGCCACAGAACGAAGCTCAACGTGAACAAGGCCTTCGTCGCTTGGCAAGTCGTGGTTTTAGCCCAATCGTTGCGGTTGGCTTTAACATGGCATCAGCAGTGGAAAAAGTGGCTACTGAGTTCCCAGAGATTAAATTTACTATCATCGATATGGTCGTTGATAAGCCAAACGTTCAATCTATCGTGTTTAAAGAGCATGAAGGTTCTTTCCTTGTTGGTGCTATTGCAGCAAAAGCTTCTAAAACAGGCACAGTAGGCTTCATCGGTGGTATGGATATTCCACTTATCCGTAAATTTGCTTGTGGTTATGAGCAAGGTGCTAAATACGCTAACGCTGACGCAACTGTACTTCAAAACATGACAGGTTCAACACCTGCGGCATTCGCTGACCCTGCAAAAGGCTCAGAGCTTGCTAAATCACAGTTTTCTAAAGATGCTGACGTAATCTATGCTGCTGCTGGCGGTACAGGTTTGGGTGTCTACCAAGCGGCTAAAGATGCTGGTAAATACGCTATAGGTGTTGACTCAAACCAAAACCACCTACAACCTGGCACCATGCTAACCTCTATGGTTAAAAGTGTTGGTGTAGCAGCTAAAGAAACGTGGAGAGCAGACGTTGCTGGCGCTTGGAAACCAGGTATCAAAGCTCTTGGCTTAAAAGAAGGTGGTGTATCTTGGGCTCTCGATGCGAATAACGAAAGCCTAATCACTCCAGAAATCAAAGCTTATGTTGAAGCTCTTGAAGCCGACATCATCTCAGGAAAGATCTCTGTACATGACTACATGTCAGATAATACTTGTAACTACTAATCATAAAGTTATCAGTATTTAGATGATCTTTACGCCGTTGTTTTTAGTTTCGAAACTTTAAGCAACGGCGTACTCATTTTATTTTGCAGTTCAGGAATTCTACGTGACTCAAGATCAAAATTTTGCCATTGAACTAAAGCAGGTAAATAAGCGTTTTGGAGCAGTACATGCCAACCGCGATATTGACCTGAAAGTTCCCGCAGGCACCATTCACGGTATAATCGGTGAAAATGGCGCTGGTAAATCCACTTTAATGAGTATCATATATGGCTTTTACACTGCCGATACTGGCACGATGCTCGTTAATAATAAAGACTACCAACCATCAAATTCTCAAGAAGCGATTAGTGCAGGAATTGGCATGGTTCATCAGCATTTCATGCTGGTCGAAACTTTTACTGTATTAGAAAATATAGTACTCGGTGCTGAAAATGGATGGAAGCTGGAAGATAGCTTAAGCTCTGCTCGCAAAAAACTAATTCAAATCGAAAAAGATTACGGCCTAGAGGTTCCGCTTGATGCCATTGTTGGCGAGCTACCGGTAGGTTTACAACAACGCGTTGAAATTCTAAAAGCATTATATCGTGATGCCAAGATACTTATACTTGACGAACCAACAGGTGTTTTGACTCCACAAGAAGCTGACCACCTTTTCACTATCCTTGATAAGCTTCGTACACAAGGTACTACGGTTATGATCATCACGCACAAATTGCGTGAAGTATTAGCCATCACCGATAACATTTCTGTCATGCGTCAAGGCACTATGGTTGATCACGTCGTGACAGCAGAGACGAATCAAGATCAGTTAGCTGAGCTGATGGTTGGACGTAAGGTTCGCCTTAAAGTAGAAAAGGAACAAGCCGAACCGAAACAGACGCTCATCAAAGTAGATAAGCTCAGCTATTTCGATGACAGTAAAGTTCAAAGAATTAAAGAGATCAGTTTTTCAGTACGAGAAGGTGAAATTGTTGGTATTGCCGGCGTTTCTGGCAACGGTCAATCTGAAATTCTCGGTCTACTGTCCGGTATATTGAAACCAGCATCAGGAAGCATTGAGCTGAACGGCAATAGCGTTACTCCTGAAAATCCAAGTGACCCTCAGCAAGTTCGTGCTATGGGTGTCGGTCATATTCCTGAAGATAGACATAAACAGGGATTAATCAATAAATTTGAAGCACAAGAAGCCTATATTCTTGGTTACCATAATTTACCAAAATACAATAAAGGGCTACTTCAAAACAAAGAAACCATCAAAACACTTTGTCAATCTAGTATGGACAAGTGGGATGTTCGTCCTAATGATGTCACTCTTAAGACAGCTAATTTTTCTGGTGGTAACCAACAAAAACTCGTCATTGCGAGAGAAATGGAAGAGAACCCAAATGTTCTACTGGTTGGGCAACCAACTCGTGGGGTCGATATTGGTGCGATAGAATATATACATAAACAGATCATAGCGAGTCGTGATGAAGGTAAAGCCGTTTTACTCGTATCCGTAGAGTTAGACGAGATCTTAAGTTTGGCTGATCGAATCATTGTGGTTTTCGACGGCAGCATCGTTGGTGAAGTCCAAGCAGACCAAGCTGATGAAAAAACATTAGGACTCATGATGGCAAACATTATGCCTGATCATCTTAAAGACAACGCACAAACTCAAGGAGACGCATAATGAGCCAAGTTAAGGTTCCTGCTTGGGTAACCGTAGCATTGTTACCCGCAGTTAATGTATTAGTCGCTTTTTTAGTTTCAGCATTGTTATTTATATATATTGATATAAATCCAATAGACGCTGCAAAAGTCATGTGGACAGGCGCGTTTGGTTACGCAGAAGGTTTTGGCTATACACTGTATTACGCTACTGGTTTTATTTTTACTGGATTAGCCGTTTCTGTCGCATTCCACGCTGGGTTATTTAACATTGGTGGTGAAGGGCAAGCATACATAGGAGGCCTGGGTGTTGGACTCGTTTGCCTTACTCTTGGTGAATATGCCCCATGGTATATCGTATTTCCTATCGCCATCATAGCAGGTGGTCTATTTGGTGCTGCCTGGGCATTTATACCTGCTTACCTTCAAGCCAAAAGAGGTTCACATATCGTAATTACTACGATCATGTTCAACTTCATTGCTGCTTCTTTAATGGCTTACCTTTTGGTAGACGTACTTAAACCAGACAACACCATGGCAACAGAAAGTCGTGTCTTTGCAGTAAGCAGTTGGTTGCCAAAGATGCACGAAATGCTTTCTGTTTTTGGTATTGAAATGGCGGCAAGTCCACTGAATTTAAGTTTCTTCTTTGCATTATTCTGCTGTCTTTTTGTCTGGTTATTTATCTGGCATTCGCGCTGGGGATATGAAATTCGCTCTGTAGGTGCGAACCCTTCAGCAGCAGGATACGCAGGGATCAATTACATTAAAATCGTAGTCCTCACCATGATTATTTCAGGTATGTTGGCGGGATTTTTCGGCTTGAACGTATTGCAAGGTGAACTGCATCAAATAAAACTGAACTTTGTAGAAGGTTTTGGTTTCACCGGTATTGCCGTCGCGTTGATGGGACGTAATCACCCTATTGGTGTGCTTCTAGCAAGTTTACTTTTTGGCTTTTTATATCAAGGTGGAGCAGAGCTCAGTTTTGAATACGGTGTAGACCGAAATATTGTTGTGGTACTTCAAGGGTTGGTGATTTTGTTCTCTGGTGCTTTAGAACATATGTTTAGACCAACTTTAGAACGCACATACCTAAGACTGTTTGCTAAATCTGAAAACGGAGCGGCTTAATCATGTTTGAAACGATTATTTTAATGCTTGATGCAACAATACGTGTTGCCACTCCCCTTATTTTGGCATCACTTGCAGGTATGTTTAGTGAACGTTCAGGCATAGTGAACATTGCGCTAGAAGGTAAACTATTGGCCGCAGCATTTACAGGAGCGGCGTTAGCTCATGTAACTGGCTCGGCATGGCTCGGCCTTATTGGTGGTGTTACTGTATCGGTTTTATTGGCATTACTGCATGGCTTTGCCTCTATAACTCACCGTGGTGACCAAGTAGTCAGTGGTATGGCGATCAATATACTTGCGGCTGGCTTAACGGTAACACTTGGCCGTCACTGGTTCCATCAAGGTGGTCAAACACCTGCGTTATCTGGTGATGCTCGTTTTGCACCAATTCATTTGCCTGGTGCTGAATCACTAGCAGACACACCAGTCATTGGTCTTTTGTACTCCGAGTTACTTAGCGGCCACTCAGCACTTGAGTATTTAGTTGTACTCATTGTACCGTTAGCTTGGTATGTCATGTTCAAGACTCGTTTTGGCCTTCGTTTACGTGCCGTAGGTGAATCTCCGAGCGCTGTTGATACTGCTGGTATTTCCGTGGTTAAAATGCGTTATAGCGCAATGGTCATTTGCGGTATTTTAGTGGGTATCGGTGGGGTTTACCTATCTGTTGGTCAAACAGCACAGTTCATTCCAAACATGAGTGCAGGTAAAGGCTATATGGCTTTAGCCGCGCTGATATTCGGTAAGTGGAAACCATTTACCGCAATGGGTGCCTGTTTGTTATTTGGATTCTTAGATGCCTTAGCAATTCGCCTACAAGGTGTAAGCATTGGTGACTTCCCTATTCCAGTACAAGCCATCGAAGCGATTCCATATGTGCTAACTGTATTCCTACTTGCAGGGTTTATCGGCAAAGCGATAGCTCCAAAAGCAGTTGGTGTACCTTATACTAAAGAACGTGAATAACGACATAAAAAAATGGAGCCATTCGGCTCCATTTTTTTAATATTCATACACTTTGATTAGTGCTCTCGTGTCGCCCTAAACTGAATATCAGGGAAACGCTCTTGAGCCAAGTTTAGATTTACCATTGTCGGAGCGATGTAAGAAAGGTTATCGCCACCATCAAGAGCCAAATTCGCTTGCCCTTTACGTCTAAACTCATCCAGCTTCTTTTCATCATCACATTCAACCCAACGAGCAGTCGCGACATTAATGCCTTCATAAATCGCTTCTACGTTGTATTCTGACTTCAAGCGAGCAACAACCACATCGAACTGTAGAACACCTACTGCACCTACGATAAGGTCATTATTTTGTAAAGGACGGAATACTTGAACAGCACCTTCTTCAGAAAGCTGAACTAATCCTTTGAGCAGTTGCTTCTGTTTTAAAGGATCACGTAAGCGGATACGACGGAATAATTCTGGCGCAAAATTAGGTATACCAGAGAACTTAAGCGCTTCACCTTGAGTAAAGGTATCCCCTATCTGAATGGTACCGTGGTTGTGTAACCCTATGATGTCACCTGCATAAGCATGTTCCGCGCGAGAGCGGTCACCGGCCATAAACGTCACCGCATCAGAAATATTAATCTGCTTGCCAAGACGAACGTGGTTCATTTTCATCCCTTGAGTATAGGTACCAGAAACAATACGCATAAAAGCAATACGATCTCGGTGCTTTGGATCCATATTCGCTTGAATCTTAAATATAAAGCCTGAAAACGCCTCTTCCGTAGCATTTACTTCACGTTCATTTGCTTGGCGAGACAGAGGTTGTGGAGCCCATTGAGTTAACCCTTCTAGCATATGATCTACGCCAAAGTTACCAAGAGCCGTACCAAAAAATACTGGGGTCAGTTCACCAGCAAGAAACAGTTCTTGATCAAACTCATGCGATGCACCAATTACTAACTCCAATTCATCTCTGAGTTGTTCGGCTAACTCATCACCGATAGCAGCATCAAGTTCTGGATTATCTAACCCTTTAATTATGTTCTCATCTTGAATCGTGTGGCCTTGACCCGTCGAATAGAGGATCGTTTCGTCACGATGAATATGGTAAACACCTTTGAATTCTTTACCGCAGCCGATTGGCCAAGAGATAGGCGCACAAGCCATATTCAGCTCACCTTCAACCTCATCAAGCAGTTCCATCGGATCTCGAATATCCCGGTCCAACTTGTTCATAAAAGTAACGATAGGTGTGTCACGCAGACGTGTTACTTCCATTAGTTTACGAGTTCTGTCTTCGACACCTTTTGCTGCGTCTATAACCATCAGGCAAGAGTCTACAGCGGTTAAGGTACGGTAGGTATCCTCAGAAAAGTCTTCGTGTCCTGGAGTATCTAGAAGGTTAACTAAGCAATCATTAAATGGAAATTGCATTACAGAGGTTGTAACCGAAATACCACGTTCTTTTTCCATCTCCATCCAGTCTGACTTAGCATGCTGGTTAGACCCACGGCCTTTTACTGTTCCCGCAGATTGAATAGCACGTCCGAAAAGTAACACTTTTTCGGTGATGGTTGTTTTACCTGCATCTGGGTGAGAGATGATCGCGAAGGTTCTACGCTTAGAAACTTCACCTATAAAAGGGCTATTTGACATGGGTATGGATCTTCTAAATTGCAATACAAAACCGCTTAAAACAAAATGTAAAAAGCTAGCTTTGAGTAGTTAATCGAAATTGGCGCCTATTTTGTCCGATCTTGTCTCTTTAAACAATAAAAGTGTGCATAAAGCAGACTAACTTTTGTAATTAGAGAAAGGAATGTTCGAAATTAAAGGCATATTCAAGCTTATAAGCTAAGGGACAGTATAGAAACATCAAAAAAATAGATAACTCATGATTACTGCGTCTTCTTTACCTTTTTTACTTGGGTAATAATTGAACCGTCTATCGACTTCATTAAAGCCAAGAGATTCATACAGAGAACGGGCTTTGTGGTTACTTTCTCGAACCTCTAGCCAAGCGCTATCAGCCTTCGCTAATTCACACATTTCTAAAAAATGTTCAATTAGTTCTCTACCCAAGCCCCGCCCTTGTTTTTCTGGGTCTACAGCGACATTGAGTAAGGTTACTTCTCCGACAATGTTCTGGGCGTAAAAATATCCCGCCACTTTTTCATCGCAAAGTAATACATGGTGACAAGCGCCTCGGCTAGACACATCATTAATCATAGTTTGCGACCAAGGATGGCTGTGTGATGCTTGCTCTATTCGCCACACTTCCCGCAAATATATATCTACTAAAGGTTCTATTTTATTTTTCATAAGAACAGATTTGTTGCCACAAGTTTCGGCGCTCTAGGTTATTACCTTCTATTTCCTTTAAAAGAGGAGAAAGCAGTGTATTTATATCGAGTATTCCTGATTTCTCGCATCCAGAAAACCAGATCCAGCTCAGTTGATGTGACCCCAAAGAGACAACCTGTTCGGGGAAAATGTGCATTGTTTTCGATAAATCTAATCCCATGCTTCTCAACACTTTCTCAAACATGAATACAATGTCACCTTCTGGTTTCTCGGGCGAAACCAACAACAACCGACAAGAGTCAGGAAGATCAAATGTCTCCGTAAGATAGCCAGTCAGTCGGGAGGCATGAAGCAACTCCCAACTTTGAATATCCATTTCTTGAAGATATAGCAGGTCGGATTTATTATTTTTCATAAATTAAACTAGAGTTGGGAGAATTCAGGGCTGTATTCTATCAGGCCTTGCTTGCCTGAAAACTCATTCTCTGCGAGTTCTTTAACACGGAATGCGCCTTCTGGCACCTCCCAGATTGAACGCATATTAAATAAGTTAGAGTCTACGAAACCGTATCGACTATAAAAATCCGGATCACCCAAAACAACACAGCCTAAATAACCAAATTCATAAAGAGAGTCTAATCCTTCTTTGATCATATTGCTCGCGATACCTTGATTGCGAAATTCTTTTTTTACCGCAACTGGTGCTAAACCTTGCCAACCCAACTGCTCTCCATTGAGAGACACAGGAGTGAAAAGAGCGTATCCAATAAGTTCTCCCTCATCTGTACATGCAACAAGTGAGAGTGTAAATCGGCTATTTTCCCTTAGTGTCATCACTAATTCAGCTTCTGCATTGGTTTCAAAAGCAGATTTAAGTAAATTATTTATAGGTAAAATATCTGCTGGAGCTTCGGTTCTAATAAGCATTTGCTATTCCGTTTTGATCGTTTTCGCTACGCATACCTTTGTAAACAAAGTCTGCTAACTCATTGATGAGTATCTGAAGGGGCCTTGGTAATGCATCCAGATCAACACTGTCCATTAAATTCTTAACCTCTAAACCCAACTCCGTGTCACCTTCAATTCTTAGACGTCTTTGGAAAAACAGCGTGTCTGGGTCTTCTTTTCTCCCAGCGATGAGTACTAAATCGTTCAAATTACCTGCAAAACTAACATCCTCAGAAATCGAGTTTTTCGCGATAATTAATTCATCATTCTCATAACTTATAAACCACTGAAGGTTCAAATCTAAAATAGTGATTTTCAACCACTTATCTTGCAAAAACTCGAAGTCACCATCCTCCAAGGCTTCATGGAAAACCTGTTTTAGCCCTTCAAATAACATCTTATCTTGTAGGGGCTTAGGTAAAAGTTGGACTGGAGATCTCAAAATTTGAGCTGCGTTTTGCACTAATTGAGTTCGAAGCTTGTTTAACACTACAGAATTCCGATACTTTATTTAATCATTCTCGCCATGATAGTGGATATCAAATGATAATTCCTGTTATGTATCATAAAAAGCACACCTGATACTCAGATCTCTTTTATATCCGGTGTTTCACGGTTATAGTAAATAATAATCTCAGATAAAATGAATGTTATTCATTCAGTTGCTTAATATAGAGCGGTAGAAAATTAATGCCAACAAAGCAGTTACAGCACTGGTTTTCCAAACTCACGGATGCCAGTCCATTTCTCTTTGCTATTTTAGATAAAGAGCATAACTACGTTAGCGTCAATGAACGGTATTGTGAGATTGCAGGCCTGTCAAAAGATGAACTCAAAGGGCTAAATGACTCAAAAGTCCTAGGTGATCGATTTTACAAAACGCTTGAGCCTTTTTATGAGCGCGCATTTGACGGTGAAAGTATAGAAACGGAAATCACACTGAATGACGACGAACACGATACTAGCATTCATTTTAGTGTTTCTCCGGTTATGGTTGAAAACAAGGTTGGTTTTATTTGTTTTCACGCTATCGACACGTCAGAAAAGCAAATTCTTACTCGCTCCCTAGCAGAGTCCGAAGTTAAATTTTCTACGCTATCTGATCTATTGCCAGACGGCTTAATACTTGCTGAAAACAACACTATTATTTCAACCAATCCAATAGCCTTACGTTTATTAGGATTTTCCGAGGTAGAGGATTTATTAGGTGAACAAATTAATCGCCTATTTTTAGATGAAAATTCCAAAACTATCTTTAATGAATCATTTACTGATCAACTAGTAAATGAACCCATTGTTTGCTTAACCAGTGCACGCTGTGGTGTTGAGCGTAAAGTTCGATTAAGCGCGGCAAAAACCACTATTTTAGGCAGCGATTCAATCATAATTATTATCGAAGACGCCGAGGTAAACCATTCAGGGTCAACAGACGATCGACACGACTCCCATTATGATTCGTTAACCAAACTTTATAACCGTTATGGTTTTACAAGACGTCTCGAACATTTTATCGACAATGATATTCCCTTAGTGATGCTTTATCTTGATATCGATAATTTTAAAAACATCAATGACTCTTTAGGGCATCATATCGGTGATAAGGTCATCAAAGAAGTCTCTTCTCGATTGCAAAGGTTACTTCCTTCACAAGCTATTTTAGGGCATTTAGGAGGCGATGAATTTGGTATTATACTGCCTGAACCAGAACATAATAGAGCAACGGAATCTCTAGCTGAAAAAATCATCTCACTTATCAATCAACCTTTCGATCTTCACCACTTTAGTAAACGCCTGGCCTGTTCCATCGGTAGCGTAATGTTTCCTGGTGATGGAAATGACGCTCGTGTTTTATTACAAAATGCCGATACAGCGATGTATGAAGCGAAAGACAGAGGTCGCAATCGTCTAATCAAGTATCATGACCAGATGAACAAAGAAGCGCGCATGCGCTTATGGCTTGAGATTGAATTACAAAAAGCGCTACAACAAAATGGTTTAGAAGTTTGGTATCAACCTAAAGTCAACGCCCGAGATTTCAGCATAAACGGTGCTGAAGCTCTTATCCGATGGAAACATCCAATTGAAGGTTACATAAGCCCTGCGGCTTTTATACCTGTGGCTGAAAAGGCAGGGCTAATAGAGCATTTAGGTCGAGTCGTTATGCGCGAAGTGTTTGCTACAGTTAAGCGGTGGAAAATTCAAGGTATCTTACCAGGACGGGTAGCAATCAACCTTTCTCCAGAGCAATTCGGTAATCCTAAGTTAATTGATTATATGGAAAAACAGTTGCGCACAACCGAGCTCGATCCTAGTTGCATTACCTTTGAGTTAACAGAAAGCGCAGTAATGAGCGATAGTGAACACACACTTCAGATGCTTAAAGCGATCAAGAATTTAGGGTTTGCACTCTCTATTGACGATTTCGGAACCGGTTATTCTTCACTGTCCTATTTGGCTAGATTCCCTATCGACGAACTAAAAATTGATCGGGCGTTCATTAATGATATCGATAAATTACCAAAACAAGTGACGGTAATAGAAAATATCATCAATTTGGGACGTTCGCTAAATCTGACGGTCGTAGCTGAAGGAGTGGAAACCAGACAACAAGCAACACTTCTTTCCAATTTGAACTGTCATTCAATTCAAGGCTTCCATTTTTATCGTCCACAGCCCAAACATGATATTGAAGAATTACTCGCACAAAATCGAAGACACAAAAATTAACAAAATTAGAGCAAATTTTATACATTCGTGTGTATTTCTATAGGCAGAGTCATACAAACCTGCCTTATATCAAACTTATCCCTAAACATAATCCATAAAATGCAACAATCAAGAATTATTGGTTGGCTCTGATGGAACTATTATGCCCTGCAGGTAACTTACCTGCACTCAAAACTGCTGTCGACTGTGGTGCCGATGCTGTCTATATAGGATTTAAAGACGATACAAACGCAAGGCACTTTGCAGGCTTAAATTTTACAGGTAAAAAATTAGAAAGAGCCGTACAGTATATTCGTGACCACGATAGAAAACTTCATGTTGCCTTAAACACCTTTGCCCACCCTGACGGTTTTGAACGTTGGACTAAAGCTGTGGACAATGCCGTTGCATTGGGTGTAGATGCTCTGATTATTGCAGACGTCGCGATTCTAGAATATGCAGCAACGACCTACCCTGACCTAGAGCTACACCTTTCGGTTCAAGCGTCTGCAACCAATGTTGCTGCTGTTAATTTTTATAAACAAAATTTTAATATAAAACGGGTTGTGCTACCGCGCGTATTATCTATTCACCAAGTAAAGCAACTCTCTCGCACTATACCTGAAGACGTCGACCTAGAAGTTTTTGCCTTTGGCAGTTTGTGCATAATGGCGGAAGGACGATGTTATCTTTCCTCCTATATGACTGGTGAATCACCTAATACCGTTGGTGCATGCTCACCCGCAAAGTATGTCCGATGGCAGGAAACAGCGAATGGACTCGAATCTCGTCTGAATGAAATATTGATTGACCGATATAATGAAGGTGAAAACGCAGGCTACCCAACTTTATGTAAAGGCCGATTTGATGTTAATTTGGATGGTGACGACAAGCGTTACCACGCACTAGAAGAACCAACCAGCTTAAATACATTATCTTTATTGCCTGAACTATTCGCTGCTAATGTCGCCTCCGTTAAGATTGAAGGCCGCCAACGAAGTCCAGCTTATGTTGAACAAGTAACTCGAACATGGCGTACAGCGATTGATCGGTACAAAGCTAGCCCAGAAACATACCATGTTGAAGACCAATGGAACCAAGCCCTTGCCAACGTTTCTGAAGGCACTCAAACAACGCTCGGTGCTTACCACCGTAAATGGCAGTAATTGGAGATAAGCATGTCTAACGAACTACAATATGCCCTTGGCCCTTTACTCTATTTCTGGCCAAAACAAGATGTTGAAAGCTTCTACGAAAAAGCAAAAACATCTAACGTTGATATTATTTACCTTGGTGAAGCCGTATGTTCAAAACGGCGGTTAATCAAACCTAAAGACTGGTTGAGCCTCGCTAAAGAGTTATCCGCTAGTGGGAAACAAGTCGTACTATCTACTATGGCCTTACTTGAAGCGCCTAGTGAAGTAAACGTTATGAAAAAATACATAGATAATGGCGAATTTGCCATTGAAGCGAATGACGTTTCCGCAATCCAACTAGCGCACGAGCATAAGGTTCCTTTTGTTGTTGGCCCTGCCGTAAATACGTATAACGCACAGACACTCAACCTATTCCTTAAAAAAGGAATGACGCGTTGGTGTATGCCAGTTGAACTTTCAAAAGAGTGGTTACAGCAAGTATTAGTGCAATGTGATGCGCTTGGCATCAGACATCAGTTTGAAATAGAGGTTTTTAGCCACGGTTATTTGCCCCTAGCTTATTCAGCTCGATGCTTTACTGCCAGAGCCAGAAATAAACCCAAAGATGAATGTGAAACCTGCTGTATCGATTACCCTACTGGGCTACTGGTGAATAGCCAAGAAGGGCAATCTGTATTTAATTTAAACGGTATTCAGACACAATCAGGTTATTGCTACAACTTGATCAACGATTTACAAGGAATGAAAGGGTTAGTCGATGTAGTCAGGTTGAGTCCACTTAATATTGAAACATTCAATAAAGTCGATCAATTCCGTGAGAACGAAAACGGCTCTAACCCAGAGAAACTAGAAAACTTTCAATGCAACGGATATTGGCATCAATTGGCTGGCTTAGAAAGGACGTGAAGATAAGGGGCACTTTGCCCCTTTTTTTCTTTATCATATAAATTAGTGCTGCACTTAAAACGATATTCGAAATTGGATATGCCAGCCATACGCCTGTTAACCCAAAGGATTTTGGTAGAACATATAAAAAAGGCAATTGCACAACCATATTTCCTATTGTTGTAAACATCGCTTTCTTGCTGCAGCCTATCGCCTGGTAGTAAGCTGCAACAACGACAATAAAACCATCAAGAAAAATAGCAAAAATATGAAGCCTAATTCCTATAATAGCTTGCTCCATAAACTCTTTATCATCGTTATTAAAAACCCCAACAATTTCCACTGGGTAAAGGTTCAATACAACGACAAAGAAAATACCCAACAAAATAGCCGTCCAACAAGCGATACTAAATAGCTTTTCTACCGCATCGTATTTTTTCGCACCATAATTAAAACTGACTAAAGGTTGCATACCATTTGCTATCCCCTCAGCGACCAAATAGTACATTGTGACGATGTAGCCTAATACAGCATAAGCACCAATAGTAAGAACCGTGCCATATTGTATGAACATCCAATTATGTACTGCAACCATAAAAGCGCCATAAATGTACATGAACATGCTTGATGACCCTATTAAAAAGATCTGAGGAACATAAGAAAACCGAAAATTAAATTTAAATAAAGAGAGCCTCATATTTGCGTATTTAGTAAAGAAATAGCCAATACCCAATAACGTCACTACAACTTGGGCGATCATTGTGGCTATCGCTGCTCCTCTAAGTTCCCAACCAAAAACCCCTATAAATAGGTAATCAAGTCCAATATTAACAAGAGCACCTAATATCATTAAGAACGTAGCGTAATTAGGGCTACCGTCATTACGTAATAAAAATGGAATCGCTATCGAGCCTAAAGAAAACAAACTACCGATGATTAAAACATCCAAATACTGCTGCCCAAGTTCAAGCACTTTACCTTCAACACCCTGTGCTAGCATAAAGAACTCAGAATATTGCCATAGGATCAGAGCAATAATTGGAAACAGCATCATGATCAGAGCTAAGCCAGTACTGATTGCTTCTTTGGCTCTTCTTTCGTTTCCTGCACCACTGTTAATAGAAGCAATGGCTCCAGTCCCCACTCCAATCATCATTCCTATACCAAGCACTGTTGCGAGCATTGGCCATGCAATGTTTATCCCTGCTAATCCATCAGCTCCCATATAACGACCGATAAATATCCCATCGACAATTTGATATAGCCCATTAACCAACATCGCGGCCACGGTTGGTAATGTATATTTCCAGAACTGCTTATAAATAGGATCGATCATTCTCTTTCACTCTGTTAGCCAGGCTAACTAAATTGGTAAAATTTTTCTTTTTATTTGAGCATCTTAGATAAGATGCTTACTAGTTGCTCTGACTCTTGCTCAGAAACCTTGCTCTCAAGCTTCTCTGTTACAATCTTATGGACCTTATCTTCAAGCGATAAAGCTTCGACTGCTTTCTTTGTTAGTACCACTCTTTTCGCTCTCGCGTCTTCCGAACAAGCTACTCGCTGCACTAACGACTTCCTCTCCAACCTTACCACCATATTGGATGCAGACGGTTTAGTTACCATCATCTCAATCGCTAAATCGGTAATTCGAATAGGTTCAGGTGAATACTGGATGACTTTAAGATAATCAAATTCGTTGAAACTCAATGATGACAAAGGATCATCTTTAGCGTGTACCCGCCATTCCTTCGACATGAAGCGCTCTAGCTCGATCAAACAATTTTGAAATGACATTTGGGATTCAATTATAGTTAGTCAAGCTAACTATAATAATGCGAATATGTAATTTTGCAAGAAAAAACGCCAGACTGAAAGTCTGGCGTTTTCTGTGTCTCGTAATTGAAAGTCAACTTCCTTCTATTACTTCAACTTTATTCTCTTCGACTTTCTTAGCTTCTTCTTGCATTGCTCGAACTTCATCATATATACGCCCAAGCTCTAGAAAGGAGTACCTATGTTCTACGTACTCATACACATTAAATGATAATGCCAGTTTATAGAGGGCAATCGCATCAGCATATTCCCCTGAAAATTGATGCCTCTTACCTAAATAAAAGTAAGTCTCTGTTAAACGCTGCGCTAGCATTACGTTATCTCTCGTACCATTTAAGACCGCTTTAAAAGCTTGCTCTTCACTCACGTCATCGAGCATTATGGCAACTAAAACCCATCCCCATCCTTGGTTTTTATCGGCATAGCGAGCTCTTAAGTTTTCTTCTGCTTTTACTGGATCAACTTCACGTTCAATGATATACAGCCATAACGCGCGGAAAGGATCTTCAGGGTTATCCAAATAATGCGCTTGCATCTCTTCGTAAGAGAGATCTATTCTATCTCCATAATAAAGGGCAATGGCCATATTACGTTCGGCATATTCGTTGGTAGGGTCGAGCTCTAAAGTCGAATCAAAAGCTTCATAAGCTGCATCATATTCACCGACCTGAGTAAAATAAACACCAAGCAAATTAAATATATCTGGTTGAGCAGGATTAAGGCTTAGTGACTGGTTGAAATCTAATCGAGCCAAATCACGCAGGCCAACGCTATCATAGTAACTGCCTCGCTCATAAAACATTTTAGCCCTAACTTCATTTTCTAAGTCTGGACGTATTAGTAATTGGTTTAACCTCGCTATCTGTACTTCCTGCTGAATGCTCGCTTGCAGTGGTACAGCCATAGGTGGATAAACCCATTGGTTAGACTCATTAGTGTTGGTAGCACAACCTGAAAGTACCATCAGTAATCCCAGACTTGCCATTTGAAACCATTTCACAGACGCATATCTCCTTTTGAACTCAACAATTTCTACATAACCATTCACTAATAAAATAAGAAAAGGGGGAACAATCATGTTCCCCCTTTTATAACACGCTTTATGCTAAATGCGCTAGAAAAGCCATTATCTCTCAGAGATCTATATTCCCAGAAGAGGGGCTTAACTAGCTAAGATACAGAGCTTACTCAGCTTCTGGAGCTTGTGCTTCTTCAGCTGGTTTGTCTTGTGCTTCTTTCATACTTAGACGTACACGACCTTGACGGTCAATTTCCAGTACTTTAACTTTAACTTCTTGCCCTTCACTTAGGTAATCTGTCACTTTCTCTACACGCTTGTCTGCGATTTGAGAAATGTGTACTAGACCATCTTTGCCAGGAAGAATCGTTACGAATGCACCGAAGTCTGCTAGACGAGCAACTTTACCAACGTAAATTGTTCCTACTTCTACTTCAGCAGTTAGTTCTTTAATGCGATTGATTGCATCTTCAGCTTGTTCGCCAGAAGTTGCTGCAATCTTAACAGTACCATCGTCTTCGATTTCTATAGTTGTACCTGTTTCTTCACAAAGAGCACGAATAACAGCGCCACCTTTACCAATAACATCGCGGATTTTATCGGTATTGATCTTCATTTGGTGAATACGCGGAGCAAACTCAGAGATATCGTCACGAGCGCCAGAAATAGCTTCATCCATTACAGAAAGAATGTGCTTACGTGCACCTTGAGCTTGGTTAAGCGCAATTTGCATGATCTCTTTAGTGATACCTTCTATCTTGATATCCATCTGAAGTGCTGTGATACCTTCGTTAGTACCTGCTACTTTAAAGTCCATATCACCTAGGTGATCTTCGTCACCAAGGATGTCAGAAAGGACAACAAAGTCGTCACCTTCTTTAACAAGACCCATTGCGATACCAGCAACAGAGGCTTTAATTGGAACACCAGCGTCCATTAACGCTAGAGATGTACCACATACTGAAGCCATAGAAGAAGAACCATTAGACTCTGTGATTTCAGATACTACACGAACCGTATACGGGAACTCTTCAACAGAAGGCATAACCGCTTGGATACCACGCTTAGCCAGTTTACCATGACCAATTTCACGACGCTTAGGAGACCCAACAAAACCAGTCTCACCTACACAGTATGGAGGGAAGTTATAGTGTAGAAGGAAGTGTGATTTCTTCTCACCAGTTAGTTCATCGATAATCTGAGCATCACGTTGTGTACCGAGCGTAGCTGTTACCAATGCTTGAGTTTCGCCACGAGTAAATAGTGAAGAACCATGGGTACGTGGTAGAACACCAGTACGTACGTCTAGTGCACGAACCATGTCTTTTTCACGACCATCGATACGAGGGTTACCGGCAATAATACGACCGCGAACGACGTTTTTCTCTAATGAACCAAGCATTTTTTTAACTTCGTTCACGTCTAGATCTTCGTTTTCAGCAGTAAGCGCAGCCACTACATCAGACTTAATTTCGCCAACTTGCTCATAACGAGCCATTTTTTCAGTGATTTGGTAAGCTTCCGTAAGACGAGCTTCCGCTAGTTCAGCAATCTTAGCTTTAAGATCAGCATCAACCGTTGGTGCAACCCACTCCCATGCAGGAGTAGCTACTTCTGCTGCAAATTCATTAATTGCAGAGATAACAACTTGTTGTTGGTCATGACCAAACACTACTGCTGATAGCATCTCTTCTTCAGTTAGGTTGTCTGCTTCTGATTCAACCATCAGTACAGCACCTTCAGTACCAGCAACAACAAGATCTAGCTTAGATGCTTCTAATTCTGTATTACTTGGGTTTAGTACAAGCTGACCTTCGATGTGACCAACGCGAGCAGAACCGATAGGACCGTTAAACGGGATACCAGAAATAGCAAGAGCTGCAGAAGTACCAATCATTGTAACAATGTCAGGTTGAACATCTGGGTTTACAGATACAACAGTCGCAATAACTTGAACTTCATTTTTAAATTCGTCAGGGAATAGTGGACGGATTGGACGGTCAATTAAACGCGCAGTCAATGTCTCACCTTCAGATGGGCGACCTTCACGTTTGAAGAAACCACCTGGAATTTTACCAGCAGCGTATGTACGCTCTTGGTAGTTAACTGTTAGAGGGAAAAAGTCTTGTCCCTCAACTGCTGCTTTTTTACCAACAACAGATACAAATACAGCAGTATCATCCATTGTTACCATAACAGCAGATGTTGCTTGGCGTGCAATTACGCCTGTTTCAAGAGTGACAGTGTGGTTACCGTACTGGAATGTTTTTACGACAGGATTCGCGAACATTATATTTCCTTTCATATAACTGGATTCTGAACTATCAGAATCACATAGTGAATACACCTTTCTGTATTACCAATCGCGACTAATAAAAAATATCTTGATTAGATAGTTTTCATTAGTCGCGACCTTATGGCCGGCTACGCTGACTGTAATACTCGATAAAGTGCAAATTGACTAAGCTAAACTTAGTTGGGCAGTAGTATAGATGAAAAATGGTGATATGTGCAGGTAGAAGCTAGGAAAAAATCTTAGAAAAGAAAAAAGGGGGCTATAAATAGCCCCCTTTTCCAACAAACTGATCTTAGCGACGTAAGCCTAGACGTTTGATAAGGTCTTGGTAACGCTCTACGTTCTTACCTTTAAGGTAATCTAGTAGTTTACGACGGCTAGAAACCATACGTAAAAGGCCGCGACGGCTGTGGTGGTCGTGTTTGTGGTTAGCAAAGTGACCTTGAAGGTGGTTGATAGAAGCAGTAAGTAGTGCTACTTGTACTTCTGGTGAACCAGTGTCGCCTTCAGATTGTGCATATTCTGCTACGATAGCTGCTTTTGTTTCTGCATTCAGAGACATAAATCTCTCCTAAATAAGAGTTGCGTTAATAAAGTGTGCCGCCAATCTCTGATTCAGCCGGCACGAAGAGCGCGTATGTTACTTTGCCACGCATATGATCGCAAGCGATATTTGATAAACAAAGCAGGATAATTAAAATCCAGTACCTAGCTCTCTTCATCCCTAAAAACAACCAAGCGCTTTGGAGCTACTCTACCATCATCATCTATTTCACCAATGCCGATAAATAGCTTTTCTTCACCGCTAGTCATCCGCACAATACCATCAGTCGGTGCACCAAACACCTGTACAGGTTGGCCATGTTGAATCATATGTGTGAGATCTGGTATAAGATTCACTTCAGGTAAATCTTGTACAGCTGAGTCCATAGGCATTAGTAATGGGTCAAGTAGTTCTCGAGGAGCTATATCTTGCTCGCGAGCTTTCTCTAACAGTTCTTCTAACTGCTCGATTGTCACCATTTTTTCATAAGGATAGTGCGAAACACCTGTGCGACGGAGATAGGTAACATGAGCGCCACAGCTTAGCATTTCACCCAAATCATCGACAATTGTTCGAATATACGTTCCCTTAGAACAGTGCACTTCCATTTCAACTTCAGTACCTTCAAAACGCAGCAATTCAATAGAGTAAACGGTGATCTTTCTCGATTCTCTAGGTACTTCTATCCCTTCTCTTGCATATTCATACAAAGGTTTCCCTTGATATTTCAATGCAGAAAACATAGATGGGATCTGATCTGTTTCACCACGAAACTTCGCAATACATCGCTCTAATTGACCTCGATCGACTTTAACATCACGAGTCTGAACAACTTCTCCATCAGAATCCGATGTGTTCGTTCTTTCGCCGAGTTTAGCAATAACTCGATAACGCTTATCCGAGTCGAGTAAAAACTGAGAAAACTTCGTGGCTTCGCCAAGGCAGATAGGCAACATACCCGTTGCTAAAGGATCTAGCGCACCGGTGTGGCCAGCTTTTTCTGCAAAGTAGATTCTTTTTACTTTCTGAAGCGTATCATTCGAAGTAATACCGGTTGGTTTATCCAGTAAAATAACACCATCTACAGGGCGGCCTTTACGACGACCTCTACGACCCATTACTCTTCTTCCTCTTCACGACCTGATTCATGTGCGCGGCGTTTATCTTCACTAACCACTTCACTTACCAAGTTTGACATACGCATACCTTCAACCAAGGTATTATCGTAAGTGAAACGGACTTCAGGAGTGAGTCTCAAACGAATTCTCTTACCTAAGATCATACGTACATGAACTTCATGTTCTTTTAACGCTGCAAGGCTCTTTTCTGGTGTTTGTTCTCCAACACACAAGAAAGTAACAAAAACTTTCGCATATGCAAGGTCACGAGACACTTCAACATCCGAGATAGTTACCATTCCGATGCGTGAATCACGCACTTCTCGCTGCAATATTAGCGCGAGCTCTTTTTGTAATTGTTGCGACACGCGTTGCGTGCGGCTAAATTCTTTTGACATTTTTTCTCTCTTAGAAAAAATGAGGGGCTAAAGCCCCTCATGGTGTATTTAACAACCCGCTTTAAAAACGTTAGTCAATATCTGTTAGTCTAAAGTACGTTTAATCTCAATCGTTTCAAATACTTCAATCTGGTCTCCAGCGCGAACATCATTATAGTTCTTAACGCCAATACCACACTCGTAGCCATTTTTAGCTTCTTGTACGTCATCTTTAAAGCGACGCAGAGATTCGAGCTCACCTTCGTATATAACAACGTTTTCACGTAGTACACGAATAGGAGCATTACGTTTGATAACACCCTCAGTAACCATACAACCAGCGATAGCGCCTAGTTTAGGTGATTTAAATACTTCACGTACTTCAGCAAGACCGATAATTTCTTGTCTGAATTCTGGAGCAAGCATACCGCCCATGGCTTGTTTAACTTCATCAATCAATTGATAAATGATTGAGTAGTAACGCAGATCCAAGTTTTCGTTTTCAATCGTACGGCGAGCAGAAGCATCAGCACGAACATTGAAACCAAGAATGATGGCATTAGAAGCAGCAGCAAGTACAGCATCAGTCTCTGTGATACCACCAACACCTGAACCAACCACGCTTACTTTAACTTCTTCAGTTGAAAGTTTGTGTAGTGAATCAGTGATAGCTTCAACAGAACCCTGAACGTCGGCTTTAAGCACAACATTTAGCTCTGCAACTTCACCCGCTTCCATGTTAGAGAACATGTTCTCTAGTTTCGATTTCTGCTGGCGTGCTAGTTTCACTTCGCGGAATTTACCTTGGCGATAGTTAGCAACTTCGCGAGCTTTACGTTCGTCACGTACTACTGTTGCTTCGTCGCCTGATGCTGGAACACCAGAAAGACCGATGATTTCAACAGGAATTGAAGGACCTGCAGAGATAATTTCTTTACCGTTTTCGTCGCGCATTGCACGAACACGTCCATACTCTTGACCGCAAAGTAAGATATCGCCTTTGTTCAAAGTACCAGACTGAACAAGAACTGTTGCAACTGGACCGCGTCCCTTATCAAGACGAGATTCAACAACAACACCTGAAGCCATACCATCTGCTACAGCAGTTAACTCTAGAACTTCAGATTGAAGAAGGATAGTTTCTAGCAACCCTTCGATATTTGTTCCTTGTTTAGCTGAGATGTGGACGAACATGTTCTCGCCACCCCACTCTTCAGGAATAACATCATATTGCGCCAGTTCGTTTTTAACGTTATCTGGGTTTGCACCTTCTTTATCGATCTTATTCACAGCAACGATAAGAGGCACACCCGCCGCCTTTGCGTGCTGAATAGCTTCTACTGTCTGAGGCATAACACCATCATCAGCAGCAACAACGAGTACAACAATATCTGTTGCTTGAGCACCACGAGCACGCATTGCGGTAAACGCGGCGTGTCCAGGAGTATCCAAGAATGTAATCATACCGTTGTCAGTTTCAACGTGATAAGCACCGATATGCTGGGTAATACCACCCGCTTCGCCAGATGCAACGTGAGCCTTACGAATGTAATCAAGTGTCGATGTTTTACCGTGGTCAACGTGACCCATGATAGTAACTACTGGAGCACGTGGCACTGCATCTTCAGTTCCATCACGATCAGAAAGAATTGCTTCTTCAAGCTCATTCTCTTTACGTAAGATAACTTTATGACCCATTTCTTCCGCAACTAGAGCTGCAGTTTCTTGGTCAATAACTTGGTTAATCGTTGCCATTGCACCCATTTTCATCATTGTTTTGATGACTTCAGTGCCTTTAACTGACATTTTATTTGCTAGTTCAGAAACAACGATTGTTTCACCAACAACAACATCTTGCTTAGCGACTGTCGCTGATTTATCAAAACCATGTTGCTGCATTGATGTCGGTTTAGCCAATTTACCTTTACGGCCTCTGCCACGTTGGTTGCGACCACCGCGACCCTGAGCTTCATTGCTTTCAGGTGCTTTTTTCTTACGCTTACGACGGTTAGGACCAGGAGCGGCAGCTTGACGATCCGCTTCATCTTCCGCTTCACGAGCGTGAGTAGATGTAGTCACGTGATAGTCAGTTGTCTCTTCTTGTGCCTTTTTCTTTTTCTCTTCTTCCGTCCAGCGCTCTTGATTCTCTTCGGCTAGCTTACGTGCTTCTTCAACTAGTTTAAGCGCTGTTTCTTCAGCTTTTTTCTTTGCTTCTTCTTCTTGTCGACGTTTTAACTCATCGGCTTCTTTTTGAGCTGCTTCTTGCTTAATCTTTTCTTCTGGATTCATTTTTGGCTCTGCTTCACGTTTTGCTTTTGCTTCTGCTTCACGCTTCGCCTTCGCTTCTGCTTCACGTTTTAATTCTTCTTCACGTTTTGCTTTCGCTTCGGCTTCACGTTTAGCTGCCTCTTCTGCTTCACGTATTGCTGCTTCTTCAGCTTCACGTTTCGCAGCTTCTTCAGCTTCACGTTGGGCATCTTCATCTACTGCTGTACGTTTAACGTAAGTTCGTTTTTTACGTACTTCAACCTGCACATTTTTACTTTTGCCACCACTAGCTGCGACACTCAGTGTGCTGCGAGTTTTGCGTTGTAAAGTTAGACGTGTAGGTTCTGTTTCACCCGATGTGTCGCCATGTTCTTTTTTAAGGTGAGTAAGAAGGTGTGTTTTCTCCTCATCCGAAACATTGTCGTTGCTGGTCTTTTTCATACCGGCATCAGCAAGTTGTTCTAACAAGCGTTCAACCGGTGTGCCGATTTCTTCGCTCAGTGCTTTAACTGTAAGTTGCGTCATGCGCTACCTCCTTGCTGAAATTAATCTTCGTCGCTAAACCAACAGATATTACGAGCAGCCATAATTAGTTCGCCAGCTCGTTCTTCTGTTAAACCTTCGATACCCTCTAGGTCATCGATGCCTTGTTCAGCTAAATCTTCTAATGTTGCAACGCCTTTGGCTGCAAACTTAAATGCCAATTCGCGCTCTAAACCTTCTAGACCTAATAGGTCTTCAGCAGGTTCTAAGCCTTCGAATGACTCTTCTTGTGCAAGCGCTAATGTTGTCAAGGCATCTTTTGCACGGCCACGTAGTTCTTCAACGATATCTTCGTCAAGACCAGAAACTTCTAGTAGTTCGTTTACTGGTACGTATGCCACTTCTTCTAATGTTGAGAAGCCTTCTTCGACAAGCATTTCAGCGAAATCTTGCTCTATATCGAGATACTTCATAAAGTTTTCGATAGAAGCAACGGATTCTTCTTGGTGCTTTTTCTGTAGCTCTTCGACAGTCATTACATTAAGTTCCCAACCGGTTAGTTGAGAAGCTAAACGTACGTTTTGACCATTACGACCAATTGCTTGAGCCAAGTTATCCGCTTCAACAGCAATATCCATTGAGTGAGCATCTTCATCAACAATGATTGATGCGACGTCAGCAGGTGCCATTGCGTTAATAACAAATTGTGCCGCGTTATCGTCCCAAAGTACGATATCGATACGCTCACCACCAAGTTCACCAGATACCGCTTGTACACGTGCACCACGCATACCAACACAAGCACCAACAGGGTCAATACGACGGTCGTTGGTTTTTACTGCGATCTTAGCTCGAGAACCAGGATCACGCGCTGCACCCTTAAGTTCAATTAACTCTTCCGCTATTTCTGGCACTTCAATACGGAATAACTCAGTCAACATCTCAGGTTTAGAGCGAGTGATGAACAACTGAAATCCACGCGCTTCAGGGCGCACTGAATATAGAAGACCACGAATACGGTCACCCGGACGGAAGTTTTCACGAGGAAGTTGATCATCACGCATGATAACAGCTTCGGCGTTGCTACCTAAATCGAGAATGATAGTTTCACGGTTTACTTTTTTCACAACACCAGTAACAAGTTCACCTTCGTTATCGATAAACTGTTCAACTACTTGTGCACGCTCAGCTTCACGTACTTTTTGCACGATAACTTGTTTAGCAGTTTGAGTCGTAATACGGTCAAAAGTAACGGATTCAATATCATCTTCGATATATCCGCCAATTTCGATAGTTTCATCTTCGTATTTAGCGGCATCAATAGAGATCTCTTTCGTTGGACTCTCTACTTCTTCTACAGCCATCCAACGACGGTATGTATCAAAGTTGCCTGTTTTACGGTCAATTTCTACACGAACTTCAATTTCTAATTCGTGTTTTTTCTTCGTTGCTGTTGCTAATGCAATTTCTAACGCTTCAAATATACGCTCACGAGGAACAGCTTTCTCGTTAGAAACAGCTTCAACAACTGCTAAAATTTCTCTGTTCATTACTCTAGCCTCTCAAGACTTAAAATTTAGGGATCAGGTTAGCTTTAGAAATATTGCTTAATGCAAATTCTTCATTTTGTCCTTCAGCGGTGATAACAATCGTTTCACCTTCAACTGCTTGAATAACACCTTTCCATTTACGGCGGTTACCCATAGCCATTTTGAGAACAATATTGACCTCGTGACCAATAAATTGTTGATAATGTTCTGCTTTAAAAAGTGGCCTTTCCAGACCAGGAGAAGATACTTCTAAGTTGTATGCAACCGAAATTGGATCTTCAACATCTAGTACCGCACTTACTTGACGGCTTACTTCAGCACAATCGTCAACGTTAATGCCGTTTTCACTATCAATATAAATACGTAAGGTTGAGTGTTCGCCTGCGCGAATAAACTCAAGACCGACTAATTCGTAGCCTGAGGCTCCTACAGGAGACTCCAGCATTTCAGTTAGTTGCCTTTCTAAACCAGTCATTTAACCACTCCAGAAACAAAAAAAGGGCTCAGAGCCCATTCTAAATCCCAAGCAATAACACTGCTCTTCAACCAAAATGGCGAAGTACAGATAATAAAAAACCCCGATATAGTCGGGGTTTATTATTGCTGGACCCTGATATAACTAAACAGCAACTAAATATAGTTATCGTTTAGTTCATAGTTAATGTGACTCTGTAAATCGCCATTAACTATGAAAACTTATAAATCAGACTCGATGAGTATTGGTTGCGGGGGCCGGATTTGAACCGACGACCTTCGGGTTATGAGCCCGACGAGCTACCAAGCTGCTCCACCCCGCGTCCGACTGTCGAGCATTATACCCTCAACAGATTGATTTACAAGTTACATCAACCTAATCCTGATATTACTATCAATCTTAAATTAATGGTGCCGAGAGAGGGACTTGAACCCTCACACCCTAAGGCACTAGCACCTCATGCTAGCGTGTCTACCAATTTCACCATCTCGGCATAAAAACTTTTTACTTTTCAGGAACATCGCTTACAAAAAAACAAGGTCCACTTGAAAATATTTCTTATTGAGGAATTTCGTCGCCGCTTTTCTCGGCTGGAATTTCACTCGGTACGTCTGTAGCTGCTTCTTGGATTACTTGACCTTGCGTAGGGTCAATCCATTGAGACTCAGTTTGGTGCGTTGCTAAATTACCAAAAACTAGAGCTACAGCGAAAAATACAGTTGCACATATTGCAGTCATTCGGGTTAGGAAATTTCCTGAGCCACCAGCACCAAACACTGTGTTTGAAGCACCGGCACCGAAAGAGGCCCCCATATCTGCGCCTTTACCTTGTTGAATCAATACTAGGCCAATTACACCAGCAGCAGCCAACAGGTAAATCACAAGTAGAATAGTAGTCATTTTTCCACCTATGTTACTATTTGTCGAACCAGCGCCGCCTAAGATACTCAGAGACAAAGCTAGCGGCCTCCAATATCGAAGGCCGAGCAATACTATAGGATTGGTATTGGGCTGACAAGTAAAAATTTACACTTAAGTTCTAAGTGGTTAATTATGCGTCAAAGCTTGCTTTGACCGCATCTGCAATCTTCAGTGCTGACGCCTTAACAAGAAGCTCGTCTTCACCTTCAACCATCACACGAATTAACGGCTCCGTACCTGATTTTCTCAAAAGGACACGCCCTTTTGAACCAAGTTCTTCTTCTACTTCGTTTGTTGCAACAATCACAGCTTGAGCCTCTAAAGGGTTTGAGTCGCCGCTAAAACGAACATTTTCTAATACTTGCGGGTACAGGGTCATGCCCTCTGCAAGTTCCTTAAGAGACATCTCACTGCCGATAACCGAAGCAAGAACTTGCAATGCAGCAACAATTGCATCACCGGTTGTCACTTTATCAAGCAAAATCACATGTCCAGAGTTCTCTGCACCAATCAACCAACCTTTTAGTTGTAGTTGTTCCATCACGTATCTGTCGCCAACAGCCGCTCGAACAAATGGAATACCTAACTGCTTTAGACCATTTTCCATGCCTAAATTAGTCATTAATGTGCCTACAACGCCACCCTTTAATTCCCCACGTCTCAAGGCGTCTCGTGCAATAATGTAAGCAATTTGGTCACCATCTATCTTTTTACCTTCATGGTCGACCATGATGATGCGATCGCCATCACCATCAAATGCTAATCCCAGATCGGCTTTTTCTGCTATTACACGCTGTTGCAAGGCTCGAACGTCGGTCGCGCCAACTTCAGCATTAATATTAATACCATTGGGCTCAACCCCTATTGCTATGACTTCAGCACCCAGTTCTTTGAACACTGAAGGGGCAATATGATAAGTCGCACCATTGGCGCAATCGATCACGATTTTAAGCTTTGCTAGATTAAGTTCTTTAGGAAAAGTGCTCTTGCAAAATTCTATGTACCTTCCCGCTGCATCTGCTAGTCGAGCCGCTTTTCCAAGCTCAGAGGATTCTACGCAAACTAATTCTTTGTCTAACTCAGCTTCAATCGCTAGTTCAATATCGTCAGGTAGTTTCATTCCTTCAGAAGAGAAGAACTTAATACCATTGTCGTAATAGGGATTATGTGATGCCGAGATTACAATCCCTGCTTCTGCTCGAAAAGTCTGCGTTAAATAGGCAATCGCAGGCGTAGGCATAGGACCCGTTAGCGTTGCGTTTAGTCCTGCCGCAGCAAGCCCGGCTTCTAAAGCAGACTCAAGCATATAACCAGAAATTCGAGGATCTTTACCAATAATAACTTGTTTGGTTCCTTGCTTAGCCAGGACTCTCCCTGCCGCCCAACCAAGTTTTAATATAAAGTCGGGAGTAATTGGGAATTGACCAACTTTGCCACGTACACCATCGGTACCGAAATAACGTCTTTCTGACATAGGTTTATCCTACTGTTTATATTTATTTTCATTTAAACATTGAACGATTTTTAGTGCGTCTAATGTTTCTTCAAAATCATGTACTCTTAAAATTTGAGCACCTTTTAACGCAGCAATTGTTGCACAAGCGACACTCGCTGCCATCGTATCTGACGGTTCTTTATCTAACAATTTAAACAACATCGACTTACGAGACATACCTGCAAGTATAGGAAAGCCAAATAGATGGAAGTGTTCTAGGCTATCAAGAAGTTGATAATTATGTTGTAGTGATTTGCCAAAGCCAAAACCTGGGTCCAATATAATCTGTTCTCTTGCTATCCCAATCGCTTCACAAGCTGCTACTCTTTCGCGCAAAAAATCACCGACATCAGCGATAAGATCATTATAGAGAGGGTTAAT
Organism: Vibrio algarum; assembly: GCF_028204155.1. Taxonomy (NCBI): domain Bacteria; kingdom Pseudomonadati; phylum Pseudomonadota; class Gammaproteobacteria; order Vibrionales; family Vibrionaceae; genus Vibrio; species Vibrio algarum. The sequence continues at coordinate 1,049,492 of NZ_JAQLOI010000001.1, read as the reverse complement.
TTGCATCGTTCTCGGCTGGCCTTGCATATGCATTAGACAGACCGGTGCTTTAAATTGAGCCGCGATTTCCATCGCACCAGGTTCACTTAATGCACGAACGTCATTGATGATATCAGCGCCAGCTTCAAGCGCTTGACGCATGACCTCGGGTTTGCTCGTATCGATAGAAATCCATACATCGTGTTTTTTTCTAATGGCTTTGATGACAGGGATGGTTCTTTCAAGCTCTTCATCTAAAGCCACATCTGGCGCACCAGGACGAGTAGATTCACCACCGATATCGATAATAGCAACACCTGCGTCAATCATTTTTTCAGCGCGTAACAAAGCATTATTTAGATCATTGAACTCGCCTCCATCAGAAAATGAATCAGGCGTTACATTCAAAATGCCCATTACTTTAGTTGTATCGAGATAGAGTTCTTTGTTGTTAGATTTTAATTTCATCATTAAGCAGTTTTGATATACAAAAAGACCCCGAAAATATCGAGGTCTTAGTTTTATTTATTCAGAAATTACTCAGATTTGTTGTCTTTCTCAACGTCACTTTGTTCATCTGCTTTTGCTTCTGGAGCTTGTTTGACAGTTTCTTCTGATTTAGCTTCTGTGTCATCGCTTCCATTAATCGCAGCGTTCGCTTCGTCGCGAGATTTCTTCACTTTATCTGCAGAGTCAGTTGTCCAACCTTGTGGTTCGCGAATATCAGCTTTGCGAGCCATCAAGTCATCAAGCTGACCAGCATCAATGGTTTCATATTTCATCAATGCATCTTTCATTGCATGCATGATATCCATATTTTCTTCTAAAATTTTCTTAGCGTGTAAGTAGTTTTTATCAATGATCAAGCGAACTTCATCATCGATTAACTTAGCTGTATCGTCAGACATATGTTTCGTCTGAGTTACGCTACGACCAAGGAACACTTCGCCTTCTTCTTCTGCATACAGAAGCGGACCAAGTTTTTCAGAGAAACCCCACTGCGTAACCATCTTGCGAGCGATATCTGTTGCGCGTTCGATATCATTAGATGCACCAGTCGATACTTTATCCATACCGTAAATGATTTCTTCTGCAAGACGTCCACCATACAAAGTCGCGATAGACGACTCTAATTGAAGACGCGACATGCTGATGCGATCTTGCTCTGGTAAGAACATTGTCACACCTAAAGCTCGACCACGCGGGATAATTGATACCTTGTACACAGGATCATGGTCTGCAACCAAAAGGCCAACGATAGCATGACCAGCTTCGTGGTAGGCTGTCGATTCTTTTGATTCTTCAGACATAACCATTGAATGACGCGCTGCGCCCATCATGATTTTATCTTTCGCAAGCTCAAACTCAACCATAGATACATTACGTTTATTGCCACGAGCAGCAAATAATGCAGCCTCATTAACAAGGTTCGCTAAATCTGCACCTGAGAAACCAGGTGTACCGCGAGCGATAAGCGACGGTTCTACATCACCTGCTAAAGGTACTTTACGCATATGTACTTTTAGGATCTGTTCACGACCTCGTACATCTGGTAAACCAACCATTACTTGGCGGTCAAATCGTCCAGGACGTAACAACGCAGGGTCAAGAACATCGGGACGGTTTGTTGCAGCAATGACGATGATGCCTTCATTACCTTCAAATCCATCCATCTCAACAAGCATTTGGTTCAGTGTCTGTTCACGTTCATCGTGTCCACCACCTACACCAGCACCACGTTGACGACCCACTGCATCAATCTCATCGATGAAGATGATACAAGGCGCGGCCTTTTTCGCTTGTTCAAACATGTCACGCACACGAGATGCACCAACACCAACGAACATTTCAACGAAATCAGAACCTGAAATAGTGAAGAATGGAACCTTAGCTTCACCAGCAATTGCTTTAGCTAAAAGTGTCTTACCTGTACCTGGAGGACCTACCAACAGTATACCCGTTGGTATTTTGCCACCCAGCTTTTGGAATCGACTTGGATCACGTAAATAATCCACAAGCTCTTTCACATCTTCTTTGGCTTCGTCACAACCTGCTACATCACCAAATGTGGTTTTGATTTGCTCTTCGCTCATCATACGAGCTTTACTCTTGCCAAAGGACATAGCGCCTTTGCCACCGCCACCTTGCATTTGACGCATGAAGAAAATCCATACACCAATTAGAAGGATCATTGGGAACCAAGAAATAAAGATAGAGCCAAGCAAGCTTTGCTCTTCAGGTGGAGACCCTTGTACCTTAACTTTCTGGTTTATAAGGTCATCAAGCAACTTATTGTCATAGAAAGGCATATAAGTAACGTTGCGAGAGTTATCGCGACGATAAAATACGATTTCTTGATTATTAAATGTTGCTTCCCGAATTTGGCCTTGGCCAACTTCTTGCACAAATGTGGTGTAGTCCACCGTTCTGCCGTTACTTTCACCAGGTCCAAAACTCTGGAATACCGACATCAAGACAACAGCGATTACCAGCCACAGAATTAAATTTTTTGCCATGTCACTCAAGGTGTCAGCCTCTCGATAACTAATTGTAATTAAAAGTAGAGTACTACAGATCGTTGTCCGTAGCTACAGCGTAATAGTTAACCTTTATACCCAGTGGCAACTATGTAGACCTCTCGAGAACGAGCTCTCGATGAGTCTGGTTTTCTTATTCTCACGACTTGGAACATGTCGCGTACATCTTTCACGTATTGGTCAAAGCCTTCACCTTGGAAAACTTTAACAACAAAACTACCATTAGGAGATAGAACCTGTCGACACATATCAAGCGCAAGCTCTACTAAATACATAGCTCTTGGTTGATCAACTGACAAGTTACCTGCCATATTAGGTGCCATATCAGACATTACCACATCAACCATATCTGGTTGAATTCTCTCTAAAAGTGCCTCTAAAACTGAATCTTCTCTAAAGTCACCCTGGAGAAAGCTCACACCCGCTATCGAATCCATTGGCAAAATGTCACAAGCTATTACTTGACCAGCATCACCCACGATTTCAGTCGCATATTGAGACCATCCTCCTGGAGCAGCACCTAAGTCAACAACCGACATACCCTGTTTAAGCAATTTGTCTTTTTCTTGAATTTCTTCAATCTTAAAGATAGCACGGGAACGATAACCTTTTTTCTTTGCTTCATTAACATATTTGTCATCGAAGTGTTCTTTAAGCCAACGTCCTGAACTTGCTGAATGTTTCTGTTTACTCATTCTATTCCTAGTAGATTTAGACAAATTACCAAATAAGTATGGTAGAAAAATTAGTCTTCGTGATTAGATGGCGTTAAAATACGGTTTTTCAACCCCGAATCCGTTTAACTTTCATAAATTATCATGCTTTTTTTGATATTTGAAAGTTGGGCACTTTTAACAACTAACATAATTGGCCACGTAATGAATCTAAGCACCAAGCAAAAACAGCACCTTAAAGGCCTAGCACACAACTTAAAACCCGTTGTGCTAATGGGCGCAAATGGATTAACCGAGGCTGTACTAGCTGAAATCGAACTGGCTCTTGATCACCACGAATTAATCAAAATTAAAGTTGCGTCAGAAGACAGAGACACAAAACAACTTATTATTGATGCGATTGTTCGCGAAACTAAAGCTGAAAAAGTTCAGACGATAGGTAAAGTTTTAGTACTTTATCGTCAATCTGAACAGAGAAAAATTGAGATACCACGTAAGTAAATAGCCAAACTAGCTATTACCACTAATAAAAAAGGTCGCAACTGCGACCTTTTCAATTATCTACCTGACGAAAAACCGTTAGATATATTCAACTTTATCAATTTCGTAATCTTTATCTCCACCAGGAGTCGAGATTATAACTTCGTCGCCTTCCAACTTACCAATAAGACCACGAGCAATTGGTGAACTTACAGAGATACGGCCAGCTTTAATATTCGCCTCATCTTCGCCAACAATCTGATACCTTGCTTCTTCATCGGTATCCATATCAATCAACGTCACTGTAGTGCCGAAAATAATTTTACCCGTATTTTCCATTTTCGTCACATCAATAACCTGCGCTACAGATAGCTTATATTCGATATCTCTAATCTGTGCTTCACAAATGCCTTGCTCTTCACGAGCAGCATGATATTCCGCATTTTCTTTCAAGTCACCGAGTTCACGAGCCTCTGCAATTGCAGCAGAAATAAGTGGACGGCGCTTTAATAACACTTCTAACTCTTCACGTAGCTTCTGTTCGCCACGTAAAGTCATTGGGACTTTTTCCATTATAAACCTCTAAGACCAAAGTTAGCTTTGGACAAAACAAACCCTCTCAACATGGGCTGAGTGGGTCTAGTTACAATTCAATTTCGTTTAGTGTAAACAAAGATTAGTGATTAATCATCTATATTCACGTTTTGTATCACAAAAACAAAACTAGACAGCAATTATATGTATCACAGCCTAAATTCACACCTGAAGGCATATAAAAAAACCTAAAAATCATCATCATTTTCGCAATTCACCTAAATAGAAAAAACACCAATTAAAATATACAAAACAAAAACTTAAACTTAAATGCACAATGTTCGATTGTGAGTTTTATATCATTTTACTAACGCGTTGGGGAACTTACACGGTACAAATTTGTTCACGAGGAAACACAACAATTTGGAATTTATACAAAATCTAAGCTTCTAGTTAGGTGCTGTATAAGATCTACGTTTAAACCGAAAAATTATTTTCCCCTTAAATAATTGTTAGATTAGGAATAATCAAAAATGAATAAGACAATTTTAGCTTTAGCAGTATCTGCAGTAACCATTTCAACAGGCGCATTCGCTTCAGCTGACGGCAAGCAAGCTGGTTCAATTGACGGAACAACCGTTTATAGTGCTAATGGCAACACATTAGAAATTGGCGGTCGTGCTGAAGCACGTATGTCAGTTAAAGACGGCACTGCTGAAGACAAATCTCGTGTTCGTTTAAACTTCTTAGGCAAGACTCAAATTACTGACGATTTCTACGGTGTTGGTTTCTACGAAGGTGAATTCACTTCTTCGGACAATGGCGGCCCAACTGACTCAGACAGTGACTCCATTACTAACCGTTATGCTTACGCTGGATTTGGTGGTGCTTTTGGTGAAATCACTTATGGTAAAAACGATGGTGCTCTAGGCGTTATCACTGACTTTACTGATATCATGGCTTACCACGGCAACAGTGCAGCAGACAAAATCAACGCTGCTGACCGTGCAAATAACATGGTTTCTTACAAAGGTGCTTTCTCTGACCTAGCCGTTAAAGCAAGTTATCGTTTTGCTGATTCTGAAAAAGATGGCGTAGATAGTGCTTATAAAGACAATGACCAAGACGGCTACTCTCTATCAGCTATCTACACTGTTGCTGATACAGGCCTTGCTTTAGGTGCTGGTTACGCAGACCAAGACAAAAATAACGAGTACATGCTTGCTGCATCATACAAAATTGGTTCTTTCTACGTAGCTGGTAACTTCACAGACGGCGAAAAAGATTTCGACAACCAATATGAAGCAACTTCAGGTAATATGACCAACTTCTCTGGCATCCAAGATTATACTGGTTACGAGCTAGCAGCAGCGTACAAGTTGGATCAAGTTGTATTCACAACGACATACAATAACGCAGAAACAGGTAACCATACTTCTGCTGATAACGTAGCTATCGATGCAACGTATTACTTCAAGCCGAACTTCCGCACTTACATCTCATACAACTTCAACCTTCTTGATGAAAACGATCAACTAGGAACAGGTACTGTTGGTAAAGTTGGCGCTGAAGACGAACTAGCTCTAGGTCTACGCTACGACTTCTAATCCATTTTAGGATTTACAAATCGTATCAAATATTAAGAAACGCCTGCTTTTGATAGCAGGCGTTTTTTTTAATCTATATACTAAAATTCCTTTGGTACCTTCGGTTCGGTGACTATGCGCGTATTTATTACATTTCTTTGTATTGGTTTCTCATTTTACGTTTCCGCTTATGAACCGATAAACAGCTTACCTACAGGTAGTCGTGTCAGCCTGTTAGTAAAAAATCCGACAGAAACAGCTTTATCTATCAATACTAAACAGCTCTTCCCACCAGCCAGCACACTTAAAATCATAACCGCCTTAGCAGCCAAATTGGAGCTAGGTGACGATTTCAGATTCGAAACTCAATTAGAGCAAAAAAACAAAGATATCGTCATACGTTTTTCAGGTGATCCCACACTAAAAACGCAAGATTTAGATAACTTGTTTAAACAGGCATCTAATCAAGGCATTAAGAGTATCGAGGGTAACATTTGGTTAAATGATAGTATTTTCACTGGGTATGAAAGAGCTGTCGGTTGGCCGTGGGACATTTTAGGCGTTTGCTATAGTGCCCCCTCGAGTGCAATAACTCTCGACGGTAACTGCGTACAAGCCTCTATTTATACTAACAGTGATGGTTCAACTCGAGCTCACGTACCAGAACATCAACCAATTATTGTTACAAATGACGTAATCACCGTCACTAAAGAGGTTCAAAAAGAGAGACAATGTCAACTGGAGTTGCTCACTTCAGATAACAATAACTATCACTTATCTGGTTGTTTAATAAGTCAAAAAAAACCATTACCGCTAAAATTCGCAGTACAAGACACCCAAGAATATACCTCTTCAATAATAAAAAATTTACTGGCTAAACATCGTATTTCTTTCAGTGGCAACATTGCTTCACGCAATGATATTCAAGGCACACCGATCGCGACTCATTTATCGGCTCCATTAAATGATTTAGTGGAGTCGATGTTAAAGAGCTCTAACAATCTCATTGCTGACAATATTACTAAAACGCTTGGGGCTCGGTTTTACTCCCAACCGGGCAGTTTCAATAATGGTACTGAAGCTATCAAACAAATCATTTTCTCAAATAGCCGTATCAATTTAAGCGCTTCTCAATTCGCCGATGGATCAGGTCTATCAAGAAACAATAGAATGACAGCAGAAGATATGAACAAAATACTAGAATATATCTGGAAAAATGAATCAACCCTTGGCGTGATTAAAATATTGCCAAAATCAGGCGAGACTGGCACCTTGAAATACAGACGAAGTATGCGTCAAGTACCTATCAAAGGGCAATTACAAGCAAAAAGTGGGTCGGTCTACGGCAGCTACAATATGGCAGGTTATGTATTGAACGGTAACGGACAACCTAAATCTACCTTCGTACAATTTATCAGTGACTATTTCCCTAAAAAAGAGGAGAGCGAATCAAATTCACTCTCCCCTCTTTTTAAGTTTGAAAAAGCTTTTTATCAAGATCTTATCAAGCTATCCCCAAAAAATAGTTCACTACAGTGAAATAGATCCACATTCCTGTAATATCAACGACTGAGGCAAGTACTGGGCTAACTAAAACAGCAGGGTCCAGTTTACATGCCCTGGCTAAAATGGGTAACAATCCACCTAGCGTTGTAGACAAAGTGACTTGAATAAACAATGCGATAGCAATAGCCAGTGCGATAACATTGATGTCAAACCCCGCAGTAGATACGGAGTCACTAAAAAGTAAAATTCGAGCCACAATAACCACAGCGACAACGAACGCTAAGCAAATCGCGATTCGACTCTCTTTTAAAAAGACCTTAAACCATTGTCGTTTTTTTAGCTCACCTGTTGCTAGCGCTCTAATCACCAATGTTGCAGCTTGTGAGCCTGTATTTCCGCCCGCTGCGGCAATAACTGGCATGTATATCGCTAACAATACCAACTGACTCAATGTGTCTTCATATTTTGAAATAATAAGACCAGACACTATACCGAGTAGAGCAAGCATCACTATCCATCCCACGCGTTGTTTCACGTGTTCAATTACGCTAGTAGTAAGATATCCATTGGTGGGTTCTGCCTCCGAGCGTATAAAACCCAATCTATTCGCATAATGTCGTGCTTGTTTATCAAAACCTTGTAACTCTAACTGTTGAATTAAATGTTGTACGTACCCTACAGTACAATGCTCAAGAATCGCTACCGCTTCTTCAATTGGCATGACTGTCAGTAGGTGAATTTGCTGTACTTCTTCATATTTTAAAAAAGCATTTCTTGCTGCTCCAATTTCTTTATACGAAAAAGAAGCAGTTGTATCTAAATATTCATGGTTTATTACCGTCACGGCGAATCTCCCGATTAGCTAGACGACCATCATTACCACATAACTAAACCATGAAAACCAGGCATAGCGATACCTTACTTCCATTCAGTATGGGGTAATATAATTAATATCTGGAGAAAAATTGAGAGGGGTTAAACAAAGGACCTCCTACTGCAGAGTAGGAGCGGAGTTCGCCAATACCGAAGCAGTTATTTTTCTCCCTTGATACTAGGAGGATGGTCGGTATTGTTCATAAAAATCTCCAAGGTTACTGCGATTTGCAGCGAGCGTATTCTATCCATAAGTGAACACTTTTGCACGAAAAATTGATGTAAAAAAGGCGCTATAAAAGCGCCTCTTAGTTATGTTCATCAAGCATTCACTAGCTTAATGTTACGCGAGCAAACTTCCGTTTGCCTACTTGATACACTGCCGTCCCCGCTTCAGGTACGAGTTTTGTATCTTCAATTTTATTACCGTCAAGTTTAGCCGCACCTTGGCGAATCATACGCATGGCATCTGATGTTGAATTCACTAACCCTGCTTCTTTAAGTAAATTACCGATGGCAATGCCTGCTTCAAACTCAAACTCAGGCATTTCATCTGGCATTGCACCTTTTTGGAAACGGTTTATAAATTCTTGCTCTGCCGCTTCTGCGTCTGCTTCCGTATGGAAACGGGCAATGATTTCTTTCGCTAGAAGTATTTTAACATCACGCGGGTTTTTTCCAGCTTCAACATCAGCCTTAAGTTGTTCTATCTCAGCCAATGGGCGGAATGATAATAGTTCATAATAGCTCCACATTAATACATCCGATATAGACATGAGTTTGCCGAACATATCATTAGGTGCATCACTGACACCAATGTAGTTGTGAGCCGACTTAGACATTTTCTTTTCGCCATCAAGACCAACAAGAAGTGGCATCGTGAGTACACACTGCGGCTTCTGACCGTTTGATTTTTGCAATTCACGGCCCATTAGCAGGTTAAACCTTTGGTCCGAACCACCTAATTCAACATCCGTCTCCATTGCAACGGAGTCGTATCCTTGAAGCAGTGGATACATAAATTCATGTATCGCTATAGGCTGGTTGTTCGAATAACGTTTTTTAAAGTCATCGCGCTCTAACATTCGAGCAACAGTCTGGTTTGACGCTAAACGAATCATTCCTTCCGCACCAAGTTCAGATAGCCATTCAGAGTTAAACTGGATTTTGGTTTTAGCAGGATCAAGTATCTTAAACACTTGTTGCTTATAGGTCTCTGCATTCGCTAACACATCTTCGCGAGTCAATGGCGGTCGTGTTGTATTTTTACCAGACGGGTCACCAACCATACCAGTAAAATCACCGATCAAAAATGTGACATCGTGGCCTAATTCTTGGAACTGGCGTAGTTTGTTTAAGATGACCGTATGCCCAAGGTGTATATCTGGAGCCGTTGGATCCGCACCTAACTTGATACGCAGAGGTCGGTTCTCTTTCAACTTTTCAATCAGTTCTTCTTCCGGTAGCAATTCGTCTATACCGCGTTTTATCTCAGCCAGTGCTGTTTCGATACTCGCCATTCTTGTTAACTCCCACAGATTTGGCAAAAATTAATAGTTGTACAGTTTACTTGAATAGCTATGTATTTTGAAACCAGTTAAACTCCGTATTGCCAAAATTCATCAAAATTAATAATTATCGACCATGCTTTCTACTTTTTTCGACTTCCCATTATTCATCGCTCCTTGATTCTGATTTTATCAGCGCTTATTTCTGCGGCTCTGTTTCTTCCCGATAGCGAAGACTTGGCTATAGATCAAACGACACTAGAGGTTGGTCAGCATTATCCCGTTGCCATAAGTATGGAAACATTAGAAACGAAAAACAGCATTCTTCCCGATTCTGTGGTTCGTTGGGAAAAATATAAAATTGCCTCAGGAGAAAGCGCAGCAAAGTTATTTAATAGGATTGGGTTATCAGCTCAACTGCTACATCAACTAATAACAAGTGATAAAGAGATTAATAATCAACTTTCACGTTTACGCGTCGGTGAAGAACTCTCTTTTGGTTTTGATGAAAATAACGAACTATTGCAAATAAAGCGAGTTATCACTCCATTTGAAACCTTTCGGATAACTAAAGCTGAGAACGGTTATGCCGCTGCATTTGAAACAAAAACCGTTGATATACAATTTAATTATACAGAAGCTGAGATCACTTCTAACTTCTGGAATGCGGCACTTTCTGCTAATTTAACGCCCACCCAAATAATGGAACTTGCTGGTATCTTCGGTTGGGATATTGATTTTGCTCTCGATATTCGATCTGGGGACAGTTTTAAAGTCTTATACGAAGAGAAAATAGTAGAAGGTGAAAAAATGGGACGTGGCCGAATTATTGCGGCTATTTTTTCAAACCAAGGTGAAACATTTAAGGCCATACTCGACGATAATACCGGTAATTATTTCGACGAAAATGGCAGAGCGATGAAAAAGGCATTCTTGCGCTCACCAATAGACTTCAGACGAGTAACATCCAATTTCAACCCCAAAAGGCGACATCCTGTGACAGGAAAAGTCACCGCGCACAGAGGCACTGATTACGCGGCTCCTGTTGGGACACCTATATGGGCAGCTGGAGACGGCATTGTCGATAAGTCTGGTTACAACCAATTTAATGGCAACTACGTGTTTATACGTCACAGCAATACCTATATTACTAAATATCTTCATATGAAACGTCGCTATGTTAAAACTGGGCAGCGAGTAAAACAGGGGCAGTCAGTCGGTACATTAGGTGGGACAGGACGAGTAACAGGACCCCACCTGCACTATGAATTCCTCGTAAACGGTGTCCATAAAAATCCAAGAACCGTTAAGCTACCTCAATCTAAGTCACTTAAAGGTGCAGCCAAAACAGAGTTCATGACAAACGCGAACGATAGGCTCGTCAAACTTGAGCAGTATGGACGACTACTATTTGCTAATCAGCATTAATCCATCCTATATCCTAGGGCACTGATTTTTTTGTCAGCGGTGCCCTTTACCTCTCAGAATCACGCTTTACATATCCCACATGCCACATGACCACTCAAAAAATAAAATGTCGTACGCAAACATACAAATTAATAAACAAAATACCACACCAAGCCTTTAAAATAGGTAGCAAATAAAATGAAGACAAAATAATCACGAAGATAATTAATATTTATGTGATCGCAAACAAAATTATGACAATAAACCACCACTTTTAGGTAAACGTTTCCACTAATAGTATGTAGATCACGGAATTAATAATAATGCCAACGTATCCTCACCGCATCAAACTTACAGAACTGTTGAATACAAAGACTTTCAAGGCCATTTTTTATTATCCAATATATCCACCGCCTTGTGTAAACGATTCCAGTTCGATATTTTTTTAATTTAATCAAAAGGTGAAAGATATGGATTCGGCCATTCAGCTAATCGTATTTCTTGGTCTTACGGCTCTAGTTGGTTACCTGACTTACCGTAAGTGTGCAGAAGCAGGTCCTCGTGGTGAAGGCGCTAAAGATTACTTCCTTGCAGGTGGTGGGCTTTCTTGGGTATTTATCGCAGGTTCAATTACACTAACTAACTTAAGTACTGACCAATTGGTTGGTATGAATGGTAACCAAATGGCACTTCTTGCTCTTTGGGAACTTTGTGGGTTCGTCGGCCTAATCATTCTGGCCAAAGTATTTGTTCCTATATATTACAAGTACAACTGTACAACAACGACTGAACTTTTAGAACGTCGATACAACAGCAAGCATATCCGCGCAACAGTAGGAACTTTATTCCTATTAGGTAACATCTTTATTTACCTTCCAGCTATGCTTTATGGTGGTGCGCTGTTCATGCAAACCATGTTTAATGTTGAAATCGGTCTTATGCCAATTGCTATCATGTTTGCCGTTGTTGGCTCTGCTTACGCTATTTTTGGTGGCTTACGTGCCGTTGCAGTATCAGATACTTTTAGTGGTGTCGGCCTACTTCTAATGGCAGTATTGATTGTATATCTATCTCTTAATGCCATTGATTTTGACTTCTCAGGTATTCCTGAAGAGCGCCTAACGTTGATAGGCGGACCTGACTCGCCTATCCCATGGCCTACGCTGTTAACTGGTATGTTATTTATCCAGATATATTACTGGAGTACTAACCAAACCATCACCCAACGCGCCATGGCAGCAGAAAACGTTAAAGAAGCACAAAAAGGAGTTCTAGCCGCTGCTTGTATCCGTATCCTTATTGTTCCTGCAATCGTAATTATTCCGGGTATTGTCTCTTACAAATTGTACGGCGACATTGGTGACCAAGCATATGGTCGTATCGTTGGTGATCTACTTCCAAGCTATCTATCAGGTGCATTTGCAGCGGTAATGGCAGCAGCAGTATTAACAAGTTTTAACTCTGTACTGAACTCCTCTGCTGCTTTGTATGTTTGTGACATTCACCAGAAGTATTTTAATCCTGAACCAAACGTTAAACGTCTAAACAATGTGGTATCAATTAGCTTCGTATTGATCGCTATCTTATTGGTTCCTGCATTCGCAACAGCCGATAGCTTGATTAACTTACTACAACAGCTAAATGGTTTACTAAGCATGCCTATCTTGTCGGCATTTATTACTGGCCTAATGTTCCGTAACGTACGTGCTGAATCAGTAATTTTATCAGTGGTATTTGGTACAGCGCTATATGGCTACTTCACATTTGGTACTGCTCCATTTGGTCTACACTTTATTCACTTAATGGCGATTACATTAATAGCTTGTGTTGTATTTGCTCTAGCAGTGAACAGAATCGTATTTAAAAATAAAGCGGTATTCGTCGCTTTCAAGAAAGACCAGAATGACGAATTAAAAACAGCAACAGAATCAAACTAATTCTTTGTTTCGACAACTTTGAAAAATAGGGTCAACCCCCACTATCTGTTAACTTGGTAATTATCAGATAGGATCCTTAATCAAAAGCCCTCTATCCATATGAATAGAGGGCTTTTTTTAATTACTCTAGGCTAGCGCAATACAAAAAAGCGAGTATTAACCTCGATGGATGGCGTCATTAGCTTGCTTAAGCAGGTTTTGACTTTCATTCATAAACTGCTGTGAATAATCGCCAAACCAATCACTAACCTTCTCAAAGCTTTCCACAAACCCGGCCTTATCATGGCCTTCCAATACATTTATAGCTTCACCAAAACTGGTGTGAAATCGTTTTATCATCTCGATATTTTCTTCTGATGACAAAATAATATCCGCATATAGGTTTGGATCTTGCGCAAACAGTCTTCCTACCATGGCCAACTCTAAACGATAAATAGGCGAGCTCAGTTGAAGCAATTTATCTATATTAGGGTTCTCACGGCTTAAATGAAGACCATAAGCAAATGACGTAAAGTGACGTAACGCTTGTATTAGCGTCATACCATGATCGTGCTCTTTCGCATCAATATTACACAGACTCGCACCCCAAATACCGAATTGCTTCAGTAGCCACTGGTACTCTTCATTGCCTCGACCATCACAATAAACAATAACTTGCTTTGCTAGACTTGGAACATCAGGTCCAAACATCGGATGCAAACCGACCACTGGCCCTGAATGCACTTTTAACATCTGCTCTAATGGCTTCGACTTTATCGACGTAAGGTCACAAAGAATACAATCATCTGGTAGCCTGTTTAATTTATCTATTACGTTTGCTGTTAGGTGTATTGGAACGGTGACCACCACTAATCCTGCATCATGCAACAATTCGTCAGCGTTATCCCAATCTTTACTGCCTAACACTTTCACTTCATATCCAGAAAGCGTAAACATACGTCCAAACAAACTACCTAATTGACCATTACCACCGACAATAACAACTGGACGCAAAGAAGGATTTAAGCATTTGAAACCGGAATCTTTTTCACTTGCGTAAGACTCGCGCATGGTTCTACGCAAAATATCTTCAATTAACTGAGGCGGAATTCCACGCTTTTCTGCTTCTTGTCGACGAGATGCTAGCATTGCAGCTTCTCTATCCGGAGCATAAATGGGCAGACCGTGCTCACTTTTTACTTCACCAACTTTTTCAACAAGAGATAAGCGACGAACTAACAGCTCTATCATCTGCTTATCTACTTCATCAATTTGATCACGTAACTCATTTAACTCAACGGCCATCAAATTTGCCTTTATCTTTGTTAATTAAATAAAAAGTGAAGCAGCTAAAAGCGGCTCCACTGTTCGTTAAAACTCTGGTTTAAGATTATACCTTAAATCAAGGGTTTATTACTCAACCTGAACTCTATCTTGTAGGAATGGCACTAATTCTTCATGGGCATTACATAATAATGTCTCAGTTGACTGCCAATCAATACATGCATCAGTAATAGAAACACCATACTCCATTTGATCTAACGGAATATCTGATGATTGATTCCCTGCATTTAAATGGCTCTCAATCATTAACCCAATAATCGATTTATTCCCCTCCCGTATTTGAGAAATAGCATCCTCAGCAACCAAAGTTTGACGACGATAGTCTTTACGTGAGTTGGCATGGCTGCAATCTATCATCAATGCGGCATCAAGTTCATATTTAGCTAATTCTTCTTCACACTCAGCAACTGAAACAGAATCATAGTTAGTTTGTTTACCACCACGCAATATCACATGACCATTACTGTTTCCTTGCGTAGTAAGAAGAGCAACCTGTCCCTCAGTATTAATCCCCATAAAACGGTGGCTAGACGATGCTGCTTGCATCGCGTTGATCGCAGTCGAAAGGCTACCATCTGTCCCATTTTTAAAGCCAATCGGCATAGAAAGGCCACTTGCCATTTCACGATGCGTCTGAGATTCAGTAGTTCTTGCGCCAATTGCTGCCCAGCTAAACGTATCAGAGAGATATTGAGGGCTAATAGGATCCAATGCTTCCGTAGCCAATGGAATTTCCATTTCAGCTAAATCTACCAATAGCTTTCTACCTACATGTAACCCATGTTCGATATCAAAGGTACCATCTAACTGAGGGTCATTGATAAGACCTTTCCAACCCACCGTAGTACGTGGTTTTTCAAAGTAAACGCGCATTACAATGTATATTTGGTCATTCAGTTGAGCAGACAGGGCTTTAAGACGTTTTGCATATTCCATGGCTGCGTCTACATCATGAATAGAGCAAGGACCACAAACAACCAATAAACGGTGGTCTTTCTTATGTATAATATCTGAAATCGTTTGACGAGATTCCTGAATAAACTGCCTCGCATTTTCGCTAAGAGGTAATTTTTTCTTTAATTCACTTGGTGTGATTAAAACCTGTTCATCACTGATGTTGATATTACTTAATGTACTTTTTTTCATCTTTAATTCCGTAAATAATTTTTTACAATAAATTTCGTCAGTGACTCAAAACAGCTAACTTAACGCATAAAATACCAGTATAAATAAAAGTTTCAAGTGTAAATAAATAAAAACATTAACTGTAAACTTATATTTACATGCAAATATTGTCAGCCAAGTGTTATAAATACGATCTAGATTCTACTCAATTTTTCTAATCTCGCATAAGATGGCGTTGCTATGACTTATACTGGGCTAACTGTATGGAATTAATTCTCTCTTTATTACAACAAATGTGCGTATATCTGGTTTTAGCTTATATGCTCAGTAAAACACCTGTCTTTTTGCCCTTATTAAATATTTCAAATCGCCTTGAAAACAAGCTTAACTGTTACGTAATTTTTTCACTGTTTTGCGTAATGGGAACCTACTTTGGATTGCAAATCAATGACGCTATCGCTAATACTCGTGCGATTGGCGCTGTAATGGGCGGTATCTTTGGCGGCCCAATCGTTGGCTTTGCCGTTGGTTTTACTGGTGGTATTCACCGCTACACTTTAGGCGGTTTTACCGATATAGCTTGTGCCATATCAACTACGGCTGAAGGTGTTATTGGCGGCGTATTACATAGTTATTTAGTCAAAAAGAACAAACCTGAGCAGTTATTTAACCCTAGTGTGGTTTTTTCAATTACTCTTTTTGCTGAAATCATTCAGATGTTAATTCTGCTTATCGTCGCAAAACCCTTTGATCAAGCTTATACCTTAGTTTCAGCTATCGCAGCACCAATGATTATTGCCAACTCAGTTGGGGCTGCGCTCTTTATGAGCATTCTACAAGATAGAAAGACTATCTTTGAAAAGTACTCAGCTACATTCTCCCGAAGGGCTCTTAATATTGCGGAGCGATCCGTTGGTATTTTGAATACTGGTTTTAACTCCAAAAATGCGGCAAGAATAGCTCGTATTGTTTATGAAGAAACCAATGTAGGTGCTGTAGCAATAACAGATACGAATAAAATACTGGCTTTTGTTGGTATTGGTGATGACCACCATAAACCGAACACTCCTATTTCTTCACAATGTACCCTTGATGCCATGGAAAAAAATGACATCATTTATTTAGATGGTAAGGATAATCCATATCAGTGCTCTCTTTCTGAAAACTGTAAATTAGGTTCTGCACTCATTATTCCATTAAGAGCAGGAGACAAAATTGTCGGAACGATAAAGCTATACGAACCAAAGAGAAAACTGTTTTCTACAATCAATATGTCCATGGCTGAAGGTATAGCCCAATTGCTTTCTAGTCAGATCCTTTATGGCGATTATCAAGAGCAACAGATGCTATTGTCTCAATCAGAAATAAAACTCCTGCATGCTCAAGTAAACCCTCATTTTTTATTCAATGCCCTTAATACTATCAGTGCTGTTATCCGTAAAAATCCGGATAAAGCAAGAGAGCTAATTCAGCACCTCTCGCATTTTTTCCGCAGTAACCTTAAGCAAAACATTGAAACTGTGACGCTTAGAGAAGAGTTAGCCCACGTTAATGCCTACTTAACCATCGAAAAAGCACGCTTTAGCGATCGATTAGAGGTTCAGGTAGATATAGACTTAGAGCTACAGGATAAAAAGGTACCCAGCTTTACCCTGCAACCTTTAGTGGAAAATTCAATAAAGCACGGTGTCTCTCATATGTTAGAGGGTGGGAAGATCAAAATTTACAATCAATGTAACGAATTAGGGTGTGAAATAATTGTTGAGGACAACGCTGGTAGCTATGTTGAACCCAAAAAAGACCACGAGGGTTTAGGTATGCAAATTGTGAGCAAACGCTTATCTAATTACTTTGGGCGTGACGGGGAGCTAAAAACTCACGTAGAAAAAAACCAATTAACTCAAATGAGCTTTATCATTCCTAATGAGAAATAACACAATAAGGGATAACAATGCTTACTGCATTAGTCATAGATGACGAACAACTTGCTCGCGAAGAACTGTCAGAGTTATTACGTGACACAGATAATATTGACGTCATCGGGCAAGCAAACAATGCTATCGAAGGGCTCAAAAAAATAAATACTTTAAAGCCTGATGTTATTTTTTTAGATATCCAAATGCCTCAGGTAACAGGCATAGAGCTGCTCGCAATGCTGGACCCAGATACGATGCCAATGGTGGTATTTGTTACTGCATTTGATCAGTATGCCATTCAAGCATTTGAAGACAACGCGTTTGATTACCTATTAAAGCCTATTGATATTAAACGGTTAGACAAAACAGTCTGTCGATTAGTAAAGCAGCATAATAAAGCCATAGCCAAACACGATCTGTCTATACTCGCCCCTGCGCGCTTAGAACAGATCCCCTGTATTGGTTTAAATAGGATAATGATCATTTCAACTCAAGATGTTGAATATGCATTTAGTGATATAAGTGGCGTACATATTCGAAGCGCTGAACAAACCGCCTCAAGTCAGTTAACGCTCAAAGTGTTAGAAGAAAAGACGGATCTTCTTCGATGTCACAGACAGTACTTAATTAATACCAAAGCAATTAAAGAAATAAAATTGTTAGAAAACGGCTTAGCGGAAATCATTACGCTACATGATCTTACTGTACCGGTCAGCCGTCGATACTTAAAATTACTAAAAGAAAAATTGGGAATCGTTTAATAACGTCTTTTATCCAATAACCCTTTTCATCGCTTCACTAGCATCTTTCCATTCTCGAGATAACTTTAACTCGGATAATGTAAAACTCTGCTTCTTAGCTAAGGATTCACCAACTAAAGACGTTGTTATTGGCAAACTATCCAAAATTTCCACGCTACGGTTTCGATTGTTGCAAAGCAACAGCATGTCGCAACCAGCTGCAAGAGCTTGTTTCGCACGTTCTGCCGCAGACCCCATGATCGAAGCACCTTCCATGTTCAAGTCATCTGAAAAAACCACACCAGAAAAACCCAATTTTTTACGTAATATGTCTTTCAACCAATAGGTTGATCCACTTGCAGGCTCTGAATCGTAATGCGGGTAAATAACGTGAGCAGGCATCATTGCATCTAAAATTCCAGATTCAATTTGAGACTTAAAGATAGCCATATCCGTTTCAAATATATTATTTCTATTATCATAAGGCGTCTCTAGATGTGAATCGGCGATGACTCCGCCATGACCAGGAAAATGTTTGCCTGTCGTAGCCATTCCTACTTGCTTCATGCCTTTCATGTACGCTGAGCTATAGGTCAATATAGTTTGAATATCTTCACCAAATGCACGACTTCGTATTGCTTTACATTCATGCCCTTTATCTAAAACAGGAGCAAAACTAAGATCTATGTTATGAGCGATTAATTCAGCAGCCATCAGCCAACCAGCTTGCTGGGCTAATTGGGTTCCATTTTCCAATTGTGAGAATGATTGTGCTGCTGGAATAGGCGTAAATCCATTACGAAATCGTTGAACTAAACCACCTTCTTGGTCGACGCCAATAAGCAGGCGATGTTTACTTACTTTTCGGATCTCATTACATAAAGCTAATAACTGCTCATTATCATGGAAGTTCCTAGCAAATAAAATTAATCCACCGACAGTTGGATGCTGCAAAATCTCTCGATCTTCCGCATCTAATTCATATCCTGAAATATCAATCCAAAGTGGACCCATTTACACACTCCCGAAAATGTTGATGTACAATCAAAAAAAGATTATAACCTTAAGTTACTTAGATATAATAAATTTTCCAGCATGTTGTCCAATTGAAATATTTTATAGCAAGGGCAGATATTTATATGAATAAAAAGGCACTCTATATCGGTGTAATGTCAGGGACAAGCCTAGACGGGATTGATACTGCATTAGTAGAAATTAATGACAAAGAAACAACATTGATTGAATTCGATAGCTTCTCTATTCCAGAAGAGACAAAGGCGGGCATTCTTAGCTTCGCCACTGGCCAGCCTACGGATATCGTTAAAATTGGACAGCTTGACACTTCGCTAGGTCACCTATATGCCGATGCAGTAAAACAACTTTTACGAAAAGCATTTGTGAACGCAACAGATATTATCGCTATTGGAAATCATGGCCAAACTGTGTATCACCTTCCTACTGGTGACTCTCCATTTACGATGCAGCTTGGTGATGCCAATATCATTTCAGCTAAAACCGGAATTACGACCGTTGCTGACTTTAGACGTAAAGATATGGCATTAGGTGGGCAAGGAGCGCCCTTAGTTCCCGCTTTTCATCGAACCATTTTTCAACCTGGTCATTCTAGTGTGGTTGTTTTGAATATTGGTGGTATTGCCAATATTTCGGTACTTAGGCCTAACAGGCCCACTATAGGCTATGATACTGGTCCGGGTAATATGTTGTTGGATGCTTGGATTCATCAACATACAGGTAAAACCTATGATAAAGATGGCCTGTATGCCTTATCAGGTAAAGTAATACCAGAACTGTTAGAACGCTTGTGCGCAGACAGTTATTTTACTCAAAGCCCACCAAAAAGCACGGGCAGAGAGCGATTCAATATCGAATGGCTAATGGAAAAACTAAATCAGTTCGACACTCAATTTCTCCCACAAGATGTCCAGGCAACGTTGACAGAATTCAGTGCAATGACAATATGTCAGGAGTTAAATCATTATAAAACAGGAGAAAAGCCTGAATTATTAGTATGTGGCGGAGGTGCCAGAAATCCGGTACTCATGAATAACATTAGTTCACATCTTCCCGATTGGACCGTCTGCCCAACCGATGATAGAGGAGTAAATGGTGAATATATGGAAGCCATTGCATTTGCTTGGTTGGCTTACAGACGAATAAATGGATTACCAAGCAACTTACCGGAAGTGACCGGAGCCTCTAGATACGCCTCACTAGGTGTTATCTACCCAGCAGAGTAATCGGAGCACTCTTATGACCAATGAAGCACTAATGTCCGCCTTATCTCAGTTAGTATCAGAAGGCCGAAATCCTAAAACTATGGATATCGATCTGCTTTCTTCTGTTGAGATTGTAAAAAAACTCAATGAGCAAGATAAACTCGTCCCTTGCGCTGTAGAAAAAGTTATACCGGAAATCGCGAAAGCCGTCGATGAAATCACACAAGCCTTCAAAAGCGGGGGGCGCTTGATTTACATGGGTGCGGGAACAAGTGGCCGTCTTGGGGTACTCGATGCCTCTGAATGTCCTCCAACTTTTGGGGTCACTAGTGACATGGTCGTTGGCTTAATAGCTGGCGGAGAACAAGCTATGTTTAAAGCCGTTGAGGGCGCTGAGGATTCTTCGGCACTAGGTAAAGATGACCTCAAAGCCATAAACCTTAATAATAATGATGTTGTTGTTGGCATAGCAGCTAGTGGCCGAACCCCCTATGTGATAGGTGGCCTAGAGTTAGCCAACGAGTTCGGTGCAACAACCGTCGCCATTTCATGTAATCCAACGTCAACTATCGCCGAAATTGCCAAAATAGCGATTAGCCCCGTAGTTGGTCCTGAGGCCTTGTCCGGTTCAACTAGATTAAAATCAGGTACAGCTCAAAAGCTTATACTCAACATGTTAACCACTGCAAGTATGATTCGACTAGGTAAAAGCTATCAAAACCTAATGGTAGATGTAAAAGCGACCAATAAAAAGTTAATAGCAAGAGCCGTTCGAATTGTAATGCAAGCAACAGAATGTGACGAATCAATAGCTAAACTGACTCTATTGGATACGGACTATAATGTGAAACTGGCGATATTGATCCTGCTGACAAATATGGATAAACAGCAAGCACAAATACAGCTTAAAAAACAAAATGGCTTTCTAAGAAAGGCCGTGGAAGGATAAACTATTTTAAACCTGTTATTTGTTATCGAATCTAAACACTGTGATGATAACGAAGGGAAAAATGTGATCTCCCATACCGGAGATCACTACTTTTAATTCGATTCGTTCCAGCCTCTTTGCCATTCCATACGAAACCGTTGAGCTTCTTTTGTACCCTCACATACGCCTTCGTAATATTGGCCATTAAGGCCTATTTGGTAAGCAAAATTAGGGTTGCAGTATTCTTCTAGCCCTCCCACATAACCGTGCTCATATTCAGCTTGGTTTGCCTGACCTAGTTCTTGTAATTCATTAAAAGAACGAGCATGTCGTCCATTTATGCCGTCAGAATAACCGATCCCATGCCAATCACCTTTCTTCGCCAGATCGATGTCACTCGATGAACATGCTACGATCAAGAGTGACACTACAAATACAGCGAATTTTTTAAACAACATTAGTATTCCTTACTCAAAGAGTTGTGCACTATCAAAATGGTCCATATTACTTAGGAAGTCAAACACCTATCGTATCCATTTTTCATATTGGCTATGCTGCCGATAGTAAATATATTTTTCTATTAGTTAATAGTTAAAACCATTAAATCCTCACAGAAACCACTTAAGTACGGATATTACCACTCAGCGAAGAAGGGAGTGAACCTAGTATTTACCTAATTTAGTATTGACGATGAACTATACAAATTACTAATAAAAGTGGGACGAATATTATGATGTGGTTTCTCTTCTGTGTCGCAGCCTTAATTGGCGGATACTTTATCTACGGTGCCTTTGTTGAAAAAGTTTTCGGTATTAACGAAAACCGCAAAACTCCAGCGCACACAATGCAAGACGGTGTCGATTTTGTACCAATGTCGACACCAAAGGTTTATTTAGTACAGTTGTTAAACATTGCCGGTGTTGGTCCAATTTTTGGCCCAATTATGGGTGCTCTATATGGGCCAGCGGCGTTATTATGGATTGTGCTCGGTTGTATCTTCGCTGGTGCTGTTCACGATTACTTCTCTGGTATGCTGTCTGTGCGCAATAACGGGGCATCTGTACCCACGCTCACAGGTCGTTACCTAGGTAATGGTGCACGCCACTTTATGAACGTTTTTGCTATCATTCTTTTACTTTTAGTAGGTGTTGTATTTGTTTCCGCTCCTGCTGGCATGATCACAAACCTTGTGAATGAGCAAACGTCTTTCGAAATGTCTAAAGTATCGATGGTTGTTTTAATCTTCGCATACTACATTATTGCAACGATTGTTCCTGTTGATAAAATTATTGGCCGTTTCTATCCGTTCTTTGGTGCACTGCTCGTATTTATGTCTGTTGGTCTAATGGCTGCGGTTGCATTCTCTAGCGAGCACACAGTAATGGGTGGTTTCGCTATCAGTGACATGTTCAGTAACATGAACCCGAACAACCTTCCTTTATGGCCTGCACTATTCATTACGATTGCTTGTGGTGCTATATCTGGTTTCCACGCTACGCAGTCACCGCTAATGGCTCGATGCATGGAAAATGAAAAGAACGGCCGCTTCGTCTTCTATGGAGCAATGATTGGTGAAGGTATTATTGCTATTATCTGGTGTACGCTCGCTCTATCATTCTTCGGTTCAGTCGAAGGCTTACAAGAAGCAGTGAAAGCTGGTGGTCCAGGTAACGTTGTATACAGCGCTTCATTTGGCCTTCTTGGTGTGTTCGGTGGTATTTTAGCTTTCCTCGGTGTAGTTATCCTACCTATCACATCAGGTGACACTGCTTTCCGCTCAAGCCGCCTCATCCTTGCTGAATACTTCAATGTAGAACAGAAAACACTACCAAAACGTCTTCTTATGGCTATTCCACTATTCGTAGTAGGAGGTATCTTAACTCAAGTAGATTTCGGTATAATTTGGCGCTACTTCGGTTTCGCGAACCAATCTACAGCAACGATTATGCTATGGACCGCGGCAGCTTACCTACTTCGTCACAATA
The DNA here is from genome assembly GCF_028204155.1 of Vibrio algarum. Lineage (NCBI taxonomy): Bacteria > Pseudomonadati > Pseudomonadota > Gammaproteobacteria > Vibrionales > Vibrionaceae > Vibrio > Vibrio algarum. The sequence goes on along the minus strand of NZ_JAQLOI010000001.1, from coordinate 1,026,217 downwards.
AACTACACTGGATAGCGACTGTTCCAGCAATGTTCATGACGACAGTGTGTATCTCATTCATCATGAGTAGCGCTAAGCTAGGTTTTGGCTTACCTATAACTATCTCAACTATTATCGGTGTTGTCTCTGCTGTAGGCGCTGCAGCTTATGTAATTACAGTATCTAAAGGCAAAGGTGAAACTGATTTATTAGATGAAGATGATCCTAAAGCACCAGCTAAAACTGCTTAACGTATTTACTGAACAATAAACGATATCTCGTTTTAAAAGCTAAAAAAGGGTTCCTAGTGGGAACCCTTTTTCTATAATATCTAAGGACAACGAACTCTAATCAAGAAAATAGCGATTCATCTTATATTGACCACAATGACAGCGAGTTAGTCACCACTTATTAAGTGATATTTTTAATCTGTAGCTCTTTAGGAACCTCGAAGAACATATTTTCTTCTCTCCCTTGAATTTCCTCGACTTCTTTTGCCCCTAATTCTTGAATCTTATTTAGTATCTGATCGACCAGTTCTTCTGGTGCAGAAGCACCCGCAGTTACACCAACCTTAGACACATTTTCGAACCATTCAGCTTTAATATCATCTGGCGAGTCTGTCAGATAACCTTTAGTACCTAATTTTTCAGCAAGTTCTTTTAATCGGGTGGAGTTAGACGAGTTTTTTGACCCCACGACAATAAGGGCGTCGACTTCAAGAGACAATCCTCGCACCGCATCTTGTCGATTTTGTGTCGCATAACAAATATCATCTTTTCGAGGCCCTTGTATTTCAGGAAAAACCTCTCGCAATCGTTTTATAACACTGGCTGTTTCATCGACCGATAATGTTGTTTGACTGACATAATGTAGACTGCCCGGATTTTTTACCACGAGTTTATCAACGTCATCAGGTCTTTCAACGAGGTACATTCCACCGTTATTGCTTGAATACTGTCCCATTGTTCCTTCAACCTCTGGGTGACCAGCATGGCCGATAAGCACAACCTCCATATCTCTTTTACTCGCTCTAGCAACTTCCATATGCACTTTAGTCACTAGTGGGCAGGTAGCATCAAAGACGGTCAAAGCGCGAGACTTAGCCTCTTCTCGTACAGCTTGCGATACACCATGGGCGGAAAAAATAACAATGTTGTCATCTGGAACTTCATGGATCTCTTCAACGAAGATAGCTCCGCGCTGTTTAAGCCCTTCAACTACAAATCGATTATGTACAACTTCATGTCGCACATAAATTGGTGATTGGTAAAGATCCAACGCTCGTTCAACGATACTGATAGCGCGATCTACACCAGCACAAAAACCTCTGGGATTGGCGAGTAATACTTTCATGTTATTTGCTCTTGATATCTCTTTATTGTCTATTCTACAGATATTATTTCGACTTCAAAGGTAACATCTTGTCCTGCTAAAGGATGATTGAAATCAACCGTTACCGAATCACCCGCTATTTCTGAGATTATCCCTGGAATTTCCATGCCATCAGGTCCTGAAAAAGCCATAATAGTACCGACCTCAACTGCAGCATCACCTACAAATTTTGAACGATCCATATGATGTATATTATCAGGGTTAGCCGCCCCAAATGCATCTTCAGCTGGTAAGTCTACTACCTTGCTATCACCTGAAAATAGGCCTATTAAATGGCTCTCAAAATTTTCACTAAGACTGCCATCACCAATAGTCAAACGAGCCGGTTTACCCATATTATGAGTTGAGTCGGCAACAGAGCCATTGCTTAGCTTAATAGTAAAGTGGAGAGTAACTGTGCTATTTGATGAAATCGGATAACTATTTGAAGTGGTGTTGATTTGGTTTTGAGACATGGTGTTAGATATTCCTTAGTGAAAAATAAAGACCTTCCGTTTGCCTCTATTTAACCACCAAGTGACGATATTAAAAACCACAAGTTTATTCAGGACGTAAGAGTTGTGAGAATGAACGACGTTAAATGCCCATTAATTCATTGAAGAAACGACTTTCGGTATCAGCAAAAAGCATCTCATCATTCTTTGCTTCATCCTTTGGAACTCTAATTTGAGAAGAAGCACTATTCCCATACATACAAGACTCTAGTTGTTTCGCTTTTAAGTGAAACGGTATATCACCTTGTTCAACTACAGATTCAGTAAATAGAGTCAATGCTTCACGTGGAGTGAGTCCAGCATCTTGGCATACTTTAGCAAAAGCGGCTTTTGTCTTACTATCAACAGGAGTAAGTTTTAAATTGTCATTGCGCATTTTCGGCCCCTCTTATAAAGAATTCTGTCATTTGTTTTATTCTAACTCGAATCCACACAGAATCCCATACCATTAAATAAAATAAAATACACCCGTAAAACTGTATCATTTTTGAGAATAATGACAAATAATACAGATAATAAAGTGTTAGAAGCCTTTCTACACCAATAAATGATATCTCGTAACTATATTTAATTTAAATAAATGTGATCTAGATCGGTAAACTTGAGGGATAAAAAAACATCAGACCAATATGATCTGATGTTTTTTAAAATATTTAGCAACTGGAATGCTACTCGCTATTCAATCTTTTTATTTCTAAGCCCATCTAAAATAATCATAGCTGCACCTACACATATGGCGCTATCTGCTAGATTAAATGCCGGCCAATGGTAACTGCCCCAAAAGAAATCTAAATAATCGATAACGAAACCATGAACGATTCTGTCAAAAACATTGCCTATCGCTCCACCGATTATCATGGCGTAAGCTACATTATTCCATTTTTCATTTGCTGGAAGCTTACTCATCCAAAAAGTCAGCAGCCCACTAACAAAAAACGCAATACAGGCAAAAAACCACCTTTGCCAACCCGACTGGTCGCTCAAAAAACTAAATGCGGCACCGTAGTTATGTACATAAAGTAGATTAAAGAAAGGCATTATCTCTATTCGATTTGCCCAACCGTAACCCATATTGTCCATAACTAAATACTTAATACCAATATCAAGTATAAATACTAAAGCCGCTAGCCAAAGCCAGCGAACTCCAGATTGTCTAAGTGTCAGAGATTTTTCGTTCATATTAATCATTAATTAAGCGAAGTGACGCTCTTCTCCATCACCTTCAACGTTTGTAGCACAACGACCACAGATTTTCTCGTGTCCATCCACAGTGCCAACATCCGCAACATGGTGCCAACAACGTTCACACTTCTCTGCTTCCGAAGCCTTAACTTCTACAAATAAGCCTTCTACTTCTGTGGACTGAGCTGCATCGACTTTGTCTTCAATAGATTTAACTTCTGCTTTTGACGTTAATAGAACGAAGCGTAACTCATCTTCCAGTTTATTCAGTTTCAGTGCTAGCTCGCTATCTACATAGAGGGTGACTTCAGCTTGCAAAGCACCACCGATTACTTTTTCTTTACGTGCTACTTCAAGAAGTTTATTAACGGCACCACGAACGGCTTGAACATCATTCCAGAATTCGTCATTTAACTCTTCGCCTTCAGCTAAGCCAAATAACCCATCAAACCACTCTTCAGTGAATACATACTGGCTGCGCTTACCTGGCATTTCATTCCAGATTTCATCTGCAGTGAATGACATAATCGGTGCCATCCAACGAACTAACGCTTCTACAATATAATATAGTGCCGTCTGACAACTACGTTGAGCGTTACCACCCTGCTTAGCGGTATATTGACGATCTTTTATGACATCAAGATAGAATGAGCCCATTTCGATAGAACAGAACTGCATCAAACGCTGTGTTACCGCATGCGTGTTATATTCCTCATAAGCTTTTTCAATTTCAACTTGTGCTGCTTTAGCACGCCCTACAGCCCAACGGTCAAGTGCTACCATCTCTTCTACTGGAACCAAATCCGTTTCTGGATTAAACCCATTTAGGTTAGCTAAGAAAAAGCGCGCTGTATTTCGAATACGTCGATAAGCGTCTGCACTACGTTTTAGAATTTCATCCGATACAGCAACTTCACCGGTGTAATCAGTTGAAGCGACCCACAAGCGTAGGATATCCGCGCCTAAACGGTTAGTAACGTCTTTTGGTGCGACAACGTTGCCAATAGACTTAGACATCTTACGACCATTTCCATCAACCACAAAACCATGGGTCAATACTTGCTTATAAGGCGCAATACCTTTCATGGCAACTGAAGATATCATTGATGATTGGAACCAGCCACGATGCTGATCAGAGCCTTCAAGGTACATATCTGCACTATGGCCATTGAACTCTTCTCTATTATCTACAACCGAATAGTGAGTTACGCCAGAATCAAACCATACGTCCAAAGTATCGAGTACTTTTTCATATTTCGTTGCGTCATCATCGCCAAGTAGATCTGCAGGATCAACATCCCACCATGCTTGAATGCCTTTTTCTTCTACCAGCTTAGCTACTTTTTCAATAAGCTCTGCTGAATCAGGATGAAGTTCTGAGGTCTCTTTGTGCACAAATAAGGCAATCGGAACACCCCAAGTACGCTGACGAGAGATACACCATTCTGGACGACCTTCTATCATCCCTTCAATGCGACTTTGTCCCCAATCTGGGATCCATTGAACACCTTTAATTGCTTCCAATGCTTTTGCACGCAAGCCAGCTTGATCCATAGAGACAAACCATTGAGGTGTTGCACGGAAAATAATAGGTGTTTTATGACGCCAGCAATGTGGGTAGCTATGCTCATAAGCGTGATGATGCAATATCGCACCACGTTCTTTCAGAACGTCTAAAACTGACGCATTTGCTTTGAATACGTGTTGACCTGCAAACAGTTCTGTATCAGGAAGAAAAACACCATTTGAGCCAACTGGATTCGCTGTTTCAAGTCCATATTGCTGACCAACTGCAAAGTCTTCTTGACCATGTCCTGGCGCTGTATGTACAACACCTGTACCAGCTTCTGTTGTTACGTGATCACCAAGGATGACGGGAACGTCAAAACCATAAAAAGGGTGATTAAAACGAACTAATTCAAGATCTGCACCGGTAGCAAAGCCAAGATTATGATAATGCTCGATACCTGCTCGATCCATTACATCTTTAGCTAATTCAGAAGCCACAATGAGACGCTGAGGATTGTCACCTTCAACTTGAATAAGCACGTATTCTAGATCAGCTCGAACAGCGACAGCACGGTTAGCCGGCAATGTCCATGGTGTCGTAGTCCAGATAACGATAGATACATCACCTTGGCCCTGATGATCTTTAATAAGAGAAAATTTCTCGATAATCGTAGCTTCATCTTTCGCCGAAAATTTAACATCTATCGACGGAGATACTTTATCTTTGTATTCCACTTCTGCTTCAGCTAATGCGGAACCACAATCTGTACACCAGTGAACGGGCTTGAACCCTTTCAATAAATGGCCTTGATCAGCAATTTTTCCTAGCGCACGAATAATGTTAGCTTCTGTACCAAAATCCATGGTGCGATATGGTTTATCCCACTCACCCATAATTCCAAGACGCTTGAAACTCTCTTTTTGTCCTTCAACTTGCCCAGCAGCGTATTGACGGCATTTTTCGCGAAATTCAGCCGCTGTTACTTTTTGGCCTGGCTTGCCTACTTTCTTTTCTACCATAAGTTCGATTGGTAAACCGTGGCAATCCCAACCCGGTACATACGGGGCATCATATCCAGAAAGAGTTTTAGATTTTATAATAATGTCTTTAAGAATCTTATTTAATGCATGACCAATATGGATATCCCCATTCGCATAAGGAGGACCATCGTGCAATATAAAAGATTTTTTGCCTTTCTTAGCTTTACGGATTTCACCGTAAAGATCTTCTTTATACCAACGCTTTAGCATTTCCGGCTCACGATTAGCCAGGTTACCGCGCATCGGAAACCCTGTTTCTGGTAAATTCAGGGTATCTTTATAGTCTGTCATTGATTCTTAATTCCGTTATCTTGGGCGAGCGTTAGACATTATTTAGCCTATATTTCGGCTAATTCTCGAGCTGATGCAGCCACACCCTTGCTGCCTCAGCATCTAATTCAATTTGTTTTTTCAGTGCTTCGAATGATTCGAAACGTTTTTCATCTCGAAGTTTCTTTAGTAATGACACTTCGAGCTGTTTTCCATATAAGTTATCACTAAAGTCAAATAGGTGTACTTCTAACTGTTGCCGTACACCATCTACAGTAGGTCGCTGACCAATATTAGCAACACCGCCAATTGTTTTTTTGCCAATACCGTGTACCTGTACAACATATACCCCAGACACTGGAGATACACGTCGTTTCAACGGTATGTTTGCCGTAGGAAAACCAATCGTTCGACCTAATTTTTGTCCGTGAGACACTCGACCATTAATACTATAAGCTCGGCCCAGTAACATTTCTGCTGCCGCTATATTATCGTCATTCAGAGCTCGTCGAATAGCGGTACTACTGACTCTCTGTTCTTTTACACAAAAGCTTTGTGTGCTCACCACTTCAAATCCGTACTTTAAACCGGCTTCTTGAAGCATAGCGAAGTTTCCTGCTCTATTTTTACCAAAGCAAAAATCATCACCCACGACCAAAAATTTAACCCCTAGCCGTCTCACCAACAAATCACTAATAAATGACTCTGCTGGCCATTCGGCAAAGCGCTTATTAAAATTAACACACAATAAACGATCAACGTCCAACTTCTTCAGTTGAACGTACTTATCTCTTAAACGACTAAGCCTTGCTGGTGCATTATCTTTAGCAAAAAGCTCCATTGGTTGGGGCTCAAAAGTCATTACAACTGAGTCAAGATCCAAAAACTTTGCTTTATGAGCAACCTGAGCGAGTACTTTTAAGTGTCCTAAATGGACCCCATCAAAATTACCAATCGTCAGAACACACCCTTTATGGTGCGCTTTAATATTGTGAATGCCTCGAATCAGTTCCATTGGATCAATTACAAACTCAAATTTATTAATATCATTAGTGTGAAACCGACGGATTATATACCAAACATCCTTAGTCCGTAACTGCTTTTATGATGAACCAAGGTAACGGGCCATTGTTACTTCAAAGGTAAGAATATTGGAATCACCTATTTTTTAGGAACGTCCACTTATTTGGTTGGGGATAAATGCCTAACTCGTACACCCAATATGATAGCTACAATTAAATAAGTTACACCTCCAGCCCCTATCAGCGCAGCTAGAACCAATATACGGTCCATTAACGACCACTCGAGCCACAAAGATAACTCCGGTAATTGCCAACGAACCATATACACCATTACACCACCAGCAACGACTAAACGCAGTACAAACATCAATGTCTGCTTGGAGCACTTATACACATCGGCAATATGTAGACCTCGATAAAGCAGTGCCATATTCACAAAAGCAGATAGAGCGGTCGCCATGGCCAAGCCTACATAGCCATAAAAATACGCAAAGATAGCATTAAAAATCATATTTGAGACCATCGCTATGATACCGTATTTCACCGGGGTTCTTGTATCTTGTCGTGAATAGTAACCAGGAGCTAATACCTTGATTAACATAAAATTAAGCAAGCCCGATGCATACGCAAACAAAGAGAGTGAAGCTTGTTGAACATCATGAACCGAAAACTCACCGCGCATGAAAAGTACCATTAACATAGGCTTTGCTAATACCATTAAACCGAGCATTGCGGGCAAGCCTAGCAACACAACCATACGCACTCCCCAGTCCATTGTATTTTTAAAACCTTCGCTTTGCTCATCTACATGACTACGTGACAGTGAAGGAAGAATGACAGTCGCAATTGCAATACCAAACAAACCCAAAGGAAACTCTAATAGGCGGTCAGAGTAATAAAGCCAACTAATGGACCCTGTGCCTAAAAAGCTGGCAATAAAAGTATCCAACAGAAGGTTTATTTGACTAACCGAAACACCGAATAAAGCGGGAATCATTAAGGTACGAATCTTAACAACACCGGGATCTCGCCAACCCCATTGAGGTTTAACTAATACTTTCTCCTTTAATAAAAAAGGAATTTGAAACATGAATTGAACCGCCCCCCCAAGAACACCCCAATGGCGAGTCCGATCTCTGGTTGCGCTAGGTTTGGTGAAATAAATAGCGCGGAACCAATAATCATTACATTGAGAAATACCGGAGTAAATGATGATACTGCGAATTTCCCTAAGGTATTAAGGATCGCTCCTGATAGAGCAACGAAAGTAATAAACCATAAATACGGGAAAGTGATTTTTAACAAGAAACTCGCTAACTCAAACTTGTTTGCAGAAGGACCATCATTAAGCCAATCCATAAACCACCCAGCACCGAAGATCGCAGTAACCACTCCAGAGCCGACTATCCCTAAAAATGTAACTATTGTGACTAAAACCCCTAATGTACCGGATACCTTTGCAATTAATTGACGAGTTTTGTCTTGGTCACCCAACGCTTGATATTCGGTAAGCACTGGTACAAATGCTTGGGAAAACGCACCTTCTGCAAACAGGCGTCTTAAAAAATTTGGTATTTTATTAGCAAAGAAAAAGACATCGGCACTGGCACCTGCCCCCATAAGATTCGCAACAACTACGTCACGAACTAAGCCCAACACGCGCGAAATAAGCGTCATCGCACTAACGATTAAGCCGGACTTTAAGAGTCGTTTGCTCACAAATACCTCTTTTAAATAGATAAATAGGGAAGTTATATATCAGAATTCTACAACCATTCATATTGGTTAGTATATTTAATGGCATTGGTATAAAAATACTGTTAGAATCCCGCCATCTTAACCGCGTTAACCTAACTATTCCAAATTTGTGTGGATTAGCTGGGTTTTTGCACAAATCATTTGACATATCGGCGATAAAGAGGCATATTCCTCCGCCTTAAATTGTCACCGAACTAAGTTTTTGGGAGTTAGACCCTTGGCAAACAGTAAATCTGCTAAGAAGCGCGCTATCCAAGCTGAGAAACGTCGCCAGCATAACGCTAGCCGTCGTTCTATGATGCGCACTTATATGAAAAAAACAGTCTCTGCTATTGAAGCAGGCGACAAAGAAGCTGCAACAACTGCATTTGCAGTAGTTTCACCTATCCTAGACCGTATGGCGAATAAAGGCGTTATTCATAAGAATAAAGCTGCGCGTCATAAGTCTCGTTTCGCTTCTGCAATCAAAGCTCTTTAATCAACCCTCGGGTTATTCAAGAATTGATTTAAGCGAAAAAAAACCGGCAACCGCCGGTTTTTTTATATCTGCAATTTGAGTAATTAAATCTCAAACCCCGCAATACAATGAATGAAGCAAACGAATCATCTCTTTTACTTCACGACTGTACAACGAATAATATACTGTCTGTGCTTCTTTTCTTGTCGAAACAAGCCCATCTCGCCTTAACCATGCTAAATGCTGGGACAAAGCTGATTGGCTTAGGCTCAATTTAGTACACAGCTCGCCTACAGATAATTCCTGATCATGCAAAATACAAAGGATTTGTAACCTTCTCTCATTCGCCATCGCCTTTAATAAAGCAACAGCCTGAGCAGAGTTTTTTTCCATATCCTGTAAGTTCATTTCGCTATCTCCATCAAACTTATACTCGCTGGGAATGTTATCGGTTTACTCATTTTTTCTTGTAATTGATTCATCATATTTACAAGAATGGCGATATAAACTAACGCTATATGATGCTTTCGGCAAGCATCTACACAAGAATACTCTAATTTAGTCAAACAAATTACTAAAATCTGCCTCACAAACGCTTTTTACTGCCGGGTGTTGAATCATCCTTTCCGCAAATATAACGTAGTACTCTTCTTTAAGTTCGTTCACATTAGCAATAAGTTGGAAAGGTAGTCCCTCTGATATTTCAGAAAGATACAAATTTGGAGCGAGAAAGATAACGTCTTTATGATACCGAGCAAAAGCTTTCATTAATGCAACATCATCAAATTCACCTAGAATATTAGGCCGAAGCCCTTGCTGATCAAACCACTGAGATACTTTTCTTCCCATTGATGTTCGACTTCCAGGTACTAGTATTTTCCTTTCTTCTAATACTGCAGGGAAATCAACCTCTTTTATATTGTCGGAACTAAAAAAACTTAATGAACATTCACCTAGTTTTCTACTATAAAGGCCGGGGCTTTGGGTTGAATCTACAGGACAATCAGAAAGAATCATATCGAGCTTATGCTGTGAAAGTTGCTCTAAAAGTAACTCATGGGTAGATTCAAAACATCGTAAATGAATACTGTTATCTTCTGGTATCGTCGTCATGAGTACCTTGCTCACTAAACGTTTAGAAAGTGCATCTGCAACACCGACATCAAACAACACATTCGATCTCTGGCTATAATTTACGATATCAAGCATCTCATAACTTAATCCAAACATTCTATCTGCATATTTATAAATAAGCTGACCTAGTTCCGTCGGTTGGACGCTACGACCATTTCGCTTTGTTAATTTTCCTCCAACCCTTTCTTCCAGTGCTTTTATTTGGCCTGTTACCGTTTGCGGGGTTAAAAATAGAGCGTCAGCTGCCTTTGAAACCGAGCCTTGCTTACAGACCATCCAGAAATAATAAAGATGGTTGTAATTTAAATGCGACATAAAATCTTCCCGTATTCTTTTTTTATATTACTCCAAACTTTTTATGAAAACTATTATTCGTTATATCCGATAAAAACAAACAAAAAGAATGATTTTTCCGAACATCGATTTAACAACCATGACAACAAAACAGTGAAAATTAGAACTTTTTTGTCAATCTGCTATCCAGCATTCATGTATTAAATCAAGAGATTGGAATTAAAATCCCTTACAATCAAAGACATAAGGAAAAGCATAAGCTAGACAAACGTTTACTTAGAAACTATAAATAAAATCATCATTTTTATAAAAATGTAATATTAGTGAAATATTCATTCTCTACTATGCCGAACAGATAAGTAAACTGACTTCTTATAGTCCTGGAGAACAAAATGAACCAAGCGACAACGAAGGCTTCACCGCAGCAAAGCTCTTTTAAAAATTTGATGCGATGGACAAACTTGGTATTCATGCTTTATTTACTATTACTTGCCGTATCTATGGTCGGTGGTGGCTTTAAACTCGCAACAGGAGAGCAAGCTAAAACATTATTTGAATTTGCCTCTCACCCCGTTGCAGGGCTCATGATAGGCTTAGTTGCTACCGCTCTTATTCAATCGTCTAGTACAGTAACGTCTATCATTGTTGGCTTAGTTGCAGGTGGTTTACCTGTGGAAACAGCCATTCCTATGATCATGGGTGCCAACATTGGTACCACCGTAACCAATACGCTAGTCAGCTTAGGGCATATGCGTTGCAAAGATGAGTTTAAGCGTGCCTTTGCAAGTGCCACTATTCACGACTTCTTCAATTTGCTTGCGGTCATCATCTTCTTACCACTTGAAATGATTTTTGGTATCTTAGAGAAAATTTCTCACTGGTTGATTTCTCCAATGCTCGCTACAGGTGATATGAGCATTAAGGGATTTAACTTTATTAAACCAATCACTAAGCCTGTCATTTCCGCTCTTAAAGAACCTCTAGGTGCATTTAGTGATGTTATTGCAGGTATCACGCTCATTGCCTTAGGCATAACCATTATTTTTATAGCGATTACCGTTATGGGTAAGTTAATGAAGAAACTAATGGTTGGCCGTGCAAAGGACATCCTTCAAAGTGCAATAGGTAAAGGTCCATTGCACGGTATTGTGTCGGGCTCTATTGTTACTGTATTGGTCCAGTCTTCATCAACAACCACAAGCTTAATGGTGCCGTTAGTCGGTACTGGTGTTCTTAAGGTAAGAGATATCTATCCATTTACCTTAGGGGCAAATATCGGTACTTGCATAACCGCCTTGCTTGCAGCAACCGCTGTAACAGGTGAGTTCGCTGTATTCGCATTACAAATAGCGCTTGTACACTTAACCTTTAATATTCTTGCGACTGTATTTATTTTCGGTATCCCATTCTTACGAGAGCTTCCTCTTAAGGGCGCTGATATTATTTCAGATATGGCAATGAAAAATAAATCAGTCGTTGCTATCTACTTAATTACAGTTTTTATTGTCATGCCGGGAACAATCCTAGCGTTAACAACTTAGAACTTATGCCGTTCAAAAAGAGTAACTAAGCGGTAATGAGAATGCGATGGTACAAATATCGCATCCTCATAAATTTAACGGCATTGACCTAGACGACATAAAAAATCCCCAGACACCTAAAGTACTGGGGATTTTTTATTTTTATCAACTTTGTATATTTATCAAACAATTAGGTAGAGTCATACCGAAAAAGGGTATTTAATAGCTTCATGGCTTTCATAACCAATCACTTCAAAATCATCTAACGTAACCCAAGTTTCTAAATCTTCTAATGTTTTAATATCAGGATTAATTTTCAATTGTGGGGCCGATAAAGGCGCTCTTTTCAATTGAACATCTCTCATTAGCTCCAATTGATCTTCATAGATGTGTCCATTAACTATCTTATGATAAGCCAACCCCGGCTTTTTGCCGGTAATCTGAGCCATAATAGCCAAGAATACGTATACCTGAACCATATTGAAATTTAACCCAAGCGGAACGTCACAAGAACGCTGAGTACTATTCAAATATAGTGTATCGCCTAACAATGAAAAATGATGGCTGTACATACAAGGTCTTAAGCAACCCATATGAAACTCACCAGGATTATAAAAATTTAAAATTTCCCCTCGATCATCGTTACCGTTCGATAAGTCATCAACTATCTTTCTGAGTTGGTCAATATAACCGCCATCAGGTTTTGCCCATGCGCGACCCTGAACACCATATACTCGGCCCATATCATCCTCACCTTTTCGGTAAGGGTTATTTAACCAAGCTTGATTTAAGTTTGCATTTGCATCCCAGGTTTTTGTACCTAACTTACGAAAATCATCTGCATTATCATAACCTCTAATGTAGCCGAGAAGCTCAGCAACAGCAGCCTTCCAAAAACTTTTCCTTGTTGTAATTAGGGAAACTGATTGTTGCCAACATCATAAGTTAAGTCAGCATTAATAACGGTTAAGCAACGCTTCCCAGTGCGGTTATTTTCAATCCAAACACCTTCATCAACAATCCGTTGGCATAAATCTAGATATTGCTTCACTTACTTAACCCTTATTTTTCTTTGCATGGTTATCTGTTCTATAGGCCCAAATCATCATCATCACACCCAGTATAACCATTGGCGAAGAGAGTATTTGTCCCATAGAGATAAAGTCGCCAAATAATCCTAAATGTTCATCTGGCTCTCGGAAGTACTCGACAATAAAACGAAACGAGCCATACCCAATTAAAAACAACCCCGACACAGCTCCAGCTGGACGTGACTTTCTAATAAAAATATTCAGAATAAAAAATAGTATGACACCTTCTAGAAAAGCTTCATACAATTGCGATGGATGCCTTGGAAGATAACCTCCGCTAGGGAATAGAACTCCCCAGGAAACGTCTGTAACACGCCCCCAAAGCTCATCATTCATAAAGTTACCTACACGACCTAACCCAAGACCAAATGGAACAAGCGGAGCGACAAAATCGGCAACGCTGAAAAATGTACGATTATGTTTATACCCATACCACGCCATAGCAGAGATAACGCCAATCAAACCACCATGAAATGACATCCCTCCCGTCCAGACTTTGAATAAATACAGAGGGTCATCCAGAAACAGATCAAAATGATAAAACAGCACGTAGCCAACTCTACCACCCACCACTACGCCTAAAAAGCCTGCAAACAATAGATCTGAAACCTGTTCTTTCGTCCATCCACTATTAGGTTTATCGGCTCTTCGATTGGCCAACCAGATAGCAAACATAAACCCAAATAAGTACATTAACCCATACCAACGGACGGAAATAGGTCCAATAGAAACAAGGATGGGGTCAATCTGTGGAAACTCAATAAAGCCTTGAGTCATAATAATTTACTTCCTTAAATGCGCTTTCAAATAAGCTAATAACAGCATTTTACCTGCGATAAGCTGCAAAAATACAGCAAAGTCTTTTCGAAGTTGCATCTTAAGACAACTTTGTTTCTACACGAGCCCTTTATAAAAGTTATAAACATTGGTGTACCGAACAAAAAAGCATCTTTGAACTGAAACTAATTCGAGAAGACTATTATTGTTTCCCTGCACGAATAAAGCCAGCAAGGTTTCTATTTTCTAAATATTTCAACATCATAGTATAAGTATCTTTGCTGTAATGCATGGTTAATGCTTTATTAGAAAACGCTTCCAATTCCGTTACACTCGCTTGCCTTAACAGATATTTTACGCGCGCTACGTTAGAGGTATTCATACTTAACGATCTATACCCTAATCCTACAAGTAATAGAGCCCCAACAGGATCACCAGCCAACTCGCCACATAGACTGACAGGAATCTTATATTGATTACACGTATCTAGTATCTGCTTCAAAGCCATGATTACAGCAGGATGAATAGACTCATATATATCAGCCACACGAGAATTATTTCGATCCACTGCTAACAAATATTGTGTTAAGTCATTACTTCCTACTGATACAAAGTCAACCTTATCCGCAACCATAGGAAGAAGGTAAATCATAGAAGGCACTTCAACCATAATCCCTACTTCAGGCCTGATAACTCTAGGGTCTACATTTTTCACCTCGCTAAACGCCTGTTCTAAAAGCTTTAACGTTTCGTCTAGCTCTTGACAACTTGTAACCATAGGTAACAATATGCGTAAATTATCTAAGCCGATACTTGCCCGTAGCATTGCTCTTAGTTGAATAATAAAGATATCAGGATGATCTAACGTAAAGCGTATGCCGCGCCAACCAAGAAATGGATTATCTTCTTCAATCGGTAGATACGGTAGCGGTTTATCCCCACCAATATCCAAGGTACGCATGACGACTTTCTTCTCAATATAAGCCTTTAGCACGCTTCTATATTGTTGCGCTTGTTCGTCTTCGGATGGAAATCTATGCTGCAGTAAAAACTGTATTTCTGTCCTATAAAGTCCTACGCCATCTACCCCTTTGTTAATCGCAATATTACTGTCTGCACTCAACCCTGCGTTTAACAATACTTCGATCTTAGTGCCATCAATAGTGCTGGCTTCTTGGTTCAGTTCATCCTCAACCATCTGAGAAAGTTCTGACTCTTCACTTTGTAAAGCTCTATATTCTTGTAACAGTTGTTCATTGGGTTCGACTAAGATCTTGCCACTGTACCCGTCAACAATCCCCATCCGCCCGTGAATGGCCTCAGGCGACAAGTTTGCTCCCATAATGGCAGGAACACCTAATGCTCTAGATAAAATGGCAGCATGTGAATTAGCCGCACCTTCTAATGAAATAACAGCTAATAATTGATCTTTAGGAATCCCCGCTAATAAGGATGCGGTAAGTTCTCTAACAACCAAAATGACAGGTTTTTTTAAGTCTATTTGACCAGACTCTGAGTTATGTAAAAAATAGAGTAATCTTTGACCCAGTTCTTTAATATCCTGGGCACGCTCACGCATATACACATCGCTCATTTGAGCAAATCTATGAGAATAGGTCTCGACTACTTGTCTCAACGCCCAATCTGCGCGATCACCTTTATTTATCTGTGCTTTAAGATCGGCCCGCAACATAGGGTCATTAAGTAGATGAGTAAATAAATCAAAAATCGCCAACGCATCTTTGTTTAGTTCACCATCAAACCTTTTACGCATGCGTCGAAAGTCAGTAATTGCATTTTCGACTGCCAACATCAACCATTCGTGCTCTTGTTCTGTGTTTACAGCAGAGGCGGGTAAAACATCAGAAAGATCTGGCTGCGTGTTGTCCCACCAAAAAGGGCCAATAGCTACGCCTGGAGAAGCAGCAATACCCGATATACTCTCTGTTTTCTGGTCCGAAAGTAACCAATGTCCTTGAGCTTGAGCATGAGCAATAATGACCGCGACTTGTGCGGCAAGCGTCACCAAAAATGACTCTTCCATTTCGCTAAACAATCGGGGTGATTTTTGTTGGATAACTAAAACACCGAGAACCTGCTTGCGATGAATGATTGGAGTACCAAGAAATGAATGGTAAACCTGCTCACCCAATTGAGGAAAAAATTTATAATGTGGATGTTTTGATGCTTCCGCAAGGTTCAACGGCTCAGCACTACGACGCACCAAACCAACAAGCGCTTCGGTATAATCGATATGAATGGAGTTACCTTGTAATTGCAAACCTTGAGTTGCCATTAACTCAAGTCGCTGCTTTTCATCATTAGCTAAATAAACTGTACAGCAGTCTGTTTGCATTGCGAGGCATGTTTCTTTGACCAAAAGATCTAAAGCTTGATGTACATCATCAAGCTTTATCACTTTTTCAACTATATCCCTCAGTTGAGTTAGCATTGCTACCCTCTACGATTTTTACGTTTACCTTTCGTCTTTCGCTCCTTAAAAGGCATAGCTAAAGAAGCAAATTCTTTCATCGCACGCCTATACACATCACGTTTAAACGAAACAACTTGCCTAACAGGGTACCAAAAACTCACCCAACGCCAACCATCAAATTCAGGGGTATTGCCACGTTGCATGTTTACTTGCGATTCATCGCAAATCATACGCAGCAAAAACCATTTCTGTTTTTGCCCGATACAAACAGGTTTAGAATCCCAGCGAACAAGACGCTTTGGTAGGCGATACCTTAACCAATGACGACTTGTTGCTACTATTTTTACATCCTGTTTAGTGAGGCCAACTTCTTCGTATAACTCTCTGTACATAGCTTGTTCAGGAGTTTCTCCATCGTCAATTCCCCCTTGAGGAAATTGCCAAGAATGTTGCCCGTATCGTTTAGCCCAGAATACCTGACCATGGTTGTTACAAATCACGATTCCCACATTTAAGCGGTAACCATCGCCATCGATCACTGGCCAACCTCTAAAAAATTCTTGTTGGTATGATTTTTCCACATATCCCTACATGTCGCAAACTTACAGTGTAAGTTTAAGTAATATTTATTAGCCAACACTCACTTTTGAATAATCTCTATACAATAAAATAGTTATCAACACTATCTGGCCCTGAACCTCTAATTTATTCACTTTTTCTGTGAATAAGTTTGTGAAGAATTAAGGTGAAGTCAATCAACTTGCTTATTCATCACTCAACAAAGTAAGCTAGCTCGCTATTACAAAATAAAATTAAATTTTATATAACAGATACTTATTAGTAAAAATCTAAAACCGACGACACCGTAAAATGGGAAGGATCCTTATCTTTATTTGATCGGTCAAAGATCAACCATAGTGCTTGTTATCCACATAACTAATACTAGGTTTCAGTAATTCACGACAAATTCAACTCTAAAATGGTACTAAAAACACTGTTAATTGATCCAGTCTCAAAAAATATCAGCCTATTTAAAAAAACCTGTGGATAACTAAAAAGCAATCGATTAAACGGACGTCCATACTCAAAGAGCCTCCTCGGTATAACTATAATTTGTTATCATGATTCTTTTAAATAAGTGACCATCATGAAGCCAGAACCAAAAACTGAAGCTGAGCTCTTGCAAAGAGCTCGTGATATTGCCGGCCTGTCATTTTTCGAATTAGCTGAAACAGCAAATATGATCGTCCCTGCAAATTTAAAACGCGACAAAGGTTGGGTTGGCCAATTACTTGAATGGCACCTAGGTGCCGTGGCTGGTAGTAAACCACAGCAAGACTTCCTAGATCTTGGAATAGAACTTAAGAGCATTCCTATTGGGCACACAGGGAAACCACTTGAAACGACATTTGTATGCGTCGCCCCACTTATTGGTGTGCATGGCTTAACTTGGGAAAAAAGTCATGTTCGTCAGAAGCTATCTAAAGTACTTTGGATTCCCGTAGAAGGTGAGCGTGAAATCCCCCTTGCAGCTCGCAAGGTAGGATCACCTATATTATGGTCTCCGAATGACGAAGAAGAAAATGCACTTCAACAGGATTGGGAAGAATTAATGGAAATGATCGTTTTAGGCCAAGTAGAAAAAATAACGGCGAAACATGGCGAGGTTATGCAATTAAGGCCTAAAGCAGCCAATAGCCGTGTTTTTACAGAAGCCTATGGAGCAACGGGAAAATCCATAAAAACGACTCCTAGAGGCTTCTATCTAAGAACTCAATTTACAAATCAAATAATAAAGCGGTACTTTTCCTAGTTCCGCTAAATCCACCATTTACCCAATTTCTGCAAGTGGCAGCCAATCTACTTTAACCCCTGCTTGAAGAAACATATCTTGGCTAACACTAATTTTGTCCCCCCAACGAGACAAGAAGTCTTCGGTTTGTTCAGGACAATGCACACTAGCGATACCTGTTTGAATAATTTTCGCAGCACAATTTGGACATGGAAAGTGGGTTACCCATATATCACATCCATCTAAATCTCTTTTTGCAAATAAAATCGCATTTTCCTCAGCATGGAGAGTCTTTAAATATTTCATATCTCGATCATCTGTACTAGCGCTGTCTGATACACCGTGTGGGTAGCCGTTAAAACCAACAGAGACAATACGGTTTTTCTCGGTAATTACCGCTCCTACTTGTGTTGATGGATCTTTACTCCATGATGCTACTAATTCGGCCATTTGATAAAAACGTTGCGCCCACTTTGAAATCATTCTAACTTCCTCAATTATCGATCGTTTATCCAATAAGAAATCATTGGCCAACAGATCTTGCTCTTACTATCTCAAAGATAAAAAGAACCAGCCAAATCAGAAAGATAAGGCTAGCTCATTTGGTATGCAAGTGAAACTTATGTTTACTCGAGTAAAATCCTAATATACTGGTTAATGCGTCTGCAAGGACATCTCTATATCATGGTACGGTACGGACTCACCCAAAGCACTGCATTCATCATCAGTGTTATGTAAGCGTAAATAAACAGAATCCACCCCCAGCCTAGAAAGCACATCTTTCACTTGTTCAAGAGATGAAAAGTGCATCGGCTCACCATCTTTATGTACAGGTTCTAATTTGTGCTTATATTCCACCGCAAGCAGATAGTCGGATAGATCTTCACAACTGATAACATACAATTTAGGCGAGACATTTTTCCCTGAATGATCAGCATGTAACCAATGATCGAGTTGAATCTTTTGCATAGGATCCTCCTTTATTACTAATAAGCTTAGACCAGACTGACACATTTTCTAATCATTCTTATTCGCATTTAATTCAGTCACGTCTACATCCCTATAAAGAAAACCAATGAAAAAATAAAATATAAATATAGAGTTGGTCAATTTTTCACTTGCAAAGAGGTCATATTAACGAGTGTAAGTAGGGTTTATAAATAAATGATAAGATCATGAATAAATTGATATTTTTATCAACTATCACATTGAAATTAGACATGCGAGATTCAGAATTCAAGAGAGTGTGTGGGTTTGAAATTTACAAAGATGAATGCTAATCAGGCCATAGAATCCAGATAAAAAGTAACTACATAGAAAAGCTGGTAAATGAGACTAAAGTTGTATGAGGATTAAATACTTAGATTTATAATTCCCGTTTCTTAAGTCAAAAATTCACGCGTATATTAAATCAGGGGAAGCCCATTGAAGAGCTTCCCCTGCCTCTACGTGACTATTCTTGACCGGTGTACACGACGAAGATGACGAATACGACGTTCAACGGTTACATGATGAGGTTCGGTAAACCCAATAGTACGTCCATCCGTTTCAAGGCCAATATCTCTCAAAAGGTGAGCATTGTGCCAAGGAATATCATGAACTGTACGACGTAATTTCCGTTTCCAGACTCTTTCTTCTCTTTTTAAATCTGCTTTAACTAGAAGGACAGCTAGGTGTAAATATATAGAACGACTCATATTTTTTCTCCAGAATTTTACTGGGAAAAGTAGCGTCTAAAAAAGGAGTAATCGAGAGGTTCCCTATTTAGCTGCTAGATTTCCGCAGCCTTATAAGGTGACGGACTAGTTAGTTATCAGATAGATCGGTTCGCAAATCAGCTGCGTTAGCCGCTGGCATGGTTTGCATTTTCAAGATCACAGAAGCACGACAAAAATGAATTCGTTTTGAATGTTTCATATAGCGCCTCCTATCTAACTAATTAATCCTATTAAGAAATTTGTGAATTTGGATTCACGGTCAAATTGTAACCAAACTGTTTATATTTTCAAGCTATATTTAATACAATGATGGTATATATATTAAAAATCTATACTTTCGATGCATATGCCGCCAAATATACAAGATTAAACGATCGTCTCATTACGGTTTTTAATAAAAAGAAACATTAGACATTATTAATATATAAGTTTGAGTAAAAAAATAACGCACCTAAATGCGTTATTTATAAAAGAGTAAGTAAACTTTACATGACATCTGTTATTAAGTTGTGTTTATTGAGTAATCGATACATTGTTGCTCTCGACACCCCCAATTCTTTTGCAGCAGGTGAAACTTGTCCGTCATACGACTCTAGGACATATATAAGCGCATCTCTTTCTGCATTTTCTCTAATCACTTTAAGGCTGCGTTTTCCATTAGAAATTTGAGGCAAATCTAATTGAGGCAATTCAATGATATCACTGTCAGACATTAACACTGCGCGCTTAATCTGATTCATAAGTTCTCTTACATTTCCAGGCCAATGGTATTGTGCCATCGCCTTTAGAGCCTCATCTGAAAAGTCTTTCGCTTGAGCGTTATACTCTTTGGAATACTCTTGTAAAAATTGCTTTGCTAAAATACTAATATCTCCCGATCTTTCTTTAAGACTAGGTACATTAATCCTTAGGACATTGATATAATGATAAAGCTCATCATTAAAATCTTTATCAACTAATGCTTTTTCTATATCAGAGCTGTAAGCAGCCAATATTCTTACATTTAATTGCTTATTACCTTCCATCGAGTCTATCTTACCTTCTTGCATAAACCGCAAAAGATTACGCTGCTGCGTTCGCGGCAAAGTTAAGATGTCATTAAGAAAAAGTGTACCTTCATGTGCTTTTTCTAAAAAACAAACGCTCCCTTCTTCTGCACCTATACCAAAGATATCTTCTTGCATTCTTGCTTCAGAAAGCGCGCCACAATTAACCGTTATAAATGGCTCTTTAGAACGTGCTGACATAGTATGTACCGCTTTTGCTACGCTCTCTTTCCCTGAACCATTTTCACCGTAAATTAGAATGCTTACATCAGTAGAACTAATTCGTCTTACCTGTTCTCTCAAACGTTTAATAGAGACTGATTCTCCAGATATTCCCATATCCTTAGTACTACCGAAATTAGGCCATACTTTCTTTTCTAATTTGAGCATACCTAATTGGTGGCCTATCGTACTCATAAGTTGTGCATCTGGAATAGGTGAAGTAAAAAAATCAATACAGAAGTTAACTATGAATTGGCAGATAGTGTCTGAACCAATTTGCGACTCTCTAATAAAAGCAATCCAACGTACATGCTTATGACTGCTCACTAGATTTGCAATGCCATTTAGACTAAATTCATCTTGGCTTAAATCGACAATACCGATACACGGGCCTATCTCATGTAAAAGTGTATCAGCCCTGCGCAAGTCGCCACACCTCTGACATTGCCAACCAGCTTGTTCTAAAACAGACAACCAAGGTTCATGCTTACCGCTTACCACTACGAGTGAGCCGGGGACAGAATCCATACGGAATTGAGTTCCCATCAAAAAGTCCTTTATTGTTTTATGATAATAAAATTCAAACAAAATGTTAGAAGTTCGAACCGCTAACCAACCGTTACATTATCAAGACATTCGAACCAATTTACTGTCTCAATATTAAGACATAGCACATGTAAGCGAACCGTCAAGTTATGAGACATTTTTTAGAACTAACTTCACATAAAAAAACCCGCTCTAATGAACGGGTTATAAATGACTAACGTATTGATCAAGCTGGTTCTTGGAAGATTACCGTGTCTGCTTTATCAGTATATTGACTCATTTTATGGAAATTTAGATAACGGTATGTATCTGCCGCTGTCGCGTCTAGTTGTTTAGCATATTCCAAATATTCTTCTTTAGTTGGAATTTTACCTAAAATAGCCCCAACAGCCGCTAATTCAGCCGAAGCTAAATAAACGTTAGCACCTGTACCTAATCTATTAGGGAAGTTACGCGTAGAAGTAGATATTACTGTCGCCTTATCAGCGACTCGTGCTTGGTTACCCATACAAAGAGAACAACCTGGAGTCTCTATACGCACACCAGCTCGACCAAAAATACCGTAGTATCCTTCTTCTGTCAGTTGATCTTTATCCATCTTAGTTGGAGGAGCGATCCACAATCGAGTATCGAGTTGCCCAGTATAATTGTCTAAAAGCTTACCTGCAGCGCGGAAGTGACCAATATTGGTCATACATGACCCAATAAATACTTCATCGATGTCAGTGCCTTGCACGTCTGATAGCATACGAGCATCATCAGGATCATTAGGTGCACAAAGAATCGGTTCGTTGATATCCGCAAGATCAATTTCTATAACATGCGCATATTCTGCATCACTATCCGCTTCCATCAATTCAGGGTTAGCTAACCACTCTTCCATTGACGTAATACGACGTTCTATTGTACGACGGTCTCCGTAGCCCTCAGAAATCATCCATTTAAGCATCACAATATTTGAGCTTAAGTACTCAGAAATAGAATCCTTAGACAACTTAACTGTACACCCTGCAGCTGAACGCTCAGCAGAGGCATCAGATAATTCAAATGCTTGCTCTACAGAAAGATGTTCTACACCTTCAATCTCAAGAACTCGACCTGAGAACTCATTTATTTTGCCCGCTTTTTCTACGGTCAATAAACCCTGCTTAATTCCGTAATATGGGATGGCATGTACAAGATCACGTAGCGTAATCCCCGGCTGCAAATCACCTTTAAAACGAACCAAAATAGATTCAGGCATATCTAACGGCATAACGCCCGTTGCTGCTGCAAACGCAACTAGCCCAGACCCCGCAGGGAAAGAGATGCCAAGTGGGAAACGAGTATGTGAATCACCACCTGTACCAACAGTATCAGGAAGGAGCATACGGTTTAACCATGAGTGAATGACACCATCTCCAGGACGCAGAGACACACCAGCACGATTCATTATGAAGTCAGGTAACGTATGGTGAGTATTGACATCAATCGGTTTTGGATAAGCCGATGTATGACAAAATGATTGCATGACGAGATCAGCAGAGAAACCTAAACACGCCAAATCTTTGAGTTCATCACGCGTCATTGGACCGGTTGTATCTTGCGATCCAACTGTCGTCATTTTAGGTTCGCAATAAGTACCTGGACGAATACCTTCTACACCGCACGCTTTACCAACCATTTTCTGAGCTAAGGAGTAACCTTTACCAGTATCTGCGACCTCTACAGGACGACGGAATACACTCGAAGGCTCTAAACCCAGAGATTCACGAGCGCGATCTGTTAACCCACGACCAATAATAAGAGGGATACGACCACCCGCTCTAACTTCATCGATTAATACGTCGGTTTTCAATTCAAACTCAGCCAAGACATCGCCATTTTCATGATTCTTAACTTTGCCTTCAAAAGGATAAACGTCTATCACGTCTCCCATGTTTAGTTTTGAAACATCGACTTCAATTGGTAACGCACCGGCATCTTCCATAGTGTTAAAGAAAATCGGAGCAATTTTGCCACCAAGACAGTACCCGCCAGCCTTTTTGTTTGGCACATTAGGGATATCGTCACCCATGAACCAAAGTACCGAGTTAGTCGCCGATTTACGTGAAGACCCTGTACCCACTACATCACCAACATAGACTAATTGATGACCTTTCTCTTTAAGGGATTCGATCTGCTTAACCGGACCAATTGAACCTGCAACGTCTGGTTCTATGCCTTCTCGCACATTTTTTAACATCGCTAATGCATGTAGAGGGATATCTGGACGAGACCACGCATCTGGTGCTGGTGATAGGTCATCCGTGTTCGTTTCACCTGTTACTTTAAATACAGTTAGAGTGATTTTTTCTTGCAGTTCTGGTTTCGACAAGAACCACTCTGCCTCAGCCCAAGAAGTAAGCACCTGTTTTGCATATTCATTGCCTGATTTTGCTTTTTCTTCAACATCATAAAAAGAATCAAACATGAGTAAGGTATGCGATAGGGCATCCGCAGCGATTGAAGCTAATTCGGCATCGTCTAGAAGCGCGATAAGAGATTCAATGTTGTATCCACCTTGCATGGTTCCGAGCAATTCTGTGGCTTTTTCTTTACTAATTAACGGAGAAGATACCTCTCCCTTAGCCAATGCAGTTAAAAAACCAGCTTTTACATAAGCGGCTTCATCTACACCTGGCGGAATTCTGTTTTCAAAAAGGTCTAGAATGATGGATTCTTCACCTGTAGGTGGGTTCTTTACAAGTTCTACTAGCGCAGCAACTTGCTCAGCATTTAGGGGTTGTGGAACAACTCCCTCAGCAGCACGCTCTTCGACGTGTTTACGATAGGCTTCAAGCACGACTTTTTCCTCTCATTACGGTTTGTATATAAAACACAAACATCCTTGGAAATATGGCTTACCACCGTTTTATTGTTGATTTATCCCAAAATATCAACAGTGGCAATGGCCAAACTGTGCGTGGAGAATAGCAAATTTAACGAAAAATTAAAATCTAATCAATTTGACCAACATAGCAAGTTACGACTAAAGTTCTAGATAAAATCATTAAGAAACTTAAAACCTTAAAGAACAATACGTTGTTAAAATGTATGACCGACAATTAAGTAATACGACTCATGGCTCTCTTCTGTCATTCCATACGCAAATACGATGGGTCCAATTGGCGATGCAACCCCAGCAAAAATTGACCCTGCCGTATAAAGTGGAGCGTCCGAAACTGAAAGGCTAGTATCTGACCAAACACCGCCATATTCTATTGAGGCGCCAAAATACACTGGGGCGGTAAATAGTCCGAAATCATTTTCGAACCATTTGTATCGATAAACAATGCTACCAAATAGCAAATTTTCGCCCACCAAACTATCTCTGGAAATACCTGACAACCTTAAAAATCCGCCAAGCTCTTTCGGTTGTATAGGCGGATTTTCACTACTTTTATCTTCTACCACACCATATTCAAGCCCACCAACCAAAGTGTGCTTATCAAAACTGACTGCACCACGAACTTTAGTTGAAATTTCATGAACGACGTCATTACTATAATTGACATCTTGATTACTGCCATCGCTTGAAATTGAATTTCCACTCACAGAATCATCAGAAACAAAATACTCTAAATCAACAAGAAACCCAGAAGTCGGTAAACTATAATCATCCAATGTATCAAGACGATAACGGGTAAATAAGCCTTGCCGTTTATAGTCTGCATCCCCAAAAACGGGCAAGCTAGTCAAATTAGCTTTACCATCAATATACCTAACACCAAAATATGCAGATTGCCAAAATTGAGGCTGATATCCTACAGCTGCCTCAAAGGTCCAATCGGTATATGTCGTCGACAAGGAATTATCCGTCATATCTAGCGAACTGCCTGAACTGAAGCCCTCGATTGGTGTGTGTTTTTGATCTTTGCTGTAAGTAATACTGGCTAAATTAACTAAGTTAGAATTAGACAGAAAAGGAGATGACCATACCGCTGAAATTCTTCGGTCGGTCCCTAAATCAAAATTGAGCTTTAATTCTGCACCAGCCCTATTCAAGCCTGTAAAATTGGTAGATACCCCAAGAGAATATTGGCTATCGGAACTAAAATCTTCCTCTAGAAAAAACCGAAAATTCATATAGTTGGGCCCCCACTCTTTCTCCTTAACATCGACAACTAAATTGGTTTCATCGTTATCGGTTTCAAAGTGGTAAGTGACCGTTTCAAATCGATCGATGGCGTAAAGATTACGAACTTTTTGTTCCATTAATTCTGTAGGTACTGCTTCGCCAGTTTGAATATCTAACTTATTCAGGACAACCTGATCATCGAAATGTGAATGGTTATTTAAGGTAATACGGTCAATGACTAATTCATCACCATAAATCAGCTTTCTTCTAGCCTCTTCTTTATGATCGATATAGTCTTGGTACTGAGAAGTGGATACAGAATAACGGGATAACTTTTCTTTTTCCTTGAAGGCAACCTCATAACCCCAAGCATAAGCCTGCGGCATTTTATGGAACTCCATTGTATCCATGTTACCCACGGAAGGACTTAATAGTGTATCTTCATCCGTCAATAAATTTATCTGTTCGTCCGTTGTTCGACGAACAAGATAATTAGAAAGCTGCCCACCAACCGCTACAAAATTTTCTATCTGCTCTGTATCTAAATACTCGCTGCTAATATCAACGGCAATAACAATATCTGCACCCATTGCTTTTGCAAGATCAACAGGCATATTGTTAGTTACTCCACCATCCACCAATAGCTTACCGTCAATTTCATAGGGTGGTAAAGCGCCTGGTACCGACATACTTGCCATCATTACATCGGTCAATAGCCCTTTATCTAGAACTACCTGCTCAAGCTTTACGATGTCAGTCGCAACAGCGCGATACCTAATCGGAAGTTGATCAAAAGAGTCAAATTTAGGTAGGTTACCAGAGGTTTCTCTCAGTAGAGTCATCATTCCTTGACCTTGGACAACCCCTTTGGGAGAACTAAGCCCATCTAAACCGACACCAAGATCAGTATTGATTTGATAGTGGTCTTCATAAATCTTTTCAATCACCCGTCTTTCACTTCGATCAACTCTATCTCTATAGCCACTATTCCAATCCGTAGAATAGATAAGAGATTCAATTTCATCAGCACTCATACCGGTAGCATAGAGGCCTCCTACATAAGCGCCCATACTAGTACCAGTCACAATATCTACTGGTATAAACATATCTTCTAATGCCTTGAGTACTCCGATATGCGCAGCACCTTTTGCTCCGCCCCCTGCCAATACAACAGCAATAATTGGACGACTTTCTTTAATCACTACTCTTTCATCATTGGTTATGACTTCACTGTCAGACATAGCCAATGGTGAAAATAAAATAACTATCGTAATTAAGAAGGTTGAACGATAAAGCACCCGCATTTTTTCCACATTAAATCCTTATAATTTTAGGAAAATCAAATGATAATCAATTCAATATAAAACATTTCATTATTAATCAAAAAGATTCTTTAGCCACTGTGTAGCTGAACTCTCACAAGATTTATTTAGTGCTCCGGTGACATCCCATACAGGAAGCTTAAACTCGTTACCGCAGTCTAACTTTAGGCTACCACTTTTCTGTGTCATGTAACCCATTGTCGTAATTCCTTTTGGCCAAGGCAGTTGTAATCTCTGAGGTATCCTAAAAGACAAATACTCACTATAAACACGCAATGCACCTGTAGAACCCGTTAATTTCGTTGGTTTATTATCGTCTCTACCGACCCATAACGTCACAACTTCTCGGCCATCAACGCCTACGAACCAACTGTCTCGGCTATCATTGCTTGTACCTGTTTTTCCGGCGAGAGCTGCCCAAGCATATTGGTTTTGCAGGTATCGACCTGTTCCTTCAGATACTGCTTTTTTCATAGCATAAGTCGTTAACCATGCAGCTTGCTCATCAACCATTGATTGCTTTATTGGCATGGACTGATAATGCACTTCGTTATTAAGATCTTTAACAACTCTCAGCGCGCTAAGAGGGGCTCGTTGCCCAGAGTTTGTTAATGTTTGATACATCTGCGCCACCTGATAAGGCGTTAAAGAAAAAGAACCTAAAAACATGGAGGGTACTGGTCTAATTTCTTGCCTATCAACACCCAATGCTTCCAAGGTACTCGTTACCTTAGGAATACCCAATTGTAAGCCTAATTTGACTGTAGGAATATTAATAGACTTGGCCATTGCTTGATAGAGTGGCACATCTCCTCGGAATTTATTATCAAAGTTTTTCGGTTTCCAAACAGTCCCTTTACTACCTTTTAATTGAATTGGCTCATCTTTTAAAGTCGTGGCAAGACTGTATGCGGAAGGGTTTGATAGTGCGGTTAAAAATACAGCAGGCTTAACAAGAGAACCAATTTGTCGGCTAGCGTTTAATGCCCTATTAAACCCATCATATCCTGTACGTTTCCCTCCAACCATTGCTCTAATTTCGCCTGTTTTCCTATCCACCGCAATTGCAGCGGCTTCAAGCCCTGCTCCACTTCTTTTTCCAGATCTGGTAATTTTTTCTCTATCGCTTTCTCGAGCATAGTTTGAGATACCGGATCTAAAGTGGTAAATAGAGTTAAACCTGAAAACGAATGGAACTCATCACCCATTTTTTCGGTTAATTCGTTTTTTAGTTGCTGAAAGTAAGCCGGTTGTCGACTGGCTATTCTAGGATTATCTTGAATGTCTAGATTTCGGCTAACCGCTTGATCATATTGACTTGCCGATAAGTATTCTTGTTGCATCATCAACTTTAAAACTAGGTCTCTTCGTTTTTTCGCTCGTTCAGGGTTTTTAATTGGGTTGTAATAAGATGGTCCTTTGACCATTCCAACAAGAAGAGCTAATTGATCATATCTAAGCTCTTGAACTGGTACACCAAAATAAAGACGAGATGCTAAACCAAAACCGTGGACAGCAAGTCCACCACTCTGCCCTAGATAGACCTCATTCAAATACGCTTCTAATATCCTGTCTTTGTCATAACGGTAATCAAGAATGAGCGCAATATACGCTTCACGGACCTTGCGCCAAATTGTTTTTTCTTTTGTCAAAAACAGATTTTTAGCGAGCTGTTGGGTTAGCGTGCTCCCTCCTTGTACTGTTCTTCCTGCTTTCACATTTGCTGCTAAAGCTCTTAAGATAGAAGTAGGTGATACACCATCATGCTGATAATAATCTCTATCTTCGGTCGTCAACAAAGCATCGACTAGAAACTCTGGAAATTGATTACGCTTTAAATATAATCGAGTTTCACTAGCCTTCTGTTCAAGCATACCGAGCATCTTTGGTTCAATGCGTAAAAAACCCAGATCCCCTTTTTTCTCTAACGATTGAATTCGCTTAAGCCCCAAATTGTCAAAGTGCAACATGACATGTCTATCTGGTTCTGGGCCATCCTCAAACTCAAATGGACGACGAACCATTTCTATTTTTGTTGATGAGGCGGAATACTCACCTGAATGTCTAGGGTTTCTAACCTTCTTATAAGCTAAGGCCTCCAACTCTTGTTTCATCTCATTGATGCTGAATTCCATGCCTGGAGAAAGGTGTAATACTCGAGCATAAACGACCGTAGGCAAATCAAAAATTTGACCTTCAAAACGCTCCTTAACAATAGAATCAATATAAATGCCAACAAAGATAATTATTGCAGCCCCTGCCACAGTGCTTTTCCAAGCTAAACTCCACAAACGTCTTAACCAACTCTTAGGCTTTGATGTCTTCTTACTTGAGGCTCTACTAGACTTTTTCTTTGCGGTACTGCGCTTTGCTGCCACCTTTTTGGGGGACACGTTTTTTTTCACCGGTGTTCGTTTTTTCTGAACCATTTCTTTCTTATTTATCATGACTTCAACTGTCGTTTAGTTTTGGTTGTAGCAATATGATTAGCAGGGTCATCTGGCCACGGATGCTTAGGATATCTTCCCTTCATTTCCTTTTGCACTTCTTTGTAACTCCCTATCCAAAAGCTGGCTAAATCTGATGTTATTTGTAATGGTCGATGCGCTGGAGATAGCAACTCTAATACAATCCGTTTTCGCCCATCAGCGATAAGAGGTGATACTTTTGCACCAAATACTTCCTGCATGCGGATAGAGACCATTGGGTCCACACCAATTTTGTAACTTATTTTTTTGTACTACCAGAAGGAGCCTTGTAATAAATAGGCAATAATTTGTCTATTTCATTATTCAATGGCCAACCAATATATGCATTTAAAGCCTGGCAAAGATCAACGCGTTGCAGGCTTTTTACACTCAGCTTACCAATCAAAAAAGGTTCTAACCATTTATCCAGATGTTCCAGTAGACCATGCTCACTTAAATCCGGCCAAGCTTTCTCACTAAACCATTCAGAACCACAGCGCATTCTTTCCAAAAGA
This sequence comes from Vibrio algarum, assembly GCF_028204155.1. Classification (NCBI taxonomy): domain Bacteria; kingdom Pseudomonadati; phylum Pseudomonadota; class Gammaproteobacteria; order Vibrionales; family Vibrionaceae; genus Vibrio; species Vibrio algarum. Next base: position 996,132 of record NZ_JAQLOI010000001.1, on the reverse strand, counting down.
TCCACACTAGCTGAATTCCAATTCAAACATGAAAGCCCTTTTCGTCGAACAAAATTCAGTAGGGCTTCTGTCATTTTTTCAACATCTGGTTGCGACAAGACTTGTTTTTCAATGACTAACCTTCCTATCTTCAATTGCTTTTCGGCGACAAGCCTTCCTTTGTTTTCATCCCAATCTATAGATTCAATAGAGTCAAACATTGAAGGATTAAATTGATATAAACGCGCGATATCTATGCTTGCAGCAGAAAATACTCTACTGGTATCTTGTCGACTGCGCATAAGATCAATCGCTATAAGATAATCATTGGCAGACAAAGGCTCCATGTTGTCAATTGAAGCACCATGTCCATTAGCCAATAAGAATTGACCATCTTGTCCTTTTCTCTGCTGTGCAATTCTATCTGGATAAGCTAAAGACAAACAAAGCCCCGCCTCCTCTTCTTTTATACTGCTTAGTGAAAAGTCCACACCAATCTTTTGCGCTAAATGCCTGGCTCTGCGTTCAACCACACCTTGCGTTCGATACCGTTTATGTTTTAAAGAATAAAGTGATTTAGTTATATCTAAGTTTGCTTGTGTCGACTCTTCAACGATCGGTATCAAACCTAATACGGTAGATAATAACGTCTGGTCCGTCGCATTTACTTTAGATAACATAGCCGCAAGCCTAGGCTCAATACCTAACTTCTGAGCTTCTTTTCCAAGTGGGGTTAGCGTTCGATCACCAGAAACGAGCCCTAATCTTACGAGCAGTTCAAAACCCTGCTCCAAACTTGTAGATAAAGGTTTATCTAACCAACGAAGTTCGTCTACTTGTGTTGCGCCCCACAGAATCAATTCCAGACATAACGTCGAGAGATCAGAATGACGTATTTCTGGTTCAGGCACGATAGCAAACTGCTTAAATTTCTCCTCACTATAAATACGCATACAAATACCGTCTTCAAGGCGCCCAGCTCGACCTGCCCGCTGAATCGCTGATGACTGTGCAATTTTGACTTCTTCTAGCTTCGTAATTCCTGTTTTCAAATCAAATTTAGCCACTCTCTCTAAACCAGAATCAATAACGATGCGTATACCTTCGATAGTTAAGGAAGTTTCCGCAATATTGGTGGCTAGAACGATTTTTCTATGTCCGTATGAACAAGGAGCGATCGCTTGCTCTTGTTGCAGAAAAGTCAAACGTCCATAAAGAGGGTAAACATCCGTTTTATCCCCTAAATTAGTAAGCTCTGACTCCAATTGCTTTATTGCACCGGCACTTGGAAGAAAAACTAAGATAGAGCCTTGTTCATTTTGCAATGCCTGTCGAACAATTCTAGCTGTACTTGGGATCAGTCGCTCGTTGACACCTGTCGGAAAATAACGATATTCAATGGGGAAACTTCTACCTTCAGACTCAATATATTTGGCTCGTGGTAACAAACCTTGCAATGCACATTGATCTAAAGTTGCTGACATTACGACTATTTTCAAGTCATCCCTCAATGCGTCTTGTACTTCTAAAGCGAACGCAAGAGATGTGTCTGCATGAATACTCCTTTCATGAAACTCATCAAATATAAGCAGATCAACACCTGATAATTCAGGATCAGATTGAAGCATTCTAGTCATTATCCCTTCAGTGACTATTTCTAACTTCGTATCTGCACTCACTTTTGTTTCACCTCGAACCCTAAAGCCAACTTGCTCTCCAACTTTTTCTCCTAACTGCTTAGCTAAGAAATTGGCGATATTTCTCGCAGCCAGACGCCGAGGTTCCAGCATGATAATTTTACCGTTAATTATCTTATTCTTAAGAAGCTGAAGAGGAAAGTAAGTAGACTTTCCAGCACCCGGCTGAGCTTTAAGGATGACTTGATCATTCTCTTCTACACGAGTTAACAGTTCTGATATGACAGACTCAATTGGTAGTTGTGACAAGGTAAAGCCTTATGATTTACTAGATAACCAAGATTGTAATGAAAACAGTGAACTTATGCACTTTGAACCTAAGCTTGAATCGGCCAGATTGATCAAACGCTATAAACGCTTTTTAGCCGACATAGAACTTCCTAACGGAGAAGTTCGTACCATCCATTGTGCAAATACCGGTGCAATGACGGGTTGTGCGGATTCTGGCAATACTATTTGGTACTCCACTTCAGACAACCCTAAACGGAAATACCCAAATAGCTGGGAGTTAAGTCAAAACTCTGATGGTGAAATGATCTGCGTTAATACCGCAAGAGCAAATAATCTTGTCGTTGAAGCGATAAACGCCAATGTAATTGAGGAACTTTTGAACTACGATCATCTAAGAACAGAAGTTAAATATGGTAGTGAAAATAGTCGCGTTGATATCTACTTAGAAAGCCCAGATAGAGTGCCGTGTTACGTAGAGGTAAAAAGCGTCACATTATTAGAAAAAAACGGCCACGGTTTCTTTCCTGATTCTGTGACAGCCCGTGGACAAAAGCATCTGCGCGAACTCACAGAAATGGTCAATAGTGGCAAAAGAGCTATACTTTTTTTACTGTTTTACATTCAGGCATTGAAAAAGTGTCCGTAGCACACCATATAGATGCAAATTATTCACTATTACTAAAACAAGCAAAAGAAGCTGGTGTTGAAATACTCTGTTATAAGGCAGACTTATCAAACAGTGAAATTAGCCTCATGTCATCAATCGAGTTCGTCGATTAATGAAAAAAAATGATGCCGACTTCACACAGAAAGCAAATAGGATTTTTCAGTGTTTGCTTCCAGCATTTCTTTCTGCTATAGATACCCGCCTAAAATTAACTACAAGTCAGTTGATGTTGGTGTAAGTAGGAGACGCGGTATGCCAGAAAAGAAAAAAGCGCTAGGCATCCTAGCCATAGCAGGCGTTGAGCCTTACCAAGAAAAAGCTGGTGAAGAGTACATGTCACCAGAACAGATGGCTCATTTTTCCAAGATCTTAGGAGCTTGGCGTGACCAACTTAGGGATGAAGTTGAGCGAACTGTGCACCATATGCAGGATGAAGCTGCAAACTTCCCAGATCCAGTAGATAGAGCTTCTCAAGAAGAAGAATTCAGTCTTGAATTACGTAACCGAGATCGTGAGCGTCGTTTAATCAAAAAAATTGAAAAAACACTCAATAAGATCGAAGAAGATGATTTTGGATTCTGTGAATCATGTGGCGTTGAAATCGGCATCCGCCGATTAGAAGCTCGTCCTACAGCCGATCTTTGTATCGACTGTAAAACTCTTGCTGAAATGAAAGAAAGACAGATGCAAGGTTAAGCTAAAAGCAATAATAAAAGGGAGCCTTGGCTCCCTTTTTCTTTTACTGAACAGAGTTAATAGTTATTGATTATGAGCTATATTGGCCGCTTTGCACCTTCTCCTTCTGGCCCACTACATTTTGGTTCACTTGTTGCCGCACTTGGAAGCTACTTCCAAGCACGGTCGAATAAGGGACGATGGCTGGTAAGAATGGAGGATCTAGATCCACCAAGAGAAATGCCAGGAGCTGCTCAACTAATTTTAAATACGCTCGAAGCATATCACCTGTATTGGGACGGTGATGTGTTATACCAGAGCCAGCGTCATGAAGCATATCAAGAAAAAGTCGATGAGTGGTTACTCACTGAAAAAGCCTATTTTTGCCAATGCAGCAGAAAACAGATCAAAGCTCTGGGTGGATTTTATTTAGGTACCTGTCGACATAAAAAATTAACGTGCGAGAAAGAGTGTGCGGTGAGGCTACGAGTAGATAAACCGATAACACACTTTGACGATAAAATAAGAGGTCGAATCGAGATACCGCCTACTTTGGCTGCTGAAGATTTCATCATTAAGCGCCGAGACGGGCTTTTTGCCTACAACTTAGCGGTTGTGTTAGATGATATAGAGCAAGGTATAACGGAAGTAGTTAGGGGCTCAGACCTTATAGAGCCCACAGGGCGTCAAATTGGCCTCTACCAACTTCTAAATACGACTCCTGTTGATTATCTGCATCTACCATTGGCTATTGATGAATTCGGGCATAAACTGTCGAAACAAAATCACGCAGAAGCCATTGATTTACAACATCCAAAGCCTACGCTTATTCAAGCGATGAGATTCCTTGGTTTTGTTATTCCTAAAGAGATCCAAGAAGCAAAACTGGATGAAATTTTAGCATGGGGATGCTCAAACTGGTCGATAAACGAGCTACCATTAAAGATCGAGATCACAACACCATTCTCAAACGGTGCTCTGTAGGCTATTATTAGCACCGTTTTTAGCATGAACGTATACAAATTTAGTCAAATTAGCCTCTAATTAATATACAAAAGCGAATTGGCTAACAGTAAAGTAAGTTAACAATGGCAAACAAAACCATCCAACTGACAATCATAATATTGGAGAGATCAAGCTGAACATTATCACTCGAAATGAGCACGGGGTTTCCCGTAAAGACATTAGTGACAATGCATTGAAGGTGCTTTATCGCCTTAGCAATGCAGGGTTTGATGCATTCTTAGTTGGTGGTGGAGTAAGAGACTTACTTTTGGGTCACAAGCCAAAAGACTTTGATATAGCAACAAACGCAACACCAGAAGAAATCCGTGCTTTATTCAAAAACTGTCGTCTAATTGGCCGACGATTTCGCTTAGCCCATATCATGTTTGGCCGTGAAATCATCGAAGTCGCAACATTTCGTGGTCACCATCAAGAGCCAGCAAAAAATGTATCGGCACAATCTGATGAAGGTATGCTGCTTAGAGACAATGTCTACGGCACAATAGATGAAGATGCAGAACGTAGAGATTTTACAATCAACGCGATGTATTACAATATTGCCGACTTCAGTATTCAAGATTTTGCCGAAGGCAAAGAAGACCTTGATGATGGTTTAATCCGCCTTATTGGTGATCCTGAAACTCGCTACCGTGAAGATCCTGTTCGGATGCTAAGAGCGGTTCGTTTCGCTGCTAAATTGGACATGGATATATGTGCTACGACGGCAGACCCTATCCTTGACCTTGCTTACCTGCTTGAAGATATTCCTTCAGCTCGTCTTTTTGAAGAATCACTTAAGCTACTTCAATCAGGACAAGGGCTCGAAACTTATTTACTAATGAGAGATTACGATCTCTTTAAACCACTATTTCCACTTGTTGCTGAAGATTTTACCGACGAAGGTGACTCAGAAACCGAACATATGATCGAGCTTGTTCTAGAGTCAACAGATAAGCGCGTAAACGAAGGCAAGCGAATTAATCCCGCCTTTATGTTTGCTGCTCTTCTATGGTATCCACTGAATCGTGTCGCTCGTAAGATGATGGATGAAAAAGGCATTGCTTATTACGATGCTATTATGGAAGCAAGTAATGTTGTGCTAGACCAACAGGTAAAAAGCATTGCGATTCCAAGAAGGCATACAGCAACTATTAGAGAAATTTGGCAGCTTCAATTAAGGCTACCAAGAAGAAGTGGCAAACGAGCAACTCGCCTAATGGAACTAAACAAGTTTCGTGCAGGCTTTGATTTCTTAGAGATGCGTGGTGAAGTAGAGCAAGGTGAAACCAAAGAGCTAGCAAAATGGTGGCAAACCTACCAAAACGCAGGTCGAAATATGCGCCAAGCTATGAGCAATGATTTAGGGCAAGACAAACCGAGCTATCGTCGACGCAAAAACTATCGCAGTAATAAAAGTAAATCTAATTCATGATAACGGTCTATATCGCGATTGGCAGTAATCTAAATGATCCTGTCAATCAAACGAAAAATGCTATAGAAGCCTTGAAAAATTTAACAAAGACCCAATTTTTACAGGCATCGTCACTATATAGCAGTGCTCCTATGGGGCCTCAAGATCAACCCGACTATATTAATGCTGTTGTCGAGATACAAACCGAGTTGACGCCTATCGAGTTACTAAATCTAACTCAGGCGATTGAATTAGAGCATGGTCGCGTCCGTAAAGGTGAACGTTGGGGTCCTAGGACTCTAGATTTAGACATTCTACTTTATGGCAATGATGTAATACATTCCGAGCGTCTAGTCATTCCTCACTACGGAATGCATGAAAGAGAATTTGTTCTCTATCCGCTCGCTGAAATCGCACCAAATTTGAAACTTCCAGGTGGAATAGAGCTATCGAATCTGCTGCTTAAAGTGGATAAAAATGGCCTAAGTGTTTGGCAATAATAGTCAGCTCTACCTGAAAAGGATTACACATGAAAAAAATCACTATCAACGATCTGATTACTTGGAAAAGAGATGGTCGTAAATTTGCTTCATCAACTGCTTACGATGCAAGCTTTGCTCAACTTTTTGAGCAACAAGAAATGCCAGTACTACTTGTTGGAGACTCTCTTGGGATGGTACTCCAAGGGCAGGACAACACTTTGCCGGTCACTATCGAAGATATGGCTTATCATACCCGTAGTGTACGATTAGGAAGTCCAAACAGTCTATTAATGGCAGACATGCCATTCATGAGCTACGCCACGCCAGAACAAGCAGGCCAAAATGCGGCAAAACTGATGCAATCAGGTGCAAATATGGTTAAGTTGGAAGGTGGTAAATGGTTAGTCGACACGGTCAAGTTTCTAACTGAACGTGCCGTTCCTGTATGTGCGCATCTAGGTTTAACACCTCAGTCAGTCAATATATTTGGCGGGTATAAGATTCAAGGTCGAGACCAAGAAAAAGCCGACCAGATGGTGAGTGATGCTATCGCAATGCAAGAGGCTGGAGCTCAAATTGTTCTATTAGAATGTGTGCCCGCCGAACTAGCAAAAAGAATTACCAAAGCGGTTGATATCCCAGTGATTGGAATAGGGGCAGGAAGTGATACCGATGGTCAAATTCTAGTCATGCACGATATGTTTGGTATTTCAGCCAACTATATGCCGAAGTTCTCTAAAAACTTTTTAGCTGAAACCGGAGACATTCGCAAAGCGGTTTCTCTATACATTTCAGAAGTACAAGATGGCACTTTCCCTGGCTCTGACCACACCATCGCTTAAGGTATAATTATAATGCAAACAATCTCAGATATTTCCTCTTTGCGAGAGCAAATAGCACTGCTAAAACGTGAAGGTAGAACCATTGCTTTAGTACCAACTATGGGCAACCTTCATGAAGGGCACTTAACGTTAGTACGTAAAGCAAAAGAGCATGCTGACATTGTTGTAGTAAGCATCTTTGTTAACCCAATGCAGTTTGAACGTGCAGATGATCTTAACAATTACCCTCGTACCTTAGACAACGACCTAAGTATACTAAATGGTGAAGGGGTTGAACTCGTATTCACACCAACACCTGAAATAATGTATCCGGATGGCCTAGATAAGCAAACATCTGTTGAAGTTCCGGGTCTTTCGCATATGCTTGAGGGGGTTTCACGTCCTGGTCACTTCAAAGGCGTTGCAACTATAGTTACTAAATTATTTAATATCGTTAGACCTGAGTTTGCTTGCTTTGGTGAGAAAGACTTCCAACAACTTGCTGTTATCAAGCAAATGACTGAAGACCTCTGTTTCGGTATTAAGATTATCGGTGTTCCTACCGTCAGAGAACTAGATGGCTTAGCCATGAGCTCTCGTAACGGCCTTCTCACCATGGATGAACGGCAACGAGCACCAGTGTTAGCAAAAACAATGCGCTGGGTCAGTAGCCAAATCCGAGGTGGACGAAATGACTACAGTTCTTTAGTGGAAGATGCAGAGGATCAATTAAGAGCAGCGGGTCTTCATCCAGATGAGATATTCATTAGAGATGCAAAAACTCTTCTAACTATCGGCGAAGAAACCTCTCAAGCAGTCATACTGATATCAGCATTTTTAGGTAAAGCAAGATTAATCGATAATCAGGTACTTGAGTTGGTTGTAGAAGAAAAAGAACAAGAGCAAGTATAGTTTTATCTTACTGATTATTTTTCATTGCTATAATTTATTAACGACTAAAAAAGAGCTATCAGCAATGACTGATAGCTCTTTTTATTTAGAAGAAGGTCTTAAGATCTCAGACCAATGCCTTTGGTCACTAAATAATGAGCGACTGAGTACAACACCACCACGAAACCAATAAGCACAGAAAAGGAAGTCACGATATCCACATCAGATACGCCTAAAAACCCATACCTAAAAGCATTAACCATATATACAATTGGATTGATTTTTGACACCCCTTGCCAAAATTCTGGCAGAAGATTGATGGAATAAAACACGCCGCCTAAATAAGTCAGAGGAGTAAGAATAAAAGTAGGGATAATCGAAATATCGTCAAAGGTTTTTGCAAATATCGCATTAATCAAACCACCGATAGAAAATACAACTGAGGTCATAAAGACCGTCGCGATTATTATCCCCCAATGCTCCACCTGTAAATCCACAAAGAATAAAGAAACAAAAGTAACAATAGTGCCAACAGCAAGTCCGCGAGTCACGCCGCCCATAACAAAACCAGCAATAATGATGTAATTCGGAACAGGCGCGACTAACAACTCTTCAATGTTTTTTTGAAATTTTGAGCTATAAAATGAAGATGCTACGTTTGAATAAGAGTTAGTGATAACCGACATCATGATCAAACCAGGAACAATATATTCCATATAGCTGAAACCATTCATTTCACCTATTCTCGAACCAATAAGGTTGCCAAATATAATGAAGTAGAGTGTCATTGTAATTGCTGGAGGTACAAGCGTTTGCACCCAAATTCGCATGAAACGATTGATCTCTTTCGATAGTAAGCTTTTAAAGGCCGTCCAATATATTTGATACATGATTAATTATTTCCCGCTTTGATCTCGAACAATACCGACAAATAGCTCTTCTAATCGATTCGCTTTATTTCGCATAGACAGAACATTGATACCCTGTTCTGTTAACTGGCTAAACACAAAATTCAAACCTTGTGATTTATCTATTTCTATTTCTAAAGAGTCATTATGAAAAACGACAGAGTTTACCCCATGAAGTTGAGGTTTCGGGCTACCCGCATGTAAATCCAGAATAAAGGTTTCAACATGAAGCTTATTGAGTAAATCCTTCATGCTTGTATTTTCAATTAACTCGCCACGGTTAATAATACCGATATTACGACACAACATCTCAGCTTCTTCTAGATAGTGTGTCGTGAGAATAATGGTGATGCCTTCGGCGTTTATTTTCTGTAGAAAATCCCACATAGAACGACGTAGCTCAATATCTACTCCAGCCGTAGGTTCATCCAATATAAGTAGCTTTGGCTCATGCATTAACGCTCGCGCTATCATTAGGCGACGTTTCATACCACCAGAAAGAGTGCGGGCTCGCTCTGAGCGTTTTTCCCAAAGGTCCAACTGTGTGAGGTACTTCTCCGCCCTCTTTTTCGCTAACTCTTTAGACACACCATAATAACCAGCTTGTTGAATAACAATCTGCTCAACGGTTTCAAACTGGTTGAAATTAAATTCTTGCGGAACTAACCCTAAATACTGTTTTGCCTGCTCTAGGTGAGTATCTATATTGTAGCCAAAAACCTTTACGCCACCTGAGGTTTTGTTTACCAAAGAAGAAATTATGCCAATGGTGGTAGATTTACCCGCACCATTTGGCCCCAAAAGCGCATAAAAATCCCCTTTCTTAACCTGTAAAGTGACACCTTTTAGGGCTTCAAAACCGCCGGAATAGGTCTTTTTCAAATTTTCTATTTCTAATGCGTACATCGTTATAATCTTATTTAGTGGCTAGTAAGCTTTGTTTCGAAACAATAATAGCAAAATGGTCGTTAGGTTAAATGGGGGCAAATGCATATAAAAGCAACGCTTCCTTGCTAGATATTTTTTGCTCACAAAACCTTCCCTCAATTATTAAGAATAATATTAACCACTACTCTTACCAGTGATGATTTTTAAAAAAATTTTTGATTATTATAGATAGCTATCAGTTTGCTTGTGTATAGTAGGTCTTATACAGAGGGGAGATAAATGCCACATATTAAAGAACTATTTGAAAAAAATGCTGAATGGTCAGATCGAATGACTTCAGAAAGCCCAGAATATTTCACTAAATTGGTAGAAAGACAAAGCCCAGATTACCTATGGATAGGGTGTTCAGACAGTCGCGTACCAGCAGAGCTATTAACAGGATTGGATTCCGGAGAACTTTTTGTTCACCGAAATGTAGCTAATCAGGTCATTCATACCGACTTAAATTGCCTCTCAGTTGTTCAATACGCCGTCGATGTATTAAAAGTTAAGCATATTATCGTTTGTGGTCATTACGGCTGTGGTGGCGTTAATGCATCCATCGACAACCCACCGTTGGGTTTAATCAATAATTGGATTCTTCATGTACGAGATCTTTACCTGAAGCATCGTAATTGGTTAGGAGACTACCCAAGGGAAGAATGGGGCAACAAGCTTTGCGAGGTAAATGTAGCCGAACAGGTATACAACTTAGGCAACTCAACTATTATGCAAACTGCATGGGAAAGAGGTCAACACATCGACCTTCATGGCGTTATTTATGGCATAGATGATGGGAAATTAAAAGATCTGGGTATGCGTAGCCACAGCAGAGAAACATTAGAGATAGCCTACCAAGGTGCTATTGCTAAACTAACCAATCATGGTGAAATCTAATTAAAACTTGCAGATCTCAGTATCTAGAGGTTCCCTCAACCATAGGAACCTTTAGGAATAGAGATCTGCTTTCATTTTACTCTTGTGGTACTACCTTTCCAATGTAAGGCAAGTGACGATAATTTTGCGCATAATCGATACCAACACCAACAACAAACTCATCAGGAATAGAGAAACCAATCCATTTAACAGACACTTCAACTTCTCTACGCGAAGGTTTATCTAGCAAGGTGCAAATCTCTATCGAGTTCGGTTCACGTATTGATAAAATCTCGCAGACTTTACTTAATGTATTCCCAGTATCAATTATATCTTCTACGAGTAATACGTCTTTACCTTTAATATCGTCATCTAAGTCTTTTAATATACGTACATCACGAGAGCTTTCCATCGTGTTTCCGTAACTAGATGCGGTCATAAAATCGACAGAGTGATTTACTTTAATTGCTCTCGCAAGGTCTGCCATAAAAACAAAAGAGCCTCTTAAAAGCCCAACCATGACTAAATTTTCGGAATCTCTGTAATGTTCTGTAATTTGCTGACCGATTTCTTTCACTCGTTGCTGAACCTCTTCTTCAGAGATCATCACTTCAACTGTATGTTTCATACTCTTCTCAATTATCTAGTTAAGTTATATATACGAAATATACAACCAAAAATCTTGGCGCATTCTAACATTACTCTTGTGATAGTGGCTAACTTAGATCTAATGGTTCTAACACTGTTACTGCTAATAACAATTATGTCAGTGCTATTAATGAAATCTTAGATTTCCGATAGTTTTATGGGGGGATCTCAAATTAGTGACATAATTATTAACTGTATAAATTGACGTCATTTATATGCACTTGTACACTCATTAAGCGTCATAAAAAATCATAATAAATATAACTATTAAATAAATAATCAACGATTTGGCAAGGTAAACACGTTATGGATATGATACAAAAACGTCCTCGGACTCGATTGTCCCCACAAAAACGAAAATTGCAATTGATGGATATTGCGCTAGAAGTTTTTGCCCGCCGTGGCATTGGTCGTGGAGGTCACGCTGATATAGCTGAAATTGCACAAGTTTCAGTTGCTACCGTTTTTAACTACTTTCCAACTAGAGAAGATCTAGTTGATGAAATACTGCACCACGTTGTTCGTCAGTTTTCTGCTTTTCTTAATGAGAATATTGACACCTCTTTGCATGCAAAAGATAACCTTAAGAACACCGCAGACAAAATGTGTGAACTAGCTTTACAAAATGAACATTGGCTGAAGGTATGGTTTGAATGGAGCGCCTCAGCGCGTGATGAAGTTTGGCCTCTTTTTGTTTCTCTAAATAAAAACAGCCGTTTACTGATAGAAAGCATGTTTTCTCAGTCTATACAACGCGGCGAAATATGTGAAAAACAGAACCCAGAAAACTTAACTAAAATGTTCCATGCTATCTGTTATGCAATCTATTTAGAAGCCAACAGGATCAATGATAAACAACATCTAGATGAGTTTACCAACAGCTTCTTAAATATGCTTTGTATCTACAAAGAAGAATAAAATAATAACGTTAATTGGCAAAAAGCAAAAAGCGATGGTTCACCATCGCTTTTTTATAACCAAAAAAACCGCCAATGAAGGCGGTTTTTATAAAGATAATAGAGCTACTTTTTCTTCGCTTTTCGGTTTGGAAGATCGGTAATCGTACCTTCAAACACTTCAGCAGCTAGTCCAACAGATTCGTGCAACGTTGGGTGAGCATGTATTGTCAGTGCAATATCTTCTGCATCACAACCCATCTCGATAGCTAAACCGATTTCGCCCAAAAGCTCACCGCCATTAGTACCAACAATAGCGCCACCGATAACTCGATGAGATTCTTTATCGAAGATAAGCTTAGTCATCCCGTCAGAACAATCCGATGCAATAGCACGGCCAGAAGCAGTCCAAGGGAAAGAAGCAACTTCATAGTTAAGCCCTTCTTCTTTTGCTTCTTTTTCTGTTTTACCAACCCAAGCAACTTCCGGCTCAGTATAAGCAATAGAAGGGATTACCTTAGGATCAAAGTAGTGCTTCTTACCAGAAATAACTTCGGCAGCAACATGACCTTCATGGACCCCTTTATGGGCAAGCATTGGTTGACCAACAATATCGCCGATAGCATGTATATGAGGTACATTGGTACGCATTTGCTTATCTACATTGATAAAGCCACGATCATCAACTTCTAAACCTGCTTTCTCGGCATCAAGTAGCTTACCATTTGGTACTCGACCAATGGCAACTAACACTGCATCATAGCGCTCTGGTTCAGCTGGTGCTTTTTTACCTTCCATAGAAACGTAAATGCCGTCTTCTTTTGCTTCAACTGCTGTAACTTTGGTTTCTAGCATCAGATTAAACTTGTTTTTGATTCGCTTGGTATATACCTTCACGATATCTTTATCTGCCGCTGGAATAACTTGATCGAACATTTCAACAACATCGATCTTTGAACCTAAAGAGTGATAAGCCGTACCCATTTCTAGACCAATAATACCACCACCCATTATGAGTAGCTTTCCTGGTACTTCTTTAAGTTCTAGAGCATCTGTAGAATCCCAAATTCGAGGATCTTCATGTGGGATAAATGGCAGCTTAATTGGGCGAGAACCAGCAGCAACAATCGCATTATCAAAGTTTACTGTCGTTTTACCGTCTTCACCGTCAACCTCAATCGAGTTCGGGCTGGTAAACTTACCGTAACCATTAACAACAGTAACCTTGCGCATTTTAGCCATGCCAGCGATACCAGTCGTTAACTGTCCAACTACTTTTTCCTTCCACAAACGAATTTTATCAATATCTGTTTGTGGCTCACCAAATACAATACCGTGCTCAGCAAGCGCTTTCGCTTCTTCAATTACTTTAGCTACGTGCAGCAATGCTTTCGATGGAATACACCCAACATTTAAGCATACACCACCTAACGCGCTATAACGTTCAATTAGTACGGTTTCCAAACCTAGGTCTGCACAACGGAATGCAGCTGAGTATCCACCAGGACCGGCACCAAGTACGACAACTTGGGCTTTAATTTCTTTGCTCATTGTGACCTCTTGTAGTCATTATCCCTAACAGGCTAAATGTCGATAGTTATTAACTTCTTTTTCTTTCAGACCTCAACAGTTTACAAACTTGTTAACGAAGTGAAAAGAAATTCCATTTAGCCTGTGAGCTATGTATTAATTTATAAAACAAGAAAGGCGGCAACGTTGCCACCTTTCAGTTTTTATTACAGTACTAATCGGCGGATATCTGATAGACAACCGTTTAGATAAGTAATGAAGCGAGCACCTTCTGCTCCATCAACCACACGGTGGTCGTAGGAAAGTGACAATGGCAGTTGTAAGCGTGGTACAAAGTCTTGACCATTCCACACTGGCTTCATCTCCGACTTTGACACACCTAAAATTGCAACTTCAGGCGCGTTAACTATTGGAGTAAATGCCGTACCACCGATACCGCCTAAACTTGAAATAGTGAAACAACCACCCTGCATATCCGCAGCCGTAAGTTTACCTGAACGTGCTTTTTTAGACACAGCCATTAGCTCATCTGATAGCTCGTAAATGCCTTTTTTATTCACATCTTTAAAGACAGGAACAACTAAGCCATTTGGCGTATCAACAGCAATACCCACATTGACATATTTTTTCAGTATCAAGCTTTCGCCATCTTCACTTAATGAAGAATTAAACGTAGGGAAGGCTTCGAGCGCTTTCGCTACTGCCTTCATTATGAACACTAGAGGCGTGATCTTAACACCTGAGTCTTTCTTCGCTTCTACCGCATTTTGTTCTTTTCGGAATTTTTCTAACTCGGTAATATCAGCATTATCCCACTGTGTAACGTGAGGTATCATTACCCAGTTACGATGCAAGTTAGCACCAGAAATTTTCTTAATGCGCGATAGCGGTTTAGTTTCAATGTCACCAAACTTGCTGAAATCAATCTTCGGCCAAGGAAGTAGACCAAGTGCACTTCCGTCTCCTTTACCTGCTGCGGCTGCTGCACCAGATTCGAGACGTTTCAATGCTTCTTTAACGTAGCTTTGAATATCTTCTTTCAAGATACGGCTCTTACGACCCGTTCCCTTAACTTTCGCTAAGTTTACTCCGAATTCGCGAGCAATACGGCGTACAACAGGAGAAGCATGAGAATAATCGTTATTGACCTCAAATTCATCCGTTGCTGGCGCTGTTTTAGGAGCCTCTGCTTTAACGACTGGAGCGGGAGCAGAAGGAGCAGCGGCAACTGGTGCTGCTACTGGTGCAGATGCAGACGTTGTCTCAAACACCATAATCAAAGAACCAGTGGTTACTTTATCGCCTTCGGCTATCTTAAGTTCTTTCAATACACCAGCAAACGGAGCAGGTACTTCCATCGAAGCTTTATCGCCTTCAACAGTAATCAGTGACTGCTCTTCATCAATAGCATCACCTACCGCAACCATAATTTCAGTGACTTCAACTTCATCGCCACCAATATCAGGTACTGTAATCTCTTTGAGTTCAACAGCTGCTGGAGCTAAAGCTACAGGAGCAGCATCAGCGACAGGCGCGGCACCACCTTCAGACACTTCAAAGACCATGATAAGCGAACCTGTAGTGACCTTATCGCCTTCAGCAATTTTAATTTCTTTTAAAGTACCTGCGAACGGTGCAGGTACTTCCATTGAGGCTTTATCACCTTCAACAGTCACAAGAGATTGCTCTTCTTCGATAACATCGCCAACAGCAACCATAATCTCAGTGACTTCAACTTCGTCACCACCGATATCCGGTACATTGATCTCTTTCAGAGAGAGGCTAACAGGGGCAGCAGACTCGACTTCAACAACTGGGGCAGAAGCGGCAGATGCTCCTTCTTCAGCTGCTTCAAAAATCATAATCAACGAACCCGTCGTCACTTTGTCGCCTTCAGCAACTTTAATCTCTTTTACAATACCCGCTTGTGATGCTGGTACTTCCATTGAGGCTTTATCGCCTTCAACACTGATAAGGGACTGTTCTTCTTCAACCTTGTCGCCTACGCTGACAAGAATCTCAGTAACTTCAACCTCATCCGCACCTATATCCGGTACATTAATTTCGATTGCCATTATTCTGTCCTACCTTTATGCGTATAACGGGTTAGTTTTATCTGCGTCAATGTCGAATTTCTTAATTGCATCTGCAACAACAGACTTATCAACATCACCACGGTTTGC
Organism: Vibrio algarum; assembly: GCF_028204155.1. Taxonomy (NCBI): domain Bacteria; kingdom Pseudomonadati; phylum Pseudomonadota; class Gammaproteobacteria; order Vibrionales; family Vibrionaceae; genus Vibrio; species Vibrio algarum. Next base: position 980,305 of record NZ_JAQLOI010000001.1, on the reverse strand, counting down.
CAACTCATTTAGAGCAGCAACGACTACGTAACCTGCATTCACTTCAAAATGACGACGTAGATTCTCACGGCTGTCTGAACGACCAAAGCCATCAGTACCAAGTACTTTATAAGATTCAGCAGGGATAAATGCACGAACTTGTTCTGCATAATTTTTCATGTAATCCGTTGCTGCTATTGCTGGCTCGGTACCCATCACATCAGCAATATAAGGGACTTTAGACTCAGCTTCTGGGTGAAGCATGTTGTAACGATCGACTTCTTGTCCATCACGCGTCACTTCATTGAATGACGTTACAGAATAAACATCAGAACCAACGCCGTACTCTTCACTTAATATTTCAGCGGCTTTACGCACTTCATTCATGATAGTTCCTGAGCTTAGCAACTGAACCTTACCCTTCGTACCTTCATGAGTTTCTAATTTATAAATACCCTTACGAATGCCTTCTTCAGCACCTTCTGGCATCGCTGGCATCGCGTAGTTTTCATTCATTAACGTCAAGTAGTAGAACACGTTCTCTTGTTCACCATACATGCGACGAATACCGTCTTGTACAATAACCGCAACTTCATAAGCAAACGTTGGGTCATAAGAAATACAATTTGGTACGGTACCTGCCATAATATGGCTGTGACCATCTTCATGTTGAAGACCTTCACCATTGAGTGTTGTACGTCCTGCCGTTGCGCCTAATAAGAAACCACGCGCTTGTTGGTCACCAGCCATCCAAGCCATATCACCTACACGTTGGAAACCAAACATAGAGTAGTAGATATAGAAAGGAATCATTGGCAAGTCATTGGTACTGTATGACGTTGCTGCCGCAACCCATGAAGACATCGCACCTAGCTCATTAATACCTTCTTGTAGCACCTGACCCGACGTCGCTTCTTTATAATAAGAAACGATATCACGATCTTGAGGAGTATAGTTTTGGCCATTTGGATTGTAGATACCGATTTGTCGGAACAGTCCTTCCATACCAAACGTACGCGCTTCATCAGCGATGATAGGAACGATGTTCTTACCAATGCCTTTGTTTTTAAGTAAAACGTTTAGTGTACGTACAAATGCCATTGTTGACGAAATGTCACGCTTTTGCTCTTCAAGTAGCGGTTTAAACTCATCCAATTTAGGAATATCTAACGCTTGAGTAAAATTAGGCAAACGAACCGGAGTATAACCATGTAAGGCTTTACGACGAGCATGTAAATATTCGTATTCTGCACTACCTTCTTCTAGCTGTAGATAAGGTAGAGATTTCATTTCTTCATCTGAAACGAGATCTTTTAAACCTAAACGGTCACGAAGATGTTGAACATGTGTCATGTCCATTTTCTTAACTTGGTGAGCGATGTTCATACCTTCTGCCGCTGCACCCATGCCATAACCTTTTACAGTCTTAGCCAAGATAACCGTTGGACGATCTTTTGTTTCTGCCGCATTTTTATAAGCCGCATACAGTTTAGATGAATCATGACCACCACGTTTTAGTGCGAAGATTTCATCATCTGTCATGTCAGAAACGAGTGCTGCTGTTTCAGGGTAACGACCAAAGAAGTTCTCACGGACGAAAGCACCATCTTTAGATTTAAATGTTTGGTAATCGCCATCAACAACTTCGTTCATTAACTGCAGTAACTTGCCAGAAGTATCTTTAGCAAGCAATGCATCCCAACCACTGCCCCAAACAACCTTAACGACGTTCCAACCAGCGCCTCTAAATAAGCCTTCTAGTTCTTGGATTATCTTGCCGTTACCCATTACTGGGCCGTCGAGACGTTGTAAGTTACAGTTTATCAGGAAGCAAAGGTTGTCTAGTTTCTCACGAGCGGCAAATGAAATTGCACCACGAGATTCCGGCTCATCCATTTCACCATCACCTAAGAATGCGTACACGCGCTGTTCTTTAGTGTCTTTCATGCCGCGACCGTCTAAATACTTAAGGAATCGAGCTTGATAGATAGAAGAAATTGGACCAAGGCCCATTGAAACCGTTGGGAACTGCCAAAACTCAGGCATTAATTTCGGGTGAGGGTACGAAGGTATACCTTTGCCATCCACTTCCTGACGGAAGTTATCGAGTTGATCTGCTGTCAATCGGCCTTCAACGAATGCTCGAGAGTAGATTCCTGGAGAGATGTGACCTTGATAATAAACTAGGTCTCCGCCATCTTTAGCATTAGGAGCACGGAAGAAATGGTTAAAGCATGTTTCATAAAATGCAGCTGAAGATTGAAAAGACGCCATATGACCGCCCAACTCTAAGTCTTTCTTAGAGGCGCGCAGTACAATCATAATTGCATTCCAACGAATTATAGAGCGGATACGACGCTCTAACGTTGTATCACCGGGGTAAGCGGGTTCTTGTTCGGGAGAAATAGTATTGATGTAGTTGGTAGTTACGCCAGTAGGCATATCTACACCATCAAGGCGTGCTTTATCTAAAACTGTTTCTAGTAAGAACTGTGCACGCTCTACACCTTCTTCACGTACTACTGACTCTAGTGCGGCAAGCCACTCTTGAGTTTCCAGTGCATCAACGTCATTATTAATGACTTCAGACATGGCGGTCTATCCTTTTGTTAGTTGGATCTTGTTAACATGCAATGAATCTAATTAGTTATGATTCATCACTCTGTTGGATTCGACGCAAAGAGCGTTTTCTTCTACTCTCTTCACGATTAATATCCAACAATGTTTCCTCGATATAAGCTAAATGTGAATGAGAAAGTTCACGAGCCTGCTCAGGCTGTCCAGAAACTATCGCATCTACTATATTAGCTCTGTGTCTACTTACTTTTTCCGCCACATCACTACGGCGGTTCAATAGTTTTAAATTCTGTAATACGTTCTGCTCAAGAAGAGGAGCGAGACTGCGAACGATATGTAGCAGCACAACATTATGGGCAGCATCGGTGATCGCAATGAGTGATTTCATTACTTCTGCTGCTTCTTGTTCTACATTTTTCTCTTCTTCTGCTTTTTGAATTCGCTCTTGAATAGTGCGAATCCTTGTATAATCTTCTTCGGTCCCACGCAAAGCAGCAAAATATGCAGATATGCCTTCTAACGCGTGGCGAGACTCCAGCAAGTCTAATTGAGTTTCATGATGAGTCGACAAAAGCTCTAGTAAAGGATCTGAAAAACCCTTCCACAAACTTTCGCTTACGAAGGTTCCACCGCCTTGACGGCGTGTTAACAAGCGCTTAGCTTCTAATCGCTGGATCGCTTCACGGATAGAAGGGCGTGAGACATCAAATTGTGTCGCCAGTTCTCTTTCCGGCGGCAGTTGTTGCCCTGGTGAGAATGTCCCTTCCACAATCAACCTTTCAAGCTCTTTCTCTATTACATCAGAGAGCTTAGGCTGACGTATCCTTTGATATGCCATATCGTTATTTTTACTCAATTCATCAAGCTTGCGAGTCGTGTAAATTGGTATTACCAATTTTAAAGTTCACGAAAGTTAACATAAAAATAACGTTAATGTCTAGGTCAAAATTGATTTAAATCATAAAATCCTGAGCATTTAACAGGAAGACAACAATTATTTGTCATGGATATACATTAATCTTTTGATGCAGTTACATAAAACACCAAAAAATTTCTAGTTGTTAATAGATGGTTTCTTTAGTGGTTTTGTTTAAAACGATGTATTTATAGCCACTAAAAAAATTAATCGGCATTGATTACACTACGAAAATAGCGCCAATTGAAGACCAAACCTGGGTCAGTTTTTCGTAGGGGCGCGATATACTGATGTCCTGTAATTCTATCTGGTGAAATACTAGGATAATGAACCATCAATAGTGATGTCACTGTTGCTAATGACTGATATTGCTTTTCGGTATACGAATCAAAATCGGTACCTTCTAATTCAATGCCAATAGAATAATCATTGCACTTATCTACACCTGCAAAACTTGACTTACCAGCATGCCAAGCTCTCATATTGAATGGCACAAACTGTACAACTTCACCATCCCTTCGAATTAAGCAGTGTGCAGAGACCTTCATTTGGTGAATAACATAAAAAAAGGATGCTCTTTTGGATCGAGATTACCTGTAAAAAAACGCTCTATCTCATCTCCACCATATTGACCTGGTGGCAAACTGATATTATGAAAAACGAGTAGGCTCACCTCCACTTCCTTCGGCCTTACGTCACAATAAGGAGAAGGGACATGTCTTGCACCTTCTAACCAATCATCGGCAGTAATTTTCATTCATATCCCTCTAAGCCACTGTTCATATTACTCTAGCGTAACAATCGGAACGACAACAAGGCTCCGGTGAGTATATCTAAATTATTTTTTAACGTTATAGACACAAATAACTCGTTTTCCTACTGAAATAATTTACAAGCCGGAGTATCATTCTTACCTTCTTAACCACTAGC